>JBFXEX010000026.1:0-56034 GCA_050179645.1 Xanthobacteraceae bacterium | reverse complement strand
CGCCTTCCTGTCGGCGGCATTGTTCAGGTCCTTCTGCATCGCCTCGGCGACCGCCACGCCGACCCACGGCTCCGACTTCGAACGCGCGTTCTCCCGCCACAGTCCTTCGCGCTGCCCCATAATCAGCTGGGCGAGTTTGATGTCGGCGACCGTCGCCACCAGATTGACGACTTGCGGATAGCGCCACGGCACCACGACGCCGACCGAGTCGCCGCTATCGAGTTCGTTGCCGCCGTTATCCAGAAAGACCGACTCGAGCCGGTACCACTCCGCCACCTCCGCCGGTGCGCTGAAGTTCGCCTTGCCCAGATCGGTGCGGAAGAATCGACGGCGCTGCTTCTCATCAATCCCCGCGCCTGTCGCCTCCGAAGCCGTCATGGTGTTGATCGTTCGTGAGATTCGAACGGCGTCACGAAATGCCGAAGCGCCTCGGCCATCCTCAACCGTGACGGCCTCGCCGCCTGTCTTGCGCACGTGATGCACCAGCAGGATCGCGCAGTTGGTCACTTCGGCGATGCGGCCCCAGGTTTTGACGACCGCGTCAATCGCACCGTTGTCATTCTCGACGACGCGATGGCAGCTGATGAACGGGTCAACAATAAGAACGTCGATGTGCTTTTCGCCCAGCACCGCTATCATCCGTTCGGCAACCGGATGTGCAACGCGAATGCCCGTTCGAGTGTCCTCGGCAATTGTGATCGGCGTGGCGCGCCCGGAATCGACGAACAAGTGCCCGTTGATGTCCTGAGCCCGAACATCGAAGTGCTTCGCTGCTGCTGCTATTCGTCGGTCGAGTTCGTCGGTGCTGTCCTCGCCGTTCCAGTACCAAACATTCAGGCTACCGACTGGGCTGATGCCAAGGATGGCCTGCCCGGACGCCATGGCCAACGCTTCGGCGATGGCAAGATTCGACTTGCCTGCACCCCCTGGGGCAAGAAGTGCGGAGATGTTCCGGCGCAAATAGTAATTGCCGTAGACCCAGGCGCGCTTGGGAATGTTCTGCGGTTCGACCCACTGCCACGGAGTCGGATTAATCAGGACATGCGCACTCCGCTCCGGCACCGGCCGCCCGAGTCGTTCGCACAACCACGCCACAGCCTCGTCACGCGAACACTTGCGGTGCTCCATGATCAAGGTGACCGGCGTCCTCTTGCCCTCCGTCGGGTCGCCCATGTCCGCGACGCCAAAGTCGACGATGCCCGAGGGCGTGATGGAAAGGTCCTCCTGAAGATCACGGCCAAGCGCCCGCGAAGGGATGCGATATCCACGTGCTGTCTTCTTCGCCTTGTCGCCGAACAAGTCGCGGACCCAACTATCGAGGTTTTGCAATGCAGCTGTGTCGAGGTCGTCGTCGGAGTAGTGCGCACCGTTCGCCTTGGTCTTCGTCGGCGGCTGCAGAGCCCGGACCTCTTCGACGCGCTTGCGCAGCAACGCCAGCATCTGCGGTGCTTCTCGAATGTCGTCCGGCGCGCCGTCGAGCTTGTCGCCGGTCTCGGTCATATAGCGCCAGCACTCATACGCCTCGACGTTAGCGGCGTCCTCCTTAATGGCAGCGCCGAGCTTGCCACGCGCCAACATGCGCAGCCCCGTCCCAGACGGACTGCGCTCGCAGTAGGTTTCGGCCAGCGCCACGATCTCCGCCGCGAACGGCAACATCGCGCCGGTCGCCGGATCAATGACGTGGTCAAGGTCGACGCCGTAGATGTCGTCGTCCTCCACCAGCGTGAAGCCGATGCCCTCAACACTGGGATCGGCTTGCACCCGTGCGACCGCCTCGGCGAACGTGCCCCAGGTCGACGGGTCGGCAGTGTTCGCGTACGCGCCGGTGCGCGGATTGATCGGCGGCTTGGTCCGCCGTCCGTCCCGAAACTCGTATCGCCAGCAGACCCAGCGTGGCAGCAGGCGGAGTGGTGCGAATGCCGCTCGCCGTTGCAGGAGGGCTGCGTCGAACTTCCGTCCCGTGCCGAGTCCGGCCGTGACCTTGATCGCCGGTTCGTCTTGCGGCCGCTCGCCGCCTGCGTTATTTTTGTCCATTGGATGGCGTCCTCACCGCCGTTCGTCTTGTCGTCGCCAGGGCCTCGACCGACTGCACATCGGTCGGGGCCGTTTCATTCCGCAGCCCGCATCTCGTGCACTTCGCCTGCAACGACGGCGAGGGCTCCAACGTCGTCGAGTACTCCGTCGTCGTCTTCTTGCGCCGCTGGGATGGCGAGCCGTGCTGCACGCACGTCGAGTTCGACTTGACGGCGGCCAGACACACCGAAATTGGCGAATGTATTGCAGGCCGCGATAAACCCGGCCCGCTCATCCGGATCGCGCCTTAGAAGGTCGCAGACCTCACGGGGCAGGGACGGACTGAACACCGTCATCCGCTCGATGGTTTGCGCGATCTTCTGGACACTTTGCAGCCAAGCGCGAGCTTTCTCTTCGTCGGAGAACCCCGCGTGCTCGCCCCGCGCCGCCTCCAACATCTTGGAACGGAGTTTGGCGACCGAAAGGGATTCGGCGACTGCTCGACTAAGCCAGTAGTCCTGGCGCTCCGGCGATAACTTCGCGACCTCCACGTGGTGCGAGAACGACAAAACCTCACGACGTCGTGAGGCTGCGACGGCACGGGCGGTCGAACCGAGGTTCATCAACGTGCCGAACGAGAACCTGGCTCCCAGCGGGGTCGTGGCCGCAACAATTGCTTTGCGTCGGCCGTAGACGTGCGACCCGTGCGCCCACCAGTCGGCGATCTGCCACACCGTGGCGCACTCAACTTTTGCAAGCCGCTCGCCAATCGACACCCACACGGCGATGGGCAAATCGGCAGGGACGACCAGCCCGGTTGCCGTGGCGATGACGCCGGGCGGCAGCGTGATGCTGTGCATGGCGGTCACGCCTCCGCCTTCACGCGCTTGTATTCGCTGGTGCTTTGATGGGCGCGGCGTCCAAGCCATTTGCGGACGGTGCCGCGTCGATAACGGATCGTCCTTGGACCGACGCGCACGAAGGGCGGGCCATAATTCTTGCTGCGGCCAATTTCGAGCCATTGAGTGCTGACACCCAGCCAACCGGGCTGTTTCGGGGGTTGGCAGCAACTCGTCATCATCGCCCGGCTGGTTGGCGATGTGGGCGGCGCGCTTATCGAGGTGGAATTTCTGCACGAGGTCGACTCCCCGATTGGGAGCGCCCGAATGCGGCCAACAACAAAAAGAGGCCGCACCCGAAACGCTTTTGCGTTCTGGATGCGACCTCTGCTGCGAAATCCGAGTGGGCGGTTTCGCTCGGGTTTATCAGACCCGGGCCGAGATCAGTTTCCGAGGGTCGTGGCGGGTCGGATTACCCTGGCTTGCCAAAGCCTGCCTGATGCAAGAGATCAAGAACCGCGTTGCGGCGTTTACCCACGATAGCCGCTGGTCCCACTTTTAGGGTTACAACAATTCGGGGACTTGGGCTACCGAGATTCCACAAAGAAGTTTTAACCGATCGCACACCCGCTGTGCTGGCTCGCGAAGACGGTCGACGTTCATCTGCACATATCCGGCGGTGACATCGTTGCCCAAGGCATGGTTCACCAGCGCCTTGAGCGCCAACACCGACATGTCGGTCGACTCGGCTGCGGTGACGTAAGAGCGTCGCAGGTCGTGGGCCGAGACGTAGATGCCGGTCGCTGCGTGCACCAGGTCGAGAGGATGGCGCGGCTCCTCGATGTGGCCGGAGCGCGACGGGGCAGGGAACACCCAGGTGGTGTCACCGAGGGCGCGGCGACGGGCCAGAAGATCATAGACGAAGTCCGACATCGGCAAATCCAGCGGGCGCTTGGCTTTGGTCGAAGTGGCCGGAAGACGGATGACCTTGTGCTTGAGGTCGATGTGTTCCCACCGCAACCCAGCAGCTTCGCGCCGTCGCAGTCCGGTGAAGAGCAAGGTCAAGATGAAGTCCCGCGATACCTGATTGTCCAGTTCACAAACGGCGGCGTAGAATTTTGGCAACTCGTCGCCGCTCAGATGACGGGTTCGCGGTTGAACTTCGAGCCACACCTTCTTCAGCTTCACTGGGTTCGGCGGTAGCGGATTGGTCGGCGGGGCGCGGTCGCTGGCGAAATTGTATAGCACCCGGAGTGCCCGCATGGCTGAATTGGCGGCAGCGTGACCGTTGTGGTTCGATTCGTTGGCCACGTCCCGGGCGATCTTCTTGAGCCGATCCTCCACCATCGGGCGGGTGATCTCGCGAAGCGGAAGGTCGAGCCAAGGTTTCAAATGGCGGGTGACGCTGTCCCGATAGGCCTCGGCACTTCGTGGTCGCAAGTCGGTACGGATGGCGAGGTACTCGGTCAGCGCCGACCGCAGGGTATGGTCACCGCGACGCCCGGCCTTCGGGTCGATGCCACGGTAGAACGCGCCCAGAAGTTCCTTGGCGCGCACGGTGGCCTCGGTCAGGGTGACGACGTTAGTTCGACCGATGGTAATTCTTCTGGTCCGGCCGCCGGGGAGGGTGCGCTGGACGATGTACGATTTGGCGTTGCTGGTGCCGGAGACCAAGACCCCGAACCCTTTCAGGCCGTCATCCCAGTGTAGTTTCTGTGATCCGCTGGGATCAGGGGCCTTCAACTTTGCAATCGACCGTTCGGTAAGCTTCATTCGGGCCGTCCTCCCAAATAAGGAAAAACCGGGTCGGCGGGCTGCCTTCCTATGTTTTAATCCTAAAAGAGATTAGGGGGTCTAAGCCTGGAAATAAAGCAAATACAGCAATAACTGACGAAGTTGTTTGTTATTTAAAACCACCGAGGGGACTGTGATCCTAACTTCGAATCTGGGGGTCAGGGGTTCGAATCCCTTCGAGCGCGCCAATATACTTTCTGCGTCGAATTTCGCGCAGAGTAGCGCACCTCCGTGAGTTTGCGGTGGCGCCTCGAAGGCGCCGGGGACGGTCTTCTTGCTTGTTTCGTCCCCGGCGTGCGTTTCGACCGGGCCGATGCGGCGAGCCGGCGAAACGCGCTTCACCCGGTTCAGGCGCGAGCGATCGGAATGGCGACGAACTTGGTCGTCTCGTCCGACTTCAGACGCATCAACACCACGCGCTTGCCGTCCTTGTGGGCATTCCTGACGGCATCGCGCACATCGACCGGGGTAGTGACCTTCTTGCCGCCGACATCGAGGATGATGTCGCCGACCTTGAAGCCGTGCTCGAAGGCGGGTCCGCCCTGGTCGAGGTCGACGACGATGACCCCTTCCGAGCCGCCGCCTGCGACATGCTCCGCAGCCGCGAGCATCAGACCGAGCTTTGGCGTCTCGGCCTGATCCGCGTCGGTCTTCGCAGCATCGGCCTTCGGCGCCTCGGCGCGCGCCTCGTTCTGCTTCGGCATCTCACCGAGCGTCAGCGAGAACGACTTCTCTTCGCCCTTCTCTTCGCCCTTGCGCCAGATCGTGAGCTTCACCGTGCTACCCGGAGCCATCTCGCCGACCTGTTTGGCAAGGTCGCGGGCATCCTTGATCGCTTCACCGTTCAGCGCGGTGATCACATCGCCCGCGAGGATGCCGGCCTTCGCGGCTGGGCTGTCCTTGAGCGGTTCGGCGACCAGTGCGCCCTTCTGGTCCTTCATGCCGAGGCCTTCGGCAATGTTGCCGGTGACGGGCTGGATCTGCACGCCGATCCAACCACGGTTGGCCTGCGGCGCGGTTTCCTTGGCGTTCGCGGTCGGCACCGTCGGCAGCATCGATTGGCCGGAAACGCCCGGGCCAAAGAGAAGCGCCGCGGCGGCAAAGCTCGCGCCGGTGGCAAGAAGGGCAAGACGTTGCGCCGAACGGGCACGATTCAGGTTGATCATGGTTCCTCCATCGGATTGGGCGCCCGCGGGCGCCGTGTTGAGCGGCTAAATGCAGGCGCGGGCCTTACCGCGAGGTGACAACCGAATTAATGTTTCTCAATCAAAGCGGCTCTCCGGTTACTTCGCTGCCGGTGCGCCCGTGTGCCGCAGCCTTTCGGGCCGTTCTCGGCGTCTCTGACTTCCGCCTAAAGACGACACCGCCGTTTGATCCGGATCAAAGACCGGCCCCACGCCCGTGATTTGCTGCCTGCCGGATTCCGACAACCGGCAGGTGTCCTTATGACCGCGATCCGTGGTTTTGTTTCCAAGACGTCCGATCAGCGGGCGCTGGGCGTCCATTCGCTCGACCACTTCGTCCTGGCGGTGCCGGACCTCAAGCCGGCGCAGCGCTTCTATTCGGACTTCGGACTCGATGTCCTGGAGGACGGCAATACGCTCGCGCTCAAAACCTTCGGCCACGACCATCGCTGGGGCAGCGTGGTCGAAGGCAAGCGTAAGCGCCTGCATCATCTGTCGTTCGGCTGCTACGCCGACGATTTCCCCTATCTGCGGGAGCGGGCGGAGCGCAACGGCGCCGACCTGATCGATCCGCCGGCAGGCTTCGAGAGCAACGGCTTCTGGATGCTCGATCCAGCCGGTCTCCTGGTGGAGGTCAAGGTCGCGCCCAAGACGTCGCCAGATCGCAAAATGAGCGGCGTCTGGAGTTCGTCGCCCGAAGGGGTGGCGGGCGCCCCGGTGCGCGCCAACGCGCCAGCGGTGCGGCCGCGCCGGCTGTCGCACGTGCTGTCGTTCACCACCGACGTCGCCAAGGCGGTCGAGTTCTATTCGCAGAATCTCGGGCTGCGGCTGTCGGACGATTCCGACGTGGTGGCGTTCATGCACGCCGTCCACGGCAGCGATCACCACATCTTGGCATTCGCCCAGTCGCCGGCTTACGGCATGCATCATTGCAGCTGGGACACGCAGAGCATCGACGATATCGGGCTTGGCGCCATGACCATGGCGGACAAGGGCCATGTCAAGGGCTGGGGCCTCGGCCGCCACGTGCTCGGATCGAACTACTTCCATTATGTGCAGGACCCGTGGGGAAGCTTCGCCGAATATTCCTGCGACATCGATTACATCGGCGCGTCCCAGAACTGGGAGGCGGGCCACCACGCGCCTGAGGACTCGTTCTACCTGTGGGGCCCTGAGCCGCCGGCAGACTTCGTCTTGAACCGCGAAGCCGAGGGCTGAGGCTCGAGGCTCAACCGCGCGGTCGACGACGGTTGCCAAGACAGAATGGGCTCTCATCGAGCCGGCTGTTCATGCATCGCCCCATTTGACGAGGGCGAGAATGCCGCGGGCTCACCTGTTGCTTTGGCCCTTTCTCACCGCCACGGTGGCAGGTAGAGTTGCCAAAGCCGCCGCTGGGACATGCCGAAATCCCGAAGAGGTGCGGCAAGGATGCCATCGGCGGGCGCCGTATTATCAATCAAGAACAACTTGCGCGTCCGAGCGCTCAGCGCCGACGCTGCCCAGGGAGGCGTCGATGAAACTTCCCCGCCGAAATTTTCTGCAATTGGCGGCCGGAGCTGTTGCGTTGCCGGCGGTTTCGCGCATCGCACACGCACAGGCTTTTCCGTCAAAACCGATCCGCATCTTCGTTGGTTTTCCGCCCGGGGGACCGGCCGACATCCTCGCACGTCTGGTCAGTCCGTCGCTGTCCGAACGTCTCGGGCAGACGATCATCATCGAGAATCGGCCCGGGGCTGCAGGCAACATCGCCACCGAGGCGATGATACGTTCGCCCGCCGACGGCCATACGCTCCTGCTAGTCGTTCCGGGAAATCCGGTTGCCGATTTCCTTTACACCACGCTCAATTTCAAATTCATGCGCGACACCGCGCCGGTCTCGGGCATCAGCAATGGACCTCTGATCATGGAGGTCAATCCAGAGATCCCGGTCCGCACCGTGCCGGAGTTTATCGCCTACGCCAAGGCAAGGCCCGGCAAAATCAATTTTGCCTCTCCCGGGGTCGCGACCACAATCCACCTGTGTGGCGAACTATTCGAGATCCTGACCGGCGTCGACATGGTTCACGTGCCTTACAAGGGCAATGCACCGGCGATCACGGACCTGCTCGGCGGTCAGGTCCAACTGATGTTCGCCGACGCTCCGTCGTCGATCGAGCATGTCAGAGCGGGCAAATTGCGCGCCCTGGCGGTGACCACCGCCGCACGTTCGCAAGCGCTGCCGGAGTTGCCGACCGTCAACCAGTTCCTGCCGGGCTTCGTGGCCAGCAACTGGTTCGGGATCGCGGCGCCCAAGGACACGCCTTCCGAAATCGTCGCCAAGCTGAATACCGAGATCAACGCCGTGCTCGCCGAACCAAAAGTCAAAGCGCGGCTCGCCGATCTGGCAGCGTTGCCGTTGACCGGCTCCCCCGAAGAGTTCGGAAAATTCATGGCCGCCGAAGCCGAGAAGTGGGGCAAGGTCGTACGGACGGCCGGCATCAAGGCTGGTTAACGGCTGGTTCTGATATTCCGCAGCAAGCGAACGGCCCTCTCCTCACGTTCGCTTCTGCACCCAGAACTGGTACATGCCGGAAAATGCGCCGGGATTCCGGTGTTCGAATTCATCCCAGGACGCCAAATCTGTCATTGCGGCGTCATCGGGATACATCGCGCGGTATTGGCTCGCCACGGCGGCTTCAAGTTCGAAGCCGATGAAGTCGAGCGCATTGTCGGCGAGGAACGCCGCAATCGGCGGAATTGTCAGGCGGTGCTCCTGGACGTGAAACAGCAGGTCGCGGCAATCGCTGGTGCTGTAGAAATCGCTCGAGGCGTAAGCATCGGGGAACGCCTTTCCGCCATCATGGGTGATCAGGTCTTGCCGGCATCGGCGGATGTCGTCGGCGCTTGAGCCATAGCCGCGTTCCGCGATGAAGTTCCGCGCCTTGACGATGCCGGCGCGCGCGATGTCGCTATAGAGGCCGACCGCCATGAAGCCGCCCGGCCGCAGGAGCGAGAGTAGCACGCGCCATCCGGCAAACGGATCGCCGAGATGGTGCAGCACCCCGCTCGACTCGATGACGTCGAAGGTTCTACCGATCGTTCCGAGCTTGAGAATGTCCGCTTGGGCATATTCGATGTTGGGCACGCCGGCTTCGCGGGTCTTGCGCAGCGCGTAGGCAAGACTCGTCAGGCTGAGATCGATCGCCAGCGCTCGAGCGCTCAGAAAGGACGGCGCGAACTCGATCGTCAGTTGCCCGGTGCCGCAGCCCGCAATCAGCAAGTCAAGATCGTCCTTGCCGAGTGCGCGGAAGGTGGCGGCGGGAAACTTGTTGCGCATGTACTGGTCGAATCGCAACGCCTTCTTCGGTGGATCGGCCTTCGCCCAGCGCGGATAAGGGTTTTCCTCGTACTGTTGCCGCACCTTGCGCGAAACATCATCGTCGATCGGCGTCAGGACCGGAATCTCGGCGCGCAATTTCGCTTCCGTCGCCGGCTCGCGTAGCTGCTGCGTGAGCACACCGGACAGCGGCTCCGACCAGCGCCGGTCCAAAAGCTTGTCCCCGCCAGGCAGCGCGCCCAGCGGATCGTAGGTCGCGACCGCTGCGAGCCAAAGCTCGGGAATGGCGGCGCCCGACGCGAGCGCGGCGGTGACCTTGTCGCGCAATTGCCGGACGGTAGCGGCCTCGTCTTCGGTCGAGGCAAAGACATGCTCGTTGACGAAGCACTGCCGCGCCAGCGCGCACGCGAAGTCCAGCGCTTTCGGATCGACCGGCGACGACGCATCGGCGGCGGATGCGATCTGCAGCATGGCAAAGCGCGCGCCGGTCAGAAACCGTTCGAAATCGAGATCTGCGATGGTCGTGGTTTCTAAAAGGCTGCGCAGAATGCGATCGCCGGCAACGGCCGAGAGGCCGTCAGGGCCGAACAACTCGTCCGCCGGCAGCCGGCGCGGCCAGGCAGTCACCGCGCGCGAGATGCAGGCGCCGATCGCCGCCGACTGCTTGACGATCTTCGCTGCGACCGGAGCCAGTCGATTGACGCGCCCCCATGGCTCCGACAATGCCCGCCAGAACAGCGCGCGGAAGTCGTCGATGTCAGGCGGAGCCTGCAGGCCGCGAACGGTCTGCACGAACAGCGCCTGGGTTTCCGCGGTTTCCCGGATGGCGAGTGCGCGGCGCAGCGCACCGAGCGCATTGTCGATCTGACCGCTGGACAGGAAGGCGCGCGCCAGATTGTTGTAGGCATCGATGAAATCGGGCCTGCGCGCGATTGCGAGCTGGAAGCAGCGGGCGGCTTCCGCGAAATTGCCCTGTGCAGAAAGTACGATCCCGAGATTGTTGTTGGGCTCGGGCAAGTCCGGCTTGAGATCAAGTGCGCGTTGATAGCAATGCGCAGCGTCGCTCAGCTTCCCCTGAGCCAGGAAGACGTTGCCGAGACTGGCGTGCGCGTCGGGAGAATTCGGGTTGACGATCAGCGCGCGCTGAAACTGTGCCGCCGCTTCCGCCTGCTTGCCTTGCGCCAGCAGGACATTGCCGACGTTGACATGGGCCTCGACCAGGTTCGGATCAAGCGTGAGCGCCTTCTGGAAATGGCCGAGTGCTTCGTCCGGCCGGCCCATACCGGCAAGTGCATTTGCCAGATTGTTATGAGCAGCGACGAAATCGGGCTTGAGCGTCAGGGCGCGCCGGAAATGCGTCACCGCGTCGTCAAGCCGGCCGCTGCGGGCCAATACGTTGGCGAGATTGCAGTGCGCTTCGGCGGTCGGCCTGAGTGCGATGATACGCTCGTAGGTCGCGATCGCCTCGGCCAGAGCGCCGGTCTGGAGGAGGGCGGTGCCGAGATTGTTGTAGGCGTCGACATAGTCACGCTTGAGACGGATCGCCTCGCGATAATGGTTCACCGCTTCGTTGAACCGTCCGAGAGATTGGAACGCGAAGGCGATGTTGTAGTGGCATTCCGGATTGCGGCCGTCGATCGCGATGGCCCGTCCGATCGGTTCGATCGCCGCCTGCGGCTGGCCTCTCTGCAGGGCGATGATGCCGAGATGATGCAGGCTCGCAGAATGATTTCGGTCGCCCGCCAGCACCTGCCGGTAAAGCATTTCGGCCTCGAGAAGCTGGCCGGCTTGATGGCGCTGTGCGGCGAGTTCGAAGAGGGAACCCCCGGGCAGTCCGGGACCTCCGCCGCGCTTGCCGGCTGCCCGCCGATCCTTGCGATTCATCGACCAGCGGCTCCGTTGTTACGATCTACGCAGGTCGGCGGCGGCGGCCTCGGTTGGCCGCTTGAGATTGAATGGCGAGATGAAGCAGTCATCCTTCCCCATCAGGTAGACAATTTGTCCATCATGTCGCCGCCGACGGCAACCGGTCCCTCCTTATAATCGACCCAGCACGCATTGGCGACGAGGCGGTCGCGGTGGCATCGCCGGCGAATGAGCGCGCCACAGACGCAAAGTCGTTGTGAGCAGCTGCTCCATATTTACGTTTTTAAGATGTTATTTATTTGACGCGGGTCAAAGCCTGCCTGCACGGCACGATCGTTTCATCTGCAACCTTGTCTCGGGCCGCCGCCAATGGGAACGGACGGCCGATCGTGATCGTGGGGAAGCAGCGAAATGACGACCGTCGACATCGTGCATCGTGACGTTCATGCCCCGCATCACGATGCGCACGCGCATCCGATCGGCTGGCGCCGTTACCTGTTTTCGACCAATCACAAAGATATCGGGACGATGTACCTGATGTTCGCCATCGTCGCCGGCCTGATCGGGGGCGTGCTGTCGATCGGGATGCGGCTCGAACTGCAAAACCCGGGAATGCAGATTTTCGCCAGCGCGCACACCTTCAACGTCTTCGTCACCGCGCACGGCCTGATCATGGTGTTCTTCATGATCATGCCGGCGCTGATCGGCGGCTTCGGCAACTGGTTCGTGCCGATCATGATCGGGGCGCCGGACATGGCGTTCCCGCGCATGAACAACATCTCGTTCTGGCTGCTGCCGGCGGCCATCACGCTGCTGGTGCTGTCGCTGTTCGTCGAGGGGCCGACCGGCGAAATGGGCGTGGGCGCCGGCTGGACGGTCTATGCGCCGCTGTCGACCACCGGGCATCCAGGGCCGGCGATGGATTTCGGCATCCTGGCGCTGCACCTTGCCGGCGCCTCCTCGATCCTCGGCGCCATCAATTTCATCACCACGATCTTCAACATGCGCGCGCCCGGCATGACCCTGCACAAGATGCCGCTGTTCGTGTGGTCGGTGCTGGTGACGGCTTTCCTTCTATTGCTTTCCCTCCCGGTGCTCGCAGGTGCCATCACCATGCTGCTGACCGACCGAAATTTCGGTACGACATTCTTCACCGCCGACGGCGGCGGTGATCCGGTGCTGTTCCAGCACCTGTTCTGGTTCTTCGGCCATCCGGAAGTCTACATCCTGATCCTGCCGGCGTTCGGGGCGATCAGCCAGATCGTCGCTACCTTCAGCCGCAAGCCGGTGTTCGGTTATCTCGGCATGGCCTACGCGATGGTGGCGATCGGCGCGATCGGTTTCATTGTCTGGGCGCATCATATGTACACGGTCGGCATGTCGTCGGCGGCGCAGGCCTATTTCGTGGCGGCGACCATGGTCATCGCGGTGCCGACCGGGGTGAAGATTTTCTCCTGGATCGCCACCATGTGGGGCGGCTCGATCGACTTCAAGACGCCGATGCAATGGGCCATCGGCTTCATCTTCCTGTTTACGGTCGGGGGCGTGACCGGCGTGGTGCTGGCCAATGCCGGCGTCGACCGCGCCATGCACGACACCTACTACGTGGTGGCGCACTTCCACTACACGATGTCGCTCGGCGCCACGTTCGGCATTTTCGCGGCCTGGTACTACTGGTTCCCGAAGATGAGCGGCTACATGTACTCGGAGACGCTCGGCAAGCTGCACTTCTGGCTAGCCTTCATCGGCGCCAACATGATCTTCTTCCCGCAGCACTTCCTCGGCCTTGCCGGCATGCCGCGCCGCATCGCCGACTACCCGGACGCCTATTCGGGCTGGAACTACATCTCCTCGATCGGCAGCTACGTGTTCGCGCTGGGGCTGTGCGTGTTCTTCTACGCCATGGTGCAGGCCTTCATGCGCAAGGAAAGGGCAGGCGATAATCCTTGGGGGCCCGGCGCAACCACCTTGGAATGGACGCTGTCGTCACCGCCTCCCTTCCATCAGTTCGAGAAGCTGCCGCTGATCAAGTGATCGAGCGAACTCCGGCGCCGGGGCGCGGGCGAAGCCGGCGGGTGGAGGCGCAGACTGGCGGCCATACCTACGGGATTGTCCGTAGTGTAACCGTCGCGGGTTGCGCTCTAATTTGTGCATGGCAGACCGCGCCGGGACCTTACGGCACGGTCAAGGGCGGTCCATGAAGCCGATGCTCGACGACGTGCGGGAATTCCCGTTAGAGCCAACCCGAGGCTCTCACCCCCGCTCCGGTGCTTTCGACATGCGCGCGCCGCGCTCCCCTGCGGTCGAGCGTGAGCTGCACTTGGCGCCGCGGACGCTGATCTTTCTGGAGGGCCAGGAGGCCGAATCGGTGTTCCAGGTCGTCACCGGCGTGGTCATGCTCTACAAGCTGTTACCCGATGGACGCCGCCAGATCGTCGAAGTGCTGGGCGACGGCGACGTGTTCGGCTTCTCGCCGGCTCCCGTGCGCAATTGCACGGCCGAGACCCTGGCGGCGACCCGGTGCACCGCCTTTGATCGCACTGCGGTCGATCGCTCGCCCTTGTTGTTCAACCGCCTGAGCGGTCATCTGTGCGGCCAACTCGCAGCGTTGCACGAGCACACGGTGCTGCTCGGGCGCAAGACCGCCATGGAGCGCATCGCGAGCTTCCTGATGCGGTGCATTCCGGGCCGCGGCGGTTACGGGTGTCCAGGACCGCGCCCGGGCGACGACGATGCGAGTGTGCGCCTGACCATGACCCGGCAGGAGATCGCGGATTATCTCGGGCTCACCATCGAGACGGTGTCGCGGTCCTTGACCAAGCTCCGGAGCGCCAGCGTCGTCTCGATCAATAACCTGGATGAGATATGCATCCATGACGTCTGCCGGCTGTGCCGGCTGACCGGCACCCATCTCACCCAGGGCCGCTGGTGCAGTTCGCGGCTTCAGGTCAACAAGGGCAAGACCTGCCCATTGTGATGGGCCACGTCCCGGCCTCCTGGGGCATGAACGCTGCGGTCTGATTTTTGCCTCAACCGGACGGTGTTAGAATATGTGCAGCCCTATATGGAGGGGGGTGGCGTCGCGATTTGGGCTGTGGTTCGCTAGCGTTGCCTGTCGATGGAGTACCGGATGACATCTTCGAGCGAATGGGAACTGCCTGCTGCTGTCCGGCCGAAGCCCGAGGATTATTCTTTCGACCTCGAGCGGGCGCTAAGTGCGGTTGTTGGCATCCGCGCGATGATCCCCGGCGACGCCTTCACCGCCGAAACCCTGGGCACTGAGCGGACTGGGAACGGCGTGCTGATCCGCGACGGCGTGGTCTTGACCATCGGCTACCTCATCACCGAGGCGGAGACGGTCTGGCTGCATCTGATCGACGGGCATGCCGTGCCTGCGACCGTGCTTGCCTATGATCAGGAGACGGGATTCGGCTTGGTGCAGGCGCTCGCCAGGATCGACATTCCCGGGTTGCAGCTCGGACATTCGAAATCCGCTCGGGTGGGCGACTCCGTGGTCGTGGCCGGTGCGGGGGGCCGCCGGCATTCGGTCGCAGCGCGGATTGCCGCCAAGCAGGAATTTGCCGGCAATTGGGAATACGTGCTCGACGAGGCTTTTTTCACCGCCCCCGCGCATCCATTCTGGGGCGGGACGGCGATGATCGGCGGCGCCGGCGAACTCCTCGGCATCGGATCGCTGCAGGTTCAACAGGTGCGCGAGATCGGTACGCCCGAGCCGCTCAACATGATCGTGCCGATCGACCTCTTGAAGCCGATTCTCAACGATCTGATGACCCTGGGGCGGCCGAATCATCCTCCGCGCCCGTGGCTCGGCCTCAACGCCACCGAAATCGACGACAAGGTGGTGGTCGCCCGCGTCGCAACCGGCGGCCCCTCGCGGCGGGCAAACCTGAAGACTGGCGACATAGTCCTGGCCGTAGCCGACGACCGTGTCGGCGATCTCGCCGGTTTTTTCCGCAGGGTCTGGTCGCTCGGACAGGCCGGCGTCGAGGTGCCGCTGACGATTTTCCGCGACGGTCGTACCTTCGAGGTGCGCGTTACCTCGGGCGACCGCAACCGTTTTCTCAAAGGCCCGAGCCTGCACTGAGCCGGCGGTGTCAGCCGGATACGATCAATATTCGCCGGGGCAGGGGTCGACGATGGCCCAGAGTTCCGGCCCGTTCTTGACCTTTTTCATGTCCGTGCTCAACCCGCCCTGGCGGGCGATCCAGCTTTTCACGGTTTCCGGGTAGTACGACATCAGGTCGGCGGTGCCGGCGTAGCTCGTCACCTTGACGCCGAACGTCAGGCTCTTGTCGTAATAGGCTTGATGAAATCCGAGGCTCGCCCGCGGTGTGACGCAAATGCGGTTGAGCGGAACGATGCCGAGCACGAGCGTGCAGGCCGAATTGCAGATGCCGTCAATAACGACCCGTTCGCCCCGGTCGCGGATCGCCGCGTACTTGGCCTTGTATTCGTCGACCAGCCCGCCGTGATCGCGGGTGATCCGATAATCGGCATGAGCCGACGCGCTCGTCAGCACTGACAGTGCCGACACCAAAAACGCAAGACGTTGCAACAAAGCCCCGAACCCCCGAATCCAGCAAATTCCCCGGTACTGCGAATCCCACCGGCGTCAGGCAAAAATTTGGCCCCGCTTCCTTTGTATTTCGTTAAGTATCCGCAAAAGCCGCGACTTTGCCGCATTTGACCGCAGCCGACACTCCGTGAGCCGCCTGCGGCTCGGGTCAATAAACGACCACGCTGCGGATCGACTTGCCCTCGTGCATCAGGTCGAACGCCTTGTTGATGTCCGTAAGCGGCATCGTATGCGTGATCATCGGGTCGATCTCGATCTTGCCCTGCATGTACCAGTCGACGATCTTCGGCACGTCGGTGCGGCCGCGGGCGCCGCCGAAGGCGGTGCCCTTCCAGACCCTGCCGGTCACAAGTTGGAACGGCCGGGTCGAGATTTCCTGGCCGGAACCCGCGACGCCGATGATGATGCTTTCGCCCCAGCCGCGGTGGCAGCTCTCGAGCGCCGCGCGCATGAGATTGACGTTGCCGACGCATTCAAACGTGTAGTCGGCGCCGCCGATCTGATCGGTGCCGCTCTTGGTCATGTTGACCAGATAGGGGACGAGCTCGGTTCCGATCTCGCGGGGATTGACGAAATGCGTCATCCCGAACCGCTCGCCCCATGCCTTGCGTTCGTTGTTGATGTCGACGCCGATGATCATCTCGGCGCCGACCAGGCGAAGCCCCTGGATGACGTTGAGCCCGATGCCGCCGAGGCCGAACACGATGCACTTGGAGCCTGGCTCGACCTTCGCGGTGTTGATGACGGCGCCAATCCCGGTGGTCACGCCGCAGCCGATGTAGCAGACCTTGTCGAAGGGGGCGTCCTCGCGGATGCGTGCGACCGCGATCTCCGGCAGCACGGTGAAATTGGCGAAGGTTGAACAGCCCATGTAGTGATGGAGTTTCTTGCCTTCGATCGAGAAGCGCGACGTGCCGTCCGGCATCACGCCCAGGCCCTGCGTAGCGCGGATGCTGGTGCACAGGTTCGTCTTGCGGGAAAGGCACGACGGGCACTGCCGGCACTCCGGCGTGTAGAGCGGGATGACGTGGTCGCCCTTCTTCACCGAAGTGACGCCCGGCCCGACATCGACGACGACGCCAGCGCCCTCATGCCCGAGGACCGCCGGAAACAGGCCCTCGGGATCGGCGCCCGACAGGGTGAATTCGTCGGTGTGGCAGATGCCGGTGGCCTTGATCTCCACCATCACCTCGCCGGCCTTGGGGCCTTCGAGCTGCACCGTCGTCACTTCCAGAGGCTTACCTGCGGCCAGGGCCACCGCGGCGCGTACGTCCATCTGCTCCTCCTTGGCGATCGGTGTCGTGCCCGCACGCTGCCGCGACAGCGGACAGTTTGCAACCGGGCCCTGACGGGCAGCAAGAGACGGACAAAAATTCGCGGGCGCAGCTTCGGCCACGCCCGCGTGTTTGCAAATGACTTCAGGCCTTGGGTTGCGGCACGATGCGAAGGTAGGGCTTGGGAGCTTTCCAGCCCTGCGGATACGTCTTCTTCGCATCCTCGTCGGTAACCGAACCGGCAATGATGACATCCTCGCCGTGCTTCCAGTTCACGGGAGTAGCGACCTTGTGCTTCGCGGTGAGCTGGAGCGAATCGATCACCCGCAGCACTTCGTCGAAGTTGCGGCCGGTGGTCATCGGATAGACCAGGATAAGCTTGATCTTCTTGTCGGGCCCGATGACGAAGACGTTGCGCACTGTCTGGTTGTCGGCCGCCGTGCGCTTCGACGGATCGCCCGATACCGCGGCGGGAAGCATGCCATAGAGCTTCGAGACATTAAAATCGGTGTCGCCGATCATCGGATAGTTCGGCGCGAACCCCTGCGTCTCCTTGATGTCAGCGGCCCAGCCGGCGTGGTTTTCGACCGGGTCGACGGACAGTCCGATGATCTTGACGTTACGCTTGTCGAACTCCGGCTTGATCTTCGCCATGTAGCCGAGCTCGGTGGTGCAGACTGGAGTGAAATCCTTGGGATGCGAAAACAGAACGGCCCATTTGTCGCCGATCCAGTCGTGAAAGCGAATCTTGCCTTCGGTGGTCTGCGCCTCGAAATCGGGGGCGGTGTCGTTGATCGCGAGAGTCATCTAATCATCTCCGTCGCTGCTTGACCGCAATCGCTTATGAGGCAGGTAATATAGGACTCCGATGTCAAGGCAACCAGTGAAGGCGCCAGCGCAGATTTTTTGTTCTGCGGGCACTATGCAGAAGAAATGACATGGCTCGTTTCGCTTAAGTGAAAAAAGCAACGCGTGCGATGTGGTGCGCTGTTCACGGGGGCGCGGTACCGGCGGATGCGATCGTTACGAGGCACTGACTTTTCGGTCGCTCCTCCGCGCGATCAGTCGCGACATTGCAGCCCGCCCTGGCCCGCTGCCCGGCGATTGCCGAAAAGCCCGAAGGACAGGGGGGCACCGTGCCTTACACGTATAGATTGATTCTACCGGCAAAAGCGCACGGAATAATCGGCGGCGGTGGCCGAATGATCATATGTTCAGGCGATTCGCCTAATCCTTATGACGCCCGTACGCGACAAGACGGCTTCGCGGCTAATGGCTCGAACCGGATGACGTTCTCCGACGACTAATCCTTATGAGGGAAACCGCGACGTCCCATGCGCGTTTACAGATGACGAGGTACCCCAATCAAGGGGGCCGGGAGAGCGTCATGAGCAACAGGTTGCAGCCGACGGTCTGGGCCGGTCTTTGGACCGTTGTCGCGGAGATTCGGCGCTCGCCAATGTTTGCTCTGTCTCTCGATCGCCACTCTGGCTTTTTCCGTCATCAATGGGCTTCCGTACGGAAATCGGGGCATGCAGACGCCTTCGTGCTGGCCTGGCTGGCGAGCGAGCGGAATTCCGCCCGCCGTTTGAATGCTCTGAATTAGGGCAACGGCACTTTACATAAGCGATTTGCGATGGGCGCCCGGGCGTTAGTGGCCCGCGCGTGCACTTTACTTTTTCGGGCTTCGCGCGATCCAATTGGCGCAACACATGCATCCGCCTGATTGACATTTTACCGCCAACGCCGCAAAGGCGAAGGCCCGCCTTTCTCCGAGGACCGACTCGGCATGTTCAAGCGCATCCTGATCGCAAATCGCGGCGAGATCGCTTGCCGGATCATCAAGACTGCCCGGCGAATGGGCATCGAGACGGTCGCGGTCTATTCCGACGCCGATCGCGACGCTCTCCACGTCGAAATGGCGGACATGGCAGTCCCTATCGGTCCCGCCCCGGCGGCCGAGAGCTATCTGGTGATCGAGAAGATCATCCGGGCCTGCAAGGACAGCGGCGCCGAGGCGGTGCATCCGGGCTACGGCTTCCTGTCGGAGCGCGAAGCCTTTGCGCTCGCGCTTGCTGACGCGGGCATCATCTTCATCGGTCCCAATCCGCGCGCAATTGCCGCCATGGGCGACAAGATCGAGAGCAAGAAGGCGGCGGCCGCCGCTCACGTCTCGACGGTGCCAGGCTATCTCGGGGTGATTTCCGACGAGGCCCACGCCGTCCAGATCGCGGGTGAGATCGGCTATCCGGTGATGATCAAGGCGTCGGCCGGCGGCGGCGGCAAGGGGATGCGAATCGCCCATTCGCAGGCCGAGGTCGCGGAGGGATTTGCGCGGGCGCGCTCGGAAGCGCAGTCCTCGTTCGGCGACGACCGGGTGTTCATCGAGAAGTTCATCGTCGATCCGCGCCATGTCGAGATCCAGGTGCTGGGCGACAAGCACGGCAATGTCATCTATCTCGGCGAGCGCGAATGCTCGATTCAGCGGCGCAACCAGAAGGTCGTCGAGGAGGCGCCGAGCCCGCTGCTCGATGCTGCGACGCGCCGGAAGATGGGCGAGCAGGCGGTCGCGCTGGCGAAAGCCGTGGGCTACGACTCCGCCGGCACGGTCGAATTCGTCGCCGGCCAGGACCGCAGCTTCTTTTTTCTGGAAATGAACACCCGGCTGCAGGTCGAGCACCCGGTGACCGAGCTCGTGACCGGTATCGATCTGGTCGAACAGATGATCCGCGTCGCGGCCGGCGAGAAGCTCGCCCTCACGCAGAACGACGTCAAGCTCTCCGGCTGGGCGGTGGAGACCCGGATCTACGCCGAGGATCCGTACCGGAATTTCCTGCCGTCGATCGGCCGCCTGGTGCGCTACCGCCCACCGGCTGAAGGGATTGACGGAGGTGCGACGGTGCGAACCGACACCGGCGTGACCGAGGGCGGCGAGATCTCGCTCTACTACGACCCAATGATCGCCAAGCTGGTGACCCACGGCCCGACCCGCGCCGCCGCGATCGCCGCGCAAGGCGCCGCGCTCGATGCCTTCACCATTGACGGCATCCGCCACAACATTCCATTCCTGGCTGCCCTGATGGCGCATCCGCGATGGCAGGCGGGCGAGCTCTCCACCGGATTTATCGCCGAGGAGTTTCCGAACGGATTTCATCGCACCGAGCCGCTGGCCGATACGGCGCGCACGATCGCGGCGGTCGCCGCCGCCGTCGATCACGTGCTGGGTGATCGCAAGCGCCGCATTTCCGGCCAGGCATCCGGACGCCTGGTGCAGCGGGAACGGCGGCGTGTCGTCCGGTTGGGCGATTCTGAGGTGACGCTCGACGTCGGCCACGCCGAGCCTGCGAACCCTGCGACGCTAGGCCTCGTCCCCGAAACCGAGGATATCGCCTTCACCGTGCGTTTTCCGGACACCGGCGCGAGCCATGTGCTGGCATCCGATTGGAAGCCGGGCGATCCGGTTTGGACCGGCACCGTCGATGGGCGGCGCGTCATCGTCCAGGTGCGGCCGGTGCTCAACGGGTTCGATCTCTCGCATCAGGGCATCCAGGTGCGCGCGTTCGTCTATACCGAGCGGGAGGCGAACGCAGCGCGGCTGATGCCGGCCAAGAAGGTGGCGGACACCGGCAAGGCGCTGCGCTGCCCCATGCCCGGTCTCGTGGTGTCGATCGCCGTGGTCGAGGGCCAGGAGGTCAAGGCCGGCGAGACGCTGGCCGTGATCGAAGCGATGAAAATGGAAAACGTGCTGCGGGCCGAACAGGACGGCGTCGTCAAGACGCTCAAGGCCAAGGCCGGCGACAGCCTGTCGGTCGACCAGGTGATCCTGGAATTCGCCTAGCAGGTCGCAGACGCTGCCGCGTCATTCCGGGGCGCGCGCCGAAGAGCGCGAGCCCGGAATCCATACTTCCATACGTTCAGTTCGATGATGGATTCCGGACAGCCGCTTTGCGGCTTCCGGAATGACGAGGGAGAGACGGGCGCTCCGGGCGCAAGGAACCATCCGCAGCGTTGCGGCATTTCCGGTCGAACCGCCGGGAGTGTGTACGATGGGACAGAAGCCCCGAGAGGCGCCGCGCAATGTTCCGGACTCGTTGCCCAAGCGCGACGAAGGCACCGACATCATGCCGGACAAGGTGCGCCGTACCGAGCGTCCGCGCCAGCCGCCGCCGGATTCACTGCCCGGCAAGCAAGGCGAATCCCTGACAAGGGACCCGGTCGGTCCAGACGCCGCATAGGCCCGGCGAACGATCCCCTTGCGGGGTGAATTCGCAAGTACGCCGTGGCACCATTGCGGCATGGAATCGCCAGCGTTGTTCTTTTCGCTGCGCGGCCGGGTCGGGCCGCGTGCATTTGGCTATGCGATTGTCGTTGTCTATCTCTTGAGCTTCCTGTCGCAGATGCTGATCTCGCCGCCGGTCACTGTGCGCTTCGGGCTGCTGCCGTTCGTTGCACTGCAGGCGATGCTGGTCTGGGCGTGGCTTGCGCTGCATGTCAAACGGCTGCGCGATGCCGGGTACCCGGCGGGACCGGCGACCGGCATTGCGGTGCTGTACGCGCTTGCCATCGTCCAGCTCGTTTTGCTGGTCGATCCGATGATCGGTCATGATGCCGACGCGCTCGCGGCCGATGCGGGCCGCTTCAAGTTCGCCGATCTGTGGACATTCGTCCTGCTGATCTCCACCTTCGCCGGGCAGGCGGAGTTCGGCTTCTTCGACCTGTTCGCTCTGGTCGTGTTGCTGCTGATCCTGACCCCCGTGGTCATCGCCATCGGGTTCTCCATCTGGTCCGGAACGCGGCAACCGATGGCAGAGCCGGCGGCGGCGCCGTGATGCTGCATTTCGCCTATGGCTCGAATATGAGCCGGCTCCTGATGCAACGGCGCTGTCCCGGCGCGCGCGCCATCGGGGCAGGCGTGTTGCCGGGGTGGCAGTTCGTCGTCACCGTCGACGGCTATGCCTCGATCGTCCCGCGGCCGGGCAAGATGGTGCACGGCGCGTTGTGGCAACTCGGCCCTCGCGACCTTGCCGCGATCAATGCCTATGAAAGTCTGGATTCCGGCCTTTACGTCCGGCGCATGCTGCCGGTTCGATATGACGGCCGCCAGGTACGGGCGCTGGTCTATGTCGGCCGGCGCCGGGGCGAAGGCCGGCCGCGGCCGGGCTACATGGCGCTCGTCGAGGCCGCGGCGCGCGAATGGCACCTGCCGGAAGGTTATGTTCAAACGCTGCGCCGCTGGGCGCCCTCCGGGCTTTCGGGGATGCTCCAGAAGGAGACGGGCGAGTTGGGATGACTGAAGAGCGTGACGCAACCGAACACACCGTGATCCGGCATGTGCTGATCCGCGGGCGCGTCCAGGGCGTCGGCTACCGCGCCTGGACCGAACTGGCCGCGCTGGAACGGAAACTCGCCGGCTGGGTCCGCAACCGCCGCGATGGCGCCGTGGAGGCGGTGTTTGCGGGCGACCCCGTGGCAGTCGAGGCCATGGTGTCAGCCTGTCGGCGCGGGCCACCAGCCGCGCGGGTCGACGATCTGCAGGAGCAGGTCGGGCGGGCGGGCTTGCTCGACCTGTGCCGGCCCGGAGAGCGCTTCTCCGTGCTTCCCACGTGTTGAGCGGCGAGCGCTCCGGCGGCGTTCTAAGCCCGGGCGAGCGCTGGTCCGAGTGTGCTGGTCTCGGCCGGATCGGCGCCGCGGACTGACGTCGGACCAAACAGCGGTTCGAACTCCCGCCGCAGCGCTATATCGGCGTCCGGCAAGGTGGCAGGAATTCCGAGATCGACCAGGCTGGTGACACCGTAGCGTGCCTCGTTGACGCCGCATGGCACGATCCCGGCGTAGTGCGTCAAGTCGCAATCGACATTGAGCGAGATGCCGTGGAGTGAGACCCAGCGCTTCACGCGAATGCCGATCGCGGCGATCTTGTCCTCGCGATCGGCACCCTTCTCAGGACGGCGCACCCAGACGCCGACCCGGTCTTCGCGCCGTTCGCCAGCGACGTTGAAGGCGGCGAGCGTGCGGATGATCCAGGATTCCAGCGTGGCAACGAAGCGGCGGACGTCCGGCCCGCGGCGCTTGAGGTCGAGCATGACGTAGGCGATGCGCTGGCCGGGCCCGTGATAGGTGAACTGGCCGCCACGGCCGGCCGGATGGACCGGAAAGCGGGCGCTTATCAGCTGTTCGGGACGGGCGCTCGTGCCGGCGGTATAGAGTGGCGGGTGCTCGACGAGCCAGACAAGCTCCGCCGCCGCGCCTTCGGCCACGGCGCCGGCGCGGGCATCCATGACGGCGAGCGCCCGCTCATAGCTCACGAGACCGTCGGTCACCTGCCATTCAACCGGGGGAAGTCCCTCCGGCGGCAGAAAGCCGACCCTCAGATCGTTCCGGGTATTGCCCATCTCGCAATCATATCGCGGTGAGTTGTCTCAAATCCATGGCCAGCCCAAGGGCGCACCGCTCGACACGCAAACGGACCGCCATCGAGGTTGAGAAGCCAGCCCCGCAAATAAGCGCCGGGCCACCCGTGCGGGTGGGGTCCTCCGGCCTTTCGGCGCGCGGCCCTTGTTCGGCAGAGATTGATTTGTTACATCCGGCGCCGCCGAAGCGGGGATGCATGCCCGCCTTCACTCCCCATGCGGTCGTGGCGGAATTGGTAGACGCACTAGCTTGAGGTGCTAGCGGGGCAACCCGTGGAGGTTCGAGTCCTCTCGACCGCACCATTGCAAAAATTTGATGTTGTTTTCATTGGCGTTTTCGCTCTGACGCCCGCACCTCATCATGAGGTGCGGGAAATGGAATTTGGATCGATTTCTATAATTTAACAAAAATCTTCAGTGTAATAAGCTCGCGATTCCCCTGTGCCATCGCGATTTCTTCACATCGTGAGATCCAAGTCCGCCACCACAGGCAAGTGATCGGATACGAGTCGCGCGCTCCGGTCCACGTAGCTCGCGCGCATGATCTTCGTTGGCCAGCAGAAGATGCGGTCGAGGCGGAAGATCGGATACCAGGACGGAAAAGTCGCGTATCGCGTGCGTGCAGGCAATTCGCGGCCGAGCGCGCCGCGCAGCGAGGCCGGCCAGAACCATTCGTTGAAATCGCCGAGCATTACGGTCGCAGTCTCGTGGCGGCGCGCGATCGCGACCAGCCGCCGCGCCTGTACGCGCCGCTCGCCGAGACTCAATCCGAAATGAGTGGCGACCACGCGCAGGCTTCCGACCGTGGTGGACACGTGCGCTTCGATGGCGCGGCGCGGCTCCCGGTCGCGGTGGGTGATATCGTGAATTTCGGGCTCGCCGAGCGGCCAGCGGCTCACAATCATCTGGCCGTACTCGCCGTCGGCGGTGACCAGCGATTTCGCGGCGATGCCGTGGCCGACCGCGTCACGCAGGAAGTCGAACGGCGAACGCACGCTCGACGGCGAGCGACGGGAATCGACCTCCTGCAGCGCCACTACGTCGCGGTTGTGCCGAGCGATAACGTCGACAACGCGACCGAGGTCAAACCGGCCGTCGATGCCGACGCCGCCATGGATGTTCCAGGTCATCACCCGGACTGCACCAGGCGGGCGCGGCCTCAAGACTTGGCTCTCCGCGCCCGCAACACCAGCGCCTGCACGCCGATCGACAGCGCGACCCAGCCCATCACCGCAAGAATGAACATGACGGTGTTGCCCAGTGTCGGCTGCGTCATGACGTTGAAGATCTGGTGGCCAAGAAGCGACATCACGGTTAGACCGGGCAGCATCCCGATTGCGGTGCCGAGGACGAAATCCGTGAGCGGGATGCGGCTCGCGCCGGCGACGAGGTTCACGAGCGTGAAAGGCGCGATCGGCAGGAGGCGTACGGTCGCGATCGCCAGCACGCCGCGCCGGCGGATGCCGCGCCGGATGCGGTTGATGCGCGGGCCGACCAGCGCATCGAGCGCGCCGCGCCCGAGCCAGGCGCCGAGGAGGTAGGTCACCACCCCGCTCACGAGCGCGCCGAGCGCGGCATAGATGAAGCCGAACAGGGGGCCGAAGGTCGCAGCGGTAGCGGCGATCATCAGCGTGACCGGGAACGCGATCACGCTGCCCAGGACGAAAGCGCCGACCACAAACGCCACCGCGCCGTCCATCTCGGCGAGTGCAGCCGCCCAACGGCGCACGCGCTCGGGCTCGGTGAAGTTGGCAAGCGGGGTCAAATGCCAGGCCAGCACCAGTATTATGACTACTAGTGCGATGCCGACGAGTTTGGCGAGATTGCCGACGCGCCGCGCCGGGGGGCGCTCGCCGACGAAATCGCGCACGAAGGCCGGCAGCGCGATCGGGCGCTCGACGTCGCCGAGTTCGGCGAGGATCGCAGCGCTCTCGGTCTCGGGTAGCGGCGGCGGGGCGACCGATTTCAGCGAGTGGCCGTTGCAGCCCGGGCGTGCGACGGCCTCGATCAGTGACCGCGCGCCGCCGCTTGCCGGCAAGAGATCTTCGCCCGCCATGCCGCAATGGTGCGCGAGCAAAGTGTCGCGTATGCGCCGGATCGCCGCTCGTTCCTGCGCGCTTTGCGCCTCGATCGCAAGGTCGCATTCCGAATCGAGTCCCATTGAACGGTTGTTCAAATTCGAGGAACCGATGTGCAGCAGCACGTCGTCGACGATCATCACCTTGGAGTGTACCATCACGTCAGCGCGCTTGCCGCTGCGCTCAACCGCGGGATGCAGGAAGCGCACGCGCTCGCACAAATCCGCTCCCGCGAACGTAGCGAAAAAGCGGGCGCGGCCGAGTTCCATCGCCCCCGCTTCGAGCCACGAGTCGAGCGCCTTCGGCATCACAAACACGGCCTCGAGTTCCGCTACCTCGCGCATGCGCACGCTCAAGGCTTCCGCGAATTTCCGAAAGGTGAGGTACTGGTTCTCGACATAGATCGACCGCTCGGCGCGCGCGATGCTGTCGAGATAGAGCCGCTCGACCTCGCGAATCTCGTCATGTTCGTCACTGAGCGGCAAGGTGCGTGCGATCCCGACCGCGATATCACGGAAGTCCGGCGTCACGCTTTCGGGCCAGGCATCGCCGCCGCCCCTGGCCGGCGGCGGCCGCTCGCAGGCGCCGAGCGACCAGCGCGCACGCGCGAGTTCGCCGAGGCGGCGCGCGACGTCGCCTTCGACCAACGCCTGCACGTCGTGAAATGGTGGATAGGGATCGCCGGCGGGGTCGACGCGTTGCGGATCTTCGGGGTTATGCTCACAGGTGTCCCAACGACGGATCGTTACGTCGAGGCCACCGCAGAATGCGACTACATCGTCGATCACAATCAGCTTCTGGTGATGTGCGGCGCCCGCCGGAAGGTCATCGCCGAGGCAGAAGCGCAATCGCTTCGGCGTACGCCATTGCAGCCAGGAAACCGGCATCGGGTCCCGCTCCAACGAATAAAGCAACGAATAGTCCCAGAGCAGGACGTTGATCACGAGGTTCGGCTCCCGCTCGACCAGCGCGGAGAGGAAGTCGACAAAATTTTCCGGCAGGCCGTCATCGGCGCGTCCGCTCTCGCCGACCAGGCGAGCGCGGCTATCGATGTCCCAGGCAATGATGAAGACGCTCGAGCGCGCCTTCAACAGCGCCTCGCGCAATGCTCCAAAATACCGTGCGCCATCAATTAAAATCGCCCCACGGCTCGCCCATTCGATGCGCCAGACGTTCCGGCCACGGCTCAGAATCACGTGAAACTCCGGTAGTGTGGAACAGTAAACGCGTCAGCTTGAGAATGGCTCCACCGATCTTGGCCTGGCTGGGGCGACCGACCGACCCGCGCCAACGCGATCCTGGTGCTGGCCCGGTTGGACCGGCTGGCATGACCTGCCTGACGCCTTGGGCAACGCGCAAAGCGGCCAACTTCGACCGGGCGGGCAATGCCTGGGCCTGCATCACGCGGCTGGTTCGGCGTCTGATGTGCTGTACTAGGGGACTGGCCGAGTTCGATAAAAAGCCAATGCTCGGCGGCATATAGAGGGCGGAGCCCGAGGAGCCCCAAGCAAAGTCGTTATGCGACCCCTGCCTCCACCTTGCTCTCGTGAGGCCGAATTGCCCGCACCTGCCGCAAGCCATTGATGCAACGCGAGATTGTCGCAACTTGCAGTTTTCGCGACCCTGGAAGTGTCGGGATCGTGCCGCTGCGCAAACGCCGGGCTATCGCCCGGCGTTGTGCTGTCAATCGCTGGCGGAGGTCCGCAAGCCGACGGCCCTAGCGCATGAAGGCGGGCAGAAGGTTGAGCGCGAGCGGTGGCCGTACGGCCGTAACATGGCGTGTCGGTGTGTTGTGCTGGGCTGCGGTTGGCGGGTTGGCCGCCTTCGGCTTCGCAGTCTGCGTACCGGCGGCCGCAGTCCTTCTCTTTTCCGTCCCTGGCATCTGAAACACGCGGGTGTATCGCATCGTCTGCGCAGCCGGCGCAGGCAGAACCTGGGTGTCGGCCGGCGCCGCGAAAGTCCTCCGCGGCCACAGCAGCACCGGAGGCAGCGGCACCTCGCCGTCCCGCACCTGCGCACGCTCGAGGTTCGGCACCATCGCCGTCGAGGTCACCGGCGCCAGCGGCGAGGACAGCCCAAGGCTCGCGGCACTCGGCACGGCAAGCTTCGGTTCGGCGTTCGACAGCGCGTCCCTGTTAACGGAGACCACCCGTGGCCACACCTTCGGCTCGGGCGCTGCGCCGCGTGCAGCCCATTGTTCCGGTGCCGTAACCGTCTTCGGCCGATCGGGCGTCGCCGGGACGACGTGAACGATCTTGTAGCCGCGCGCCTTGAGCTCGCTCAGGATCTCCGGGAAGGCGAGCGCGGTCGCCGGCTGGATGTCGTGCAGCAGCAGAATGCCCTTGCGGTGCGCTTCCATGCGGCTGATGGAGCGCTTGGCGACTTCCGAGGCGCTGATTCGCGTCCAGTCGTCGGCCAGAAAATCGACGCTCCAGGTCATGTAGTTGCGCGACGAAAGGTACTGTTCGACCGCGGGCTGCCGCAGCAATCCGGGGATGCGGAAGAACGGCGAGACTGCTTTCGGATTGCCGAGTACGCTGCGCAGCGACTCGAAACCGTCCTCGATTTCCGTCGAGGCCTGTTCGACCGTCATCTTGTGGAACGTGAAGGGATGGTTCTGGCTGTGATTGGCGATCGTGTGCCCATCGTTGTAGATGCGGCGAACGATCGACGGATAGCCGCGCACCATGCGTCCGACCAGGAAGAAGGTCGCCTTCACGCATTCCGACGCGAGCGTGTCGAGAATCCGGTTGGTGTAGGGCGGCAGCGGCCCGTCGTCGAACGTCAGAACCACTTCCTTGTCACGCAGCGGCAACGACTCGCGGTACTGCTGACTGCCGAGAAGCTGATGCTCGGCCGGGTCCACCACGATCGTGCGGCTGACGCCCATGGCGCCGGGTGGACATTCCGCGGCGGCGGCGGCTCCCGCGCACGCGAGAGATGCCAGCATGACCGATGCTGCGACGAAGCTGCGCATGTCCGTGTTTGGCCCCGATTGGACAAACCCGGAGTTACGCCCGGGGATGGTTGATGACATATTCACTCTAACCAAACAGTATGGGGAGGCAAATTAATGGCCGATTAATCACGGCCAATTTGCCCGAATAATCGACAATGTGACGACGAGGACACGGCGCCCTCAATGCGCCATCATCGCGCCGCGGCCGTGCCCGGTTGTTGTTGTGCCGAAGCCACATGCACGATGCGGTATCCACCTTTCCTGAGCGCGCGCAGGAACGCCGGAAGCATCGCGGCGGTCTGCTTCTTGGTGTCGTGGAAGAGAACGATCCCGCCTTGGGTTGGTTCGATTCGGTCGAGTACCTGCTTGAGTTGTTGTTCGGGCGTCATCGGATTCCAGTCGCTCGCCCACAGGTCGGCGCCGAACACCACGATGCCGCGCCGTTCGAGCCGTTCAAGCAACTGCGGCGAGGAGGCAAAGCCGGGGAAACGGAAGAACGGCGTCGCCGGCGAGCGGCCGGCCTCGCCGTAGAGCGCCGTATCGACCGCCGCGAAGCCGCGGTCGATCTCGGCTTCGGCAGCGGCGGGCGGCATGCGGTTGAGCAGCGGATGAATGTGCGTGTGGTGGGCGACGGTGTGTCCCTCCGCCAGTTCGCGTCGCGCCAGCTCTCGGTTGGCGAGGGCATTGCGCCCCAGCAGGAAGAATGACGCGCGGACGCACTCCCGCTTGAGCGCGTCCAGGACGCGCGTCGTGGTGCCGGGCAGGGGACCGTCGTCGAACGTCAGCACGACCTCCTTCGGGGCGAGCGGCAGCGTCTGCGGAAAGTGCTTGCGGCCGACCCGCGGCGTGGTCGCCGCGTCGACCTTCAGGACGCGTTCGGTGCCGAGTGCATCTGCATTGCCTGCACAGCGCGGCTGTGCGTGCGCGGCGCTCGCCGCGAGGCAGAAGGCCAGGATCAGCGCGGCGGCGCGCAGTGTCGTTTTCGCTTTATGGCTGGTCATGCGGTGGACGGCATCGATGCGGGTCATGAATCGGCGGTCGCTTCCGTCACCGTGCTTGCGGCCGCGGCGCGGTCAGGAAGGAGGGCCATGACCTCGATGGAGATCGAACGCTGCCGGTCGGAGCGTCCGGCGAGACAAAGGGACCGAACCAACTGCTGATCGCCGGCGGACGAGGCGGGCGTGGCTGGTCGGTGTCGCCCGGCCGCGAATCGTAACAGGTTTCCGACATCACCGGTTCGCCGGCCGCGAGCAGCTCGGTCACGGTCGCAAACTCGTAGCCCTTGGCGCGGAGCGCGGTCACGATGCCGGGCAGCGCCGCCTCGGTGCTCCAGCCACGGCCGTTGGCATGAAACAGCACGATCGAGCCGGGCCGCACGCTGGCCAGCACGTTCTGCGTCATGGTCGTGGCGGGCAGCCCGACTGCCGGATCGCCCGACGACACGTCCCATTGAATCGGCATGAGGCCCTGTGCGGCAACTTCCGCCAGCGCCTCGGGGCTGCAGGCGCCGAACGGGAAGCGGAACAGGCCGAGCCGTCGCGGCGCCTGCTGTGCGGCCGGCGTGCGGCCGTCCATCCCGATGCACTGCTTCGCGGCGAGATCGTCGCGCACCTGTTCATAGGCAAGCTGCACATTGCGGACCTCGTCGGTCAGCGCGCGTCCCGACAGATTGCGCAGATTGCGATGCGCCCAGGCATGGTTGGCGACCTCGAACAACCCATCCGCCATCAACTGTTGGGCGCGGTCGCGATGCGACAGCATCCACTTGCCGCCGACGAAGAACGTTGCCTTGATGCGGTTTGCTCGCAGGTAATCGACAATGCCGCCCTGATAGCCGGCAATCTCGGAGGGCTGCTCGCAAAGATCGAATGTCAGCGCGATCAGCTTCTTGCCGGCCGGAAGCTTGACGCGGCGGACGATGCCACGCTGCGGCGCGGGCGAGTACGAGGCAAGCGCACGCTGCGGCGGCGCGATGGATGCATTCTTGATTTTCTTTTGGATCTTCTCTTCGCCGGGACGATGCGCAAGCTCGCCCGGCGTCCAGCAGGCGGCGGTGTCTTGTGCGCTGGCGCTCTCGGCTGCGCCAAACGCGACGGCGAGCGCGGCAATTGCCAAGTGCACCGGCGCCCGGCGCAGCGACAGGAGTAGCGTTGTAAGGAATGTCGTCATCAGCCCCGACCCGCGCGTCCATAGCAGGATGGACGGGGCGATAGTGTGGCGCATTTCGGGCGCCGCCGGTCCGCATTGCGATGGCGGCGGTGTGAAGCTTAATCGGCGCTGTCGGCGAGCACTTTCCCAACACGGATCAGGTCCGGATGCGGCGGGCCGGCATCGCGCCACTCACCCGGTGTGTAGCCGTTCCCGAGGTAGAACGACACCGATGTCGGATGCGCATTGATGACCACGACGCTGCGTCCGAAGTCGTGCGCCACCCGTTCGGCGAGGCGCAGCAGCGCGGCGCCGTGACCTTGCCGCTGCAGGCCGCTGCGGATGCCGATGAGACGCAGGCCCGCCTGCACGTCGTCGATCAGGTCGATCCGCACCGTGCCAACGATCTCGCCGGCGCAGATGAGGACGTGCGGCATATGCCCGGGCTTGAATTCGTCAGTATCGTTTTCTCGATAGGGCTGGCCCGGCAACAGCAGCGCGAAGATCGAGTCGCGACGGATCGCGTGGTACGCGCCCCAGTCCGAGGGCGATTGCGCCGGCCGCAGTTCGTAGAGTGAGGAAGGCGGCCCGGCGCGTGCTTTGAGATTTTTCATATTCTCTCCCGCCGGCAGCCGGGCGTGCATGTCCGGCGTCACTGCGGGTGTGACGGAACCGGAATTCGCAACGCAAACCGGTTCGCGATTGCCTGTCCGGCACCCCCAGCGTACAAGCCGATGACTTCCGCTCAAACCGTCCGTCGGCAGGACTCGGCATGATCGAGGAAAAGGACATGACCGTGGCGGCGGCCCCGACTGAGTTGCGCGGGCCGGACGGTGAACTGCGTCGCGAGGTCATCGAGCGGATCGTCCGGGCGATCGAGAACGCCGACACGGCCGAGCTCCGCGATCTGGTCGGCGATCAGCACGAGGCCGATGTCGGCGCGGTGATCGAGGCGCTCGATCCCGAATTACGGCCGCGCCTCGTCGAATTGATGGGGGCAGACTTCGACTTTACCGCGCTGACGGAAGTCGACGACAACGTCCGCGAGGAGATCCTCGACGAGCTTCGGACCGAGACCGTCGCCGAGGGCGTACGCGACCTCGACTCCGACGACGCGGTCACCATCCTGCAAGACCTGCCGAAGGACGAGCAGACCGAAATTCTGCAGCAGTTGCCGGTCTCCGAACGCGTCAGGCTCGCTCGCAGCCTCGACTACCCGGAATATTCCGCCGGTCGGCGGATGCAGACCGAACTGATCGTCGTCGGGCCGGATTGGACGGTCGGTCAGACCATCGACTACATGCGCGAGACGCCGGACCTGCCGGATCGATTCTGGGAGCTTTACGTCGTCGATCCCAATGGCGTTCTGCGGGGCGGAGTCGCCCTGGATCGCCTGTTGCGCACCAAGCGTCCGGTGCCGGTGCTTGAAATTCTCGAAGAAGAACTCCATCCAGTGCAGGTCACCGAGGATCTCGCCGAGGTGGCGCATCTGTTCGAACGCTATGACCTCGTGGCCGTCCCTGTGGTGGATGCCGACAACCGGCTCGTGGGCGTGATCACCTTCGACGACATCGTCGATGTCATCGAAGAGGAGGCCGAGGAGGACATCCGAGCCCTGGGCGGGGTAGGGCGCGAGGAGGAATTGTCCGACTCGGTTCTTACCATCACCAAGGGCCGACTGCCCTGGCTGCTCGCCAATCTGCTGACCGCGCTCCTGGCCTCGTGGGTGATCCGCCAGTTCGAGGGTTCGATCGAAAAAATGGTGGCGCTGGCGGTGCTGATGCCGATCGTTGCCAGCATGGGAGGAAATGCCGGCACTCAAACCATGACGGTGGCGGTGCGGGCGCTCGCGACGCGCGAGATCTCGCGCGCCAATGTTTGGCGCGTCGTGCGGCGCGAAATGTGGGTGGGCGTGCTGAACGGGATCTGCTTCGCGCTGATCATGGGGGCGATCGCCGTCGGCTGGTTCCACATCACCGATCTCGGCCTGGTGATGGGTCTGGCCATGCTCACCGTGCTGGTGGCTGCCGCGGTCGGCGGCATTCTGATTCCGTTGGGACTTGAACGGCTTGGCGTTGATCCTGCGGTATCGTCCGGCCCCTTTGTCACGACCGTCACGGACGTCGTCGGCTTCTTCGCCTTTCTGGGGATCGCCACCGTCTGGTTCGGCCTCCGCTAGGGGATGGGCAGACTGATCAGGAAGATTGGACAGGAAAGAGGCGGGCCGCGCCGCCGGCATACGAGGCATTAACCCTAACCAGGTAAATTCCGGCGGTGCAGAAGAGCGTGGCTCCAGGCCCTCCGGTGGATTCCGATCGCGGCAAGGCGGCGACCTTGAGTGGCCGGCTGCCGCAATTCCGCGACCAGTCAGGACACCGGGGGAACGGCCACACGCGTCCTGTCCGGCCCGCCGCCGGGTTGCGCGTCATCGCGGCGCTGGCACTCGTGCTGGTGATGGCATTTCTGATCTGCGCGGCCCTCGGGCTTGTCTTCGCCGGGCGGGCTGACGATCGGCTCGAGGCAGAGCAGCGGCAATCCCTGACCAGGGCGGTTGGCGCACATCTGTTTTTGTCACCTGGGCTGTCGCCGGCAGATCAGACTCTGATCAGCACGTTGGGGCTGGCAGCGGGTGTCAACGACTTGCGCCTCGAAGCGGGTCCCGCGGCCGGCGAACGCGTGGTCCAGTCCGCACTCGACCGCAACGGTCGCATCGTCGGATGGTTCAACTGGGAACCGAGGCGTCCGGCAACGGCGATGGTTCTCCAACTGCTGCCGATGGCATCCCTCCTCGCATTCGGCTTCGTCGGGTTTTCCGCGCTCGCCATGTGGCAACTCGGTCGCCTGGGCCGGCGCGTACAACGTCTCGAATCCGAAGACCCCCTGACCGGTCTGCCGAACCACAATCATTTCTTCCAAACGTTCGACGATATGCTTGTGGCGCGCGGTGATGAGACGCTGGCCTACCTCTCGGTCGACCTTGACGGTTTTAACGAGATCAACGATTCGCTCGGCTACATGGCCGGTGATGTCGTACTGGCGGAAATCGGCCGCCGGCTGCGTGAGGCGGTTCCACCTACATCGGTGATCGGACGCCTTGGCAGCGATGAGTTTGCCATCCTCGTTCCCTCGCTCGATCCCGAAGCGGCGCTACCGTTGGCGCATGCTGTCCGACAGATCGTGGCCCGCCCGATCTGGGCCAACCAGGCCGTTCACGTCGTTTGCAGCATCGGATGTGCGATCGCGCCCCGCGATGGGAGTTCGCGCGAAGAGTTGTCTCGCCGCGCCGAACTCGCGCTTCAGGCGGCGAAGCGCCGAGGGCGCGGCAGCGCGGTCGTTTTCAGTGCCGACATGGAGGCCGACCTTCAAGAACGGCGATTCATCAAGCGCGAAGTAGCGCGCGCCCTGGCAGCGCGGGGGTTCGAACTGCACTATCAGCCCATTGTCGCGGCCGATAGCGGTGCGGTCGTCGGCGTTGAGGCACTGCTGCGCTGGAACCATCCGACACGCGGTATGATTGCCCCTTCGGTCTTCATTCCGGTCGCCGAAGAGGCCGGGCTCATGGACCAACTGGGGGAGTTCGTGCTGCGGCGCGCTCTTGCCGACGCCGAGCGTTGGCCCGGCCTCTATGTCAGCGTCAATCTCTCGCCGCTTCAGGTGCGCGATCCAGGCTTCATCGACTTTGTTGCATCGGTGCTGGCCGAGCGGGAATTTGCGCGCACGCGGCTGGTGCTAGAGGTGACCGAGGGCGTTCTGATCGACGATCCGGACGAAACGCGCACCCGTCTGCTCGCGCTGCGGGCCCTTGGCGTGCGGCTTGCGCTCGACGATTTCGGCTCCGGCTATTCGAACCTGAGCTATCTGCAGCAGCTTCCGTTCGACAAGCTCAAGATCGATCGCAGCTTCGTGACGTCGCTTGATAAGTCTGCCAACGGCGGCGTCATCGTTCAGGCAGTCGTTGCGCTTGGGCGGGCGCTGGGAATGGACGTCGTGGTCGAGGGCGTGGAAACCGAGGAGCAGCGCGTACTGCTCCGTCTCGCCGGTTGTAACGAGATGCAGGGATACTTGTTCGCGCGGCCTGGTCCGGCGGCCGATATCGGCCGGTTCCTGTCCGGCGCCATACCGGCCGGCGAAGATGGTCGCAGGGTCGCGGCCGGGACGGCGGGCACGTGATTGAAGGTCCGAGGGGACAAGATTGCCGGCTTGGCCGGTTTCAGGGAATCACATAGGTCTTGGACATCATGATGCGGGTCAGGCTCAAGGCGGACGGACGTATCGTCGAGATTGGCTCCGATGGCAGTGAACGCCCGATCGCGGGCGATGCCAACGGCCACGATGCACGTCCTCGGGTCGAGGAACCCGATCCCGCGCTCGCCGATCGACTGGCGGTTTCGGCCGCCATCGTCGCGCCTCCGGTGGATGCAGCCTACGCGCGTGGCGTCCGCGCCCGGACAAGATTGACGCAGGCGGAATTCGCCGCCCGGATCGGCGTGCCGATCGAGACGGTGCGCAATTGGGAGCAAGGCAAACGCTCGCCGCGCGGCCCGGCGCGGGCGCTCCTCAAGGTGATCGATCGCGCCCCCGACGTCGCATTCGCAGTGCTCAGTCGCGCTCACCCCGAGCGCTGAACGCTTGCCTCCGATCGCCTGCAGTTCAGTCCGGCTGACGGGCTGTTGATGGGGGTGACGGTGCGCCAGCCTGCGGGCGGCACTCCATGCGGACAGCTCTGCAAGTGGATAATTTCGCCGGCATGATCTAATGTGCCGGACAGAAACGCGGCGCTTCCCAACGACGCCGCGGCCGTGTTTCCCACCAAGGAGATCTCCCATGAACGTCATTGAAGCCAATGGCGCCCGGATTCCAGGTATCGGCCTTGGCACCATGACGTTAAAGGCGAGCGTTTGCGTCGAGGCGGTCAAGAAGGCGCTGCAACTCGGCTATCGCCACATCGATACGGCGCAGAACTACGGCAATGAGCGCGAGGTCGGGGAGGGGATCCGCGACTCGGGCGTCAAGCGCGACGACGTGTTTCTGACCACCAAGGTTTATTGGAACCGGCTCAACGAGTTCGAGCGCGCCGTCGACGAAAGTTTGAAGGCCCTGGGCTTTCCCACCGTCGATCTGCTGCTCATCCACTGGGCGAGCCCGCAAATTCCGGTAGCGCAAAGCGTCAAGACGCTGTGCTCGTTCAAGCGCAGCGGGGTCGCCCGTCATGTCGGTGTTGCCAACTTCACCACCCGCATGCTGGATGAAGCCGTTCAGGCCGCGACCGAGCCGTTGGTGACCAACCAGATCGAAGTGCATCCATTCCTCGATCAGACCAAGGTGATCGATGCCTGCCGCAAGCACGGCCTCTCGGTGACGGCCTATTGTCCGCTGGCGCGCGGGAAGATTCCGAACGACGATACGCTCGAGCGCATCGGCGCGGCGCACGGCAAGAGCCCGTCGCAGGTCGCGCTTCGTTACCTGGTACAGCAGGGCATCATCCCGATTCCGCGCACTGCCAATCCCGATCACCTCGCCGCCAATCTCGCCGTGTTCGACTTCGCCCTCGGTGACGAGGAGATGGCGGCCATCGCCCGCCTCAAGCGCACCGACGGCCGGGTGGTCAATCCACCGCATGCGCCAGCCTGGGATGCCTGAACCATGCAGGTGGTCGAGGCCAAGGGCGCGCGAATTCCGCTGATCGGTCTTGGGACCTGGGACCTGCGGGGGCGAACCTGCGTCCGTATGGTCGAGCAGGCCCTGCGGGTCGGTTATCGCCACATCGACACCGCCGAGATGTACGGCAACGAAAGCGAGGTCGGCGAAGGCTTGCGGGCCTCCGGGATCAAACGCGGCGAGGTCTTTGTCACCACCAAGGTGTGGCCGTCGAATTTCGCGCCCCGCGACCTGGAGAAATCGGCCAAGCAGAGCCTGGCCAAGCTGCTGCTGTCGGAGGTTGATCTGCTGCTGCTGCACTGGCCGAACCCCAATATTCCGCTCGCCGACACCCTCGGCGCCCTCTGCAAGGTCAAGCAGGCCGGCCTTGCCCGTCATATCGGCGTTTCGAACTTCACCGTTGCGCTGATCAACGAGGCGGTACGGCTGTCGAGCGAGCCGCTGGTGTGCAATCAGATCGAGGTGCATCCATTCCTTGATCAGTCGAAGGTCCTCGCCGCCTGCCGCGCCCACGCGATGGCTGTGGTCGCCTATAGCCCGATCGCCCGTGGCGGAGCAAAGAACGACGCGGTGCTAACCCGGATCGGCAAGCGCCACGGCAAGACCGCCGCGCAGGTGTGCCTGCGTTATCTCGTGCAGCAGGAGATCGTGGTCATTCCGCGCACCAGCAAGGTGGAGCGGCTGACGGAGAATCTTGCGATCTTTGACTTCGAACTGTCGCCCGACGAGATGAAGGAGATCGCGAATTTGGCGCGGCGCGACGGCCGCGTGGTCGATTATTCCTATTCCGGCTCGCCGAACTGGGACTGACGTGCGCGCGCGGAGCAATCGTATCTCCCTTGTCGTATCGCTTGCGCTGGCGACCTCGCTTGCAGCGCCGGTCGGTTTCGACGCGCGGGCCGAACCGGCCCGCAAGGCGACCAAGTCTGAGCGCAAGGTCCGGCCTGCTGCCGCGGCGCCGAAACGCCCGTCGCAACCGCTGTCCGAAGCGGCGCAACTCATCGCAAGCGTTCAGTCCGGCCGCGTCGACGTTCCGAGGGTTGAACTGGCGGCACGGCTGAAGGCGGGTGGATTTCAGGACACGGACGAATTTCGCCGCATGCGTGAACAGACCGCGCGCGAACTTGCCGGTCGGCCTGATGGGAAAGGTGGTGTCAGCTCGGAGGAGTTGAAGCGGGCTGACGCCGCAATCGTCCGTCAGGTTGCCGCCTTGGAGTCGGGAACACAGCCGCTGCCGTTTGATCAGCTCGCCAAGCTTTCCGGCCGGCCGCAGATACCCGGCCTCAATATCGTCTACCTGCATCCGCTCGGCCTGCCGGCCGACGCCAACAAGTGGCGGTACATCATCGCGCATCAGACCGAGGGACCGGCAGGTGCGGCGCGTTCCTCGGCGAAGGCGCAGTTCGCCAATCCGACCAAGCGCGGCGTCATGCTCTGGGTCGAGACCGACGGTACGGTCTATTGGGCGACAGCCGAAAACGCCATCACGACCCATGGCGATGGCGCCAACCGCAACGACAACAAGTACATCGACAACTCCAAGACCTATCGCAAAGTCATCAAGACCAACTCGGTCGGCGTCGAGTTTGCCGGTAACTATCCGGACGTGGCGCAGCCGGTGACGGCCGAGCAGGCGAGGGTCTGGCTGGTGCTGGTACGCTTCCTGCAAGAGCGCTACGGCATTTCCGCCGAGCACGTCTATGCGCACAACTGGATCGACTACAAAGATCACCGCTACTGCGAGGGTTGCGAACTCGGGACGCTCGCCCGCCAACAGGCCTATGAGCCGGGACAAACCGCGGCGAAGGACTAAGCTTCGCGCGAGCCTCCGCAGAATGCGAATGTGATGACAGCCAGTTCCGAAGCCGCGCTCGTGCTGTTTTCCGGCGGTCAGGATTCGACCGTCTGTCTTGCCTGGGCGCTCGAGCGCTTCGCTCGTGTCGAAACCATCGGGTTCGACTATGGCCAACGCCATCGGGTCGAGCTTGACGCGCGGCAGCGCGTGCGCGAGCGCATCGTCAATCCCCGCAGCACCTGGGCGGAGCGGCTCGGCGAGGACCATGTCGTTTGTGTCGATGCGATCGCGGCATTGTCGCAGACGGCGCTCACCCACGATATGGCGATCGAAGTCGCGGCCAACGGACTGCCGACGACGTTCGTGCCCGGCCGCAACCTCGTCTTCTTCACGCTCGCCGGCGCACTGGCCTACCGCCGCGGCACCAAGCATCTGGTGGCCGGCATGTGCGAGACCGACTATTCGGGCTATCCGGACTGCCGCGACGACACCATCAAGACGATGCAGGTCGCGCTTTCGCTGGGCATGGAACGGCGCTTCGTCATCCATACGCCACTGATGTGGATCGACAAGGCCGCAACCTTCGCGCTCGCCTTCGAGATCGGCGGGCAGTCGTTCGTCGACCTGCTGGTCGAGGACACCCACACCTGCTATCTCGGCGACCGCACGCGCCGCCACGAGTGGGGCTATGGCTGCGGAGATTGCCCGGCCTGCCGGCTGCGCGCCGACGGATTTGCCAAATGGAAGACCGCCCGATGACGCAAGCGCTCTACGCCACGCTGTGCGAGATTACCACCGCCACCATCACCACGATGCTGCTGAAGAAGGGCATCCGCAAATGCTGGATGGCCGGACCGCAGCCGCTCGTGCCCGGCGGCAAACGGCTGGCGGGGCCGGCCTTCACCATGCGGTTTGTGCCGGCGCGCGAGGACCTGGCGACGCCGGAAAGCTGGGCCAAGCCAATCTCGACCCGCGGTGCAATCGAGGCGATGCCGGAAGGCTGCATCGCGGTCGCCGACGCGATGGGCATCACGACAGCCGGAATTTTTGGCGACATCCTCACCATGCGGATGATGAAACGCAACGTCACGGCGCTCGTCACCGACGGCGCGGTGCGCGACAAGGCGGGCGTGCTCGCCTCTAAGCTGCCGACCTGGTGCAATGGCGCGGCCTCACCCGCGTCCGTTAACGGCCTGACCTTCGTCGGCTGGGAGGAGCCGATTGGCTGCGGCGGCTGCGCGGTGTTTCCTGGCGACGCGATCGTCTGCGATGATGACGGCGCGGTGGTGATCCCGCAAAATCTGCTGAGCTTCGTTGCCGAGGAGGGGGCCGAGCACGAGCGCATGGAAACCTGGATTGTCGGCGAGGTCGAGCGCGGCGCCAAACTGCCCGGCCTCTATCCGATGAACGACGAGACCAGGGCGCGGTATGAGGCCTGGAAGAAGGGACGATAAACCGTAGAGGTCGACCGTCTCATGTTCTTCACGGCATCTAAGACTCTCGGCTTTTTCGCCATTCCGTCCAACCTGGTGATGGCCTTCGGCCTCGCCGGAATACTACTGCTGTCAACGCGCTTTTTCCGCGTCGGCCGCTGGCTCATCGTTGTGAGCCTCATTGTACTGGCCGTGCTCGGCTATTCGCCGATTGGCAACCTCCTGATCATGCCCCTTGAGCAGCGCTTTCCGCCCTGGGACGCGGGGCGCGGTGCGCCGGACGGCATCGTCGTGCTCGGCGGATCGATTTCGCCCGACCTGTCGACGACGCGCAACGACGTCGCTCTCAATGAGGCAGCCGAGCGGATGACGGCCCTGGTCGAGTTGGCGCGGCACTATCCCAATGCCCGCATCGTGTTCAGCGGTGGCAGCCCGGCGCTGTTCTTCAGCGAGGCGCCGGAGGCGGAATTCGCGGTTCGCCTGCTGCAGTCGCTCGGCATTCCACGCGAACGCATCCTGGTCGAGGAGCAGTCGCGGAACACGGTGGAGAACGCGGTATTCTCAAAGCTGCTCGCGCAACCGAAGCCCGGCGAGCGCTGGCTCCTGGTCACATCCGCCTATCATATGCCCCGGTCGATGGGCGTCTTCCGGACTGCCGATTTCGCGGTCGAAGCTTATCCGGTGGATTGGCGCACGCGCGGCACGGCGGATGCGTGGCGGCCATTTCCGACCCTTTCGGAGGGATTGCGGCGTACGGATACCGCAGTCCGCGAATGGATTGGCCTCGCGGCCTATTGGCTGACGGGACGCTCGTCCGAGCTTTTCCCGCGGCAACACTGATCAAGCGCACAGTGCCTGCTCGGCAACACCGGGGGCGCTTTGTGGCTCACTTGTGCCTGGCGCTTGCGATCGTTCTTCCGGTGTGTCGGTTCGAGACAGTATGGTGCGGATGTCGCTAGGCGAATCAAGCTTCGTACGCGACGCGGGACTTTCCTCTTTGATAAGAAAGGCGTTGTGCGATGTCGCTCGACATCCTTCCCGCCATTCCCATGGAACGCAGGCGGACACGCTCCTACGCCGGGCGAGACCGGCTCTCCCGTGTGCTTGTCTCCGTCGCGGTTGCGCTCGCGATAACGGTCGCAGTCATGCTGGTGACCGCGGTGGGGCTGACGCTCGGTTTGAACTGAAGCCGGTCATTCGCCCTTGACGGCGCGCAATTCGTTCGAGGCGAATTGGCGCCGCCACATGGCGATCAGCACCAAGGCGGTGCTGATCATGAAGGCCACCGGCCCGATGAACCAGCCGAGATAGCCGAGCGCGAAGAAGATGGCGCGTTGCCCGCGGTTGAAATGCCGGCCCGCCAGTTCGAACAGGCGCGCGATCCGCAAGGCGTGGCTCACGGCCTCCGGGTCATCTTTTTCGGTCGCGAACGGCAGCGCGCCGAGCATGATCACGACGTAGTTGAACAGCCGGTAGGACCAGCCGAACTTGAAGAATGCATAGGCAAAGATGATGACCAGACCGATGGTCTTGGCTTCCCAAAGCTCGCGCGTGGTCTGCAGGGCAAACGGCATGGTCGAGATCATCGTCATGATCTCGTCCGTCGACCGTAGCAGCGCGAGTGCGCCGCCCAGCGCGATCAGCGAGGTGGAAGCGAAGAATGCCGTGCCGTTCTGCAACGATGTCATGATCTGCATGTCGACCATGCGCATGTCGCGTGCGAGCGCCCGCCGCATCCACAGTTCGCGGTAGTGGTTCAGAAGCGAGTTGAGACCGCCAGCGCCGAACCGGGTCCACTCGACGACCGCTGAATAGCCGATCCACGCCGCCAGGAAGCCGATCAACGCGGCGAGATCGAGGTAGGTGAAAAAATAGAACATGGAGCTTACGCTCTCGCACGGAGGGTTGGAATCCCGAAAACCCCGAGGTTACCCGCCGCAAACGGTCGCGTCATGCTGGCAGGCGGCCTTGCCGGGCTGGCGGTGCGATCTTGCGCAAGGCCCGCCCGCTCTGCCACCATTGTGTATCACCGCAGGAAGAAACGAATGCCGCAGAACATCACCGTGCATGTCCATGCACTCATCGAGGCCGCCGAACGCGAGGTCGAAACCCTCTCCGTTGACGCGGCGCGCGCCTTGCACGGCCGGCCCGACGTCGTATTTGTCGATATCCGCGACATTCGCGAACTGAATCGCGATGGACGAGTGCCTGGCGCTTTCCATTGCCCGCGCGGCATGCTGGAATTCTGGCTCGACCCGGAGAGCAATTACCACAAGCCGGTGTTCGCCGAGGACAAGCGTTTCGTGTTCTTCTGCGCCGCCGGGCAGCGCTCCGCGCTGGCGGCCCAGACTGCGCAGCGGATGGGGCTCAAGCCGGTCGCGCACATCGGCGGCGGCTTCGGCGCGTGGAAGGCGAGGGGGGGGCCGGTCGAGGCGCCGGCCGAGAAGCCGAAGGCTTAGGTGGCGCATGGCGCTCAAGCTTGTTCTCGGCAACAAGAACTATTCGTCCTGGTCGTTCCGGCCGTGGATTGCAATGAAGGTCGCCGGCATTCCCTTCGAGGAAGAGGTGATCTCGCTCAATGCCGACGACTTCAAAGCGCGCGTCGGCCGGATTTCGGGCACCGGCAAGGTCCCGGCGCTCGCCGACGGCGACGTCCACATCTGGGAATCCCTGGCGATCCTGGAGTACCTCGCCGACAGGTTTCCCGGCGCCGGCCTCTGGCCCGCGGACCCGTCAGCCCGCGCCCTGGCTCGCGCCGTCGCGTCTGAAATGCATGGGGGGTTCGTGCCGCTGCGCCGCCACCTGCCGATGAACATGTGGCGCCCGGTCATGAGCCGGGAACTCACGCCGGAGGCCTTCGCCAATGTCCGGCGGATCGAGGCGATATGGACAGATTGTCGCAATCGCCACGGCGCCGGCGGATCGTTTCTGTTCGGCACGTTCGGCGCGGCAGACGCCATGTATGCGCCCATGGTGTCCCGCTTCCATACCTATGCGGTCGAGGTCAACGGGCCCGCCCGCAGCTATATGGACGCCGTCATGGCACTGCCGGCCTGGGCGGAATGGCGGGCCGCCGCCCTGCAGGAGCCCTGGGTCCTGCCCGAGGATGAGGTGGACTGGCCTACCGTATTGCGCGTATGAGAGACGGGAGCCTGCCCCGCCAGCGTCAACCTTTCCAAAAAATAATGGCGGAAGGTATTGCTTCCGGCGCAAATACGAAAAAAATGCGCGCCGCATAAGAAGGAAACCCCCTGCTCGTTCGATGCCGGCGGGAGGGGAGTAAACGAACGGGATCATCCGCCTCACGGTTTGGAGTTGTCATCATGCGATATCGGGTTATCGCTCTCTTTTCGGCTGTGCTCTTTGCGTTTGCGCTTGCCGGCCCGCAGGTGCGGGCGGAAGAGGCGAAGAATGACGTTAAGGGGCTGTTTCTGCTGACCGATTACCCGGCCGTCACGCTGCGCCCTGGTACGACTTCTTCGGTGAACCTCAAGCTGCAGAACTATGGCCTTGCGCCGGAACGGCTGGCGCTGTCGGTCGACGGCGTGCCCAAGGGCTGGACCGTCACCCTCGTCGGCGGCGGTCAGCCGGTCGCAGCCGCGCTGCCCGCGACCAATTCCAGCGTCCCGCTCGAGCTTCGCCTCGACGTCCCGAAGGACGCCCCGGTCGGAACCACCAATCTGACGGTTAGCGCCAAGGGCGAAACGGCCAATGCGAGCCTGCCGATCGCGGTGACGCTTGCGACCAATCTGCCCGCCAAGCTGACGCTCAATCCGCAGCTTCCCGAACTGCGCGGCAACTCGAAGTCCAACTTCGAGTTCACGCTCGGGGTGAAGAACGACAGCGGCAAGAAGGTCACGGTCGCGCTTTCGGCAACGGCGCCGCCGAATTTCGACGCCACGTTCACCGAGCAGTACGGCAGCCAGGAACTCAATGCGCTGCCGCTCGACCCCGGCCAGTCGAAGGACATCAAGCTGAAGGTCAAGCCGCCGAATACCATCGCGGCCGGCAAATACAACGTCGCCGCCAAGGTCTCGGCCGAGGACGCGTCCGCCACCAGCGATCTTGTCATCGACATCACCGGCCAGCCCAAGATCGACATCAGCGGCCGCGAGGGCCTGCTCAGTGCCCGCGCCTCGGCCGGCGTCGAGACCTCGATCCCGGTCATCCTGACAAACTCCGGTACGGCTCCGGCCGAGCAGGTCGAACTGTCCGGCTCCGCTCCGTCGGGCTGGAAGATCGAGTTCGAGCCCAAGACGGTCGATCGCATCGCGCCGAACGAGAACAAGGAGGTGCAGGCGCTGATCACGCCGACTGCCAAGGCAATCGCCGGCGACTACGTCACGACGGTCCGCGCCGCTGCGCGCGGCGAATCGTCGGCGCAGACCTTCCGGGTCGCGGTGACGACCTCGACGCTGTGGGGCGTGATCGGCGCCGGACTGATCGGCATTGCGCTCCTGGTGATGGTCGGTGCAGTGGCAAGGTTCGGCCGGCGATGAGCGAGAATGTCATCGAAGCCATCGATCTCACAAAGCGCTACGGCGGCGCCACCGTCGTCAAAGGTATTTCCTTTGCGGTAGAGCGTGGCGAGATCTTCGGACTTCTGGGTCCGAATGGCGCGGGCAAGACCACGACCATCCTGATGTTGCTCGGCCTGAGCGACATCACGGCGGGGACCGCCCGCGTCCTCGGCTACGATCCGGCGCGGGAGCCGCTCGCAGTCAAGCGGCGTGTCGGCTATTTGCCTGATGCGGTCGGTTTCTATGACAACCTCAGCGCCGCCGACAATCTCCGCTACACCGCTCGCCTGATCGGTCTCGAACCGGACGAGCGCGAGGAGAAGATCAAGGCATCGTTGGCCCATGTCGGATTGAACGACGTCACCGACAAGCGCGTCGAGACGTTTTCCCGCGGCATGCGTCAGCGCCTCGGCCTGGCCGAGATATTGATGAAGGATGCGCAGATCGCGATCCTGGACGAGCCGACCTCCGGTCTCGATCCTCAGGCCACGACCGAACTGCTCAGCATCATCCGCGAGCTCAAGGATCGCGGCGTGACCGTTCTGATCTCGTCGCATCTGCTCGATCGCGTACAGAGCGTTTGCGACCGCGTGGCGCTGTTCAACGAGGGTCGGATCGCGCTGCTGGGCACCGTCGGCGATCTCGGCCGGCAGGTGCTGGGCGGCGGCTTCAATGTCGAGATCGAGGCCGAGGGGGAAGGTTTTGCCGATCGGCTCAAGACCATTCCGGGCGTGCAGAAGGTGGAGCCAGCCGGGCCCAATCGCGTGCGGCTGTTCGCCGACCGCGATGTCCGGCCTGAGGCCGCCGCGCAGGTGACTGCGGCGGGCGGCAAGCTCTATCGCCTGTCGATCGAGGAGCCGAGCCTCGAATTGATTTACGCACGCTATTTCGAAAGCGTGCAGCACCAGGGAGAGCGCAATGCGGCGTGAAGGTTCGGCGCTTCATGGGCTCGGCGTCGTCATCATGAAAGAGCTTTCCGACCACCTCACCAGCGCGCGCATGCGCGTGCTGGAGTGGCTGGTCGTGCTGGTGGCGCTGGCGGCGCTCTATGGCGCAATCCAGCAGATCCGGGACGTGACCGCCGAGGATCCGTTCCTGTTCCTGCGGCTGTTCACGACCTCGCGCGAGCCTTTGCCGTCCTTCGTATCGTTTCTCAGCTTCCTGGTGCCGCTGATCGCGATCGGGCTTGGCTTCGACGCCATTAACGGCGAACACAGCCGGCGCACGCTGTCGCGCATCCTGGCGCAGCCGATCTATCGGGACGCGCTGCTGTTCGGCAAATTCATCGCCGGGCTGATCACGCTGTCGATCAGCCTGATTGCGCTCTGGCTGCTGGTGATCGGGCTCGGGCTGTTCCTCCTTGGCGTGCCGCCGAACGGCGAGGAGATGGCGCGGGCGCTGATTTTCCTGCTGGTGACGATCGCCTATGCGGGCGTCTGGCTGGCGCTGGCGATGCTGTTCTCGATCGTGTTCCGGTCGGCCGCGACTGCCGCACTGGTCACGCTTGGTCTTTGGCTGTTCCTCAGCCTGATCTGGCCGGCGCTGGCGCCGGCCATCGTCGCGGCCTTTGCGCCGACCAACAACGAGGAGACGCTGATCCTCGCGTCGCAATACCTGTCGCGGCTATCGCCAAGCACCATGTACGGCGAGGTCGTGCTGGCGATTCTCAATCCCTCGACCCGCGCGCTCGGTCCGATCTATCTCAGCCAGTTGCAGGGCGCCGTCATGGGTGCGCCGTTGCCGCTTGGCGAAAGCCTGATGATCGCCTGGCCACAGATCGTCGGCCTGGTCGCCGCCTCGATCCTGCTGTTCGTGGCCGGCTATATCGTCTTCCAGCGCCAGGAAGTGCGCGCGTAATCACGGTAGGCGTAAACGCGACAACGAACGGGGCGGCCGAAGCCGCCCCGTTTTGCATCTGATCATCGGTTCGTCAGGCCGGAAGGACGGCCACGATGCGGTGCGTGCCCGGCTCGACAACGATGATTTCGTCGCCGACCAGGAAGTACATGTAGCCGCGCCACCTCGGTACATATTCGACGACGGTCACCGGCAACGGAGCAAGCCGCATGGTCCGCGGCACCACGGTGCCGACGGAGATGTTGAAATTGACGTTGGTCACACGCGGAGCATTGCTCTGCTTGGTAATGGTCTGACGGATTCGCGTGCGTTGCTCGGTCGACAGGTTGGCATGCGCGCCCTGACCGACCGTCTGATCGCCCGGCTGCCGACCCCGCTGTGCATCCTGATTGGGCTTCGGCTGGTCACGATCACCGCGTTGGTTCGGCTGATCGCCGCGCTGCGCGCCCTGCTTCTGCTGATCCACGCTGCGCTCGGCGCCCTGACCCTTCGGTTCCTTGCTACGCTCGTTCGACTCGGCCTGCTGGCCCTTGCTCTTCTGACGGTCGTCGCTCTTCTGACTAGTGGACTTGTCGCTCTTCTGTCCTTTGGATTTATCGGGCTCGCGCTGACCGTGTTGTTCCGTGGGGTTCCGCCCGGGCGTGGCCTGACCGGTGGTGGCATCGCGATCTTTTGCTTGCGGATTGGCTTGACGTGCGCCGCGCTCGTTGCCGCGGTTTTGTGGCATCGATTGCTGCGGACGCTGCTGGGCACCGGCCTTGGGTGCTACGGGGGCCTGAGCGTTGGGCGCCGCGGCAGGTGCGTTCGGTTCCCGCGCCACGCCTTGCGCGAACGCATAACTCATTCCGACCGCCATCAGCACAGCCGTCGTGCTCATCAATCGTCCTGTCATCAGTTCTCCTCCTCTTGCGTTCTCAAGAAAGCGGTCATCGCAATGAGGAGAACGGGGGAACCTGGATGCAGTTCCGAACTTCGCCTGGTTGGCTGCTGCCGGAGAACCTTGAAGCGAGAAGGTATCAATGTGCGTGGGCGCACCGTCCGGTTGATACGCACTCATGCACGGTCGCGCCGGCGCGTTGTCCGCATTATCGGTGTCGCGCCCCTCAAGCGCGGCCGTTGCTGAGCAAGCAAGGCCGCGCATGGGTTAAGGCCGCGCATGGTTATCGCAGGCTTGCTGGCGGGAGCTGGAAGACGGGGGCCGGAAGAGAGGTCAGAGGGTTGCAGCGCTTGGCCGCGAACGCTCAGCCGGTGAGCTTCCTCCAGCCTTCGCGTAGCGCGTTCGTCACGTCATCGAAGTTCTTCGATACGACGTCCCAATTCACCATCCGCGCCGCGCCGGTACCTGCCATCGAATCCGCCACATAGGCGCCGCCGACGGTCAGGGCGATGCCGAGGATGATCCCGAAGAACAACCGCATGTGGCTCTCTCCTTCGCGGCGTACGCCGACCCGCTGGGGTCAGTGGAGTTGTCGGCCTTGAACCGCAAACGCCGGAGGCGAGCCATATACTCCAATTGCGGCTCGAAGCCAGCGCAATCTCGCAAAAGCTGCGGCCGATAATGAGCCTGAACATACGGCCATAATGCATTGAGACGACAGCCGGATAGGGATGTTCCTGGGAGGTTTTCGCAGCGCGCAAGATGGCTGGAAGAGGTGCTATGCGACAAGCAGACGAAAATTTCTCTCCCATCGAAGGCGGTGCTGGGATATGAGTACCGGCGATACGGCGCACATCGGGGAAATGTCCGTTTCAGATCAGGGGTCGCGGGGAAAAAATGTTGATTCAGAAAGGAGTTACCCGTGTCTTTGGCGTTCGAAACGACTGAACTCAAGCAGCACAAATTCGAGATCGGCCAGACGGTCTCATTTACGTCGAGGCCCTTAGGCCATATGGCCGCCAACGGGACCTACCGAATCGTCAAATTGCTTCCTTCCGACGGGGACGATTATCAATATCGCATCAAGAGTGCGACCGAAGCCTTCGAGCGCGTCGCGAAGGAAAGTCAGCTCGATCGCTCCCGCTAAGTTTACTCGTCGTTCGCGCGTAGTTCCACTTTTGCTGCCTGACGCCTCCGTTGTCGCAAGACGCGGAGGCGTCCGCATTTTCAACGCTCACTATTGCAATCCGGCATCACCAGCGCGGCAATCGACAGTATGGAGTATAATATTACCATTATTCGCGAGGAATCGGTGGCTCCCGGCCGCGGTGCAGCATATTGAGACTGTGGGGGTGGGATGTGGGCTTCATGTCGGATCGCATGTCCAGTCTGGTTATCGGCGCGCTCGGATTCAGGGCAGGCGGCAAGCTGCGGTTGATTGTGGCCTTGCTGGTGCTGGTGTTTTTGGGCGGGCTCGGCCTCGATCTGCGGAAGGCCTGGGAACTGGCCGACGAGCGGCAAGCGCTTGAGGCACGGGCCTTTGAATTGGTGACTCGGGCAATGGCCCCAGGCTCACCACTGGCATGCCTCGACGTCGTGGCAGGCAGCACGTTCCAGGAAGGCTGCGAGAAAGCGCTGTTCGCCACTCCTGAAGGGACCGCCGCGGCGGTCGCCTACGTTGCGGCCCAGCTCTCGCTCCTGGCGGCCGGCAAGGATTACCAGCAGCGCACCGGCAGTGGGCGGTATGGCGATTCGCTCGCTCAGTTGCGCCGGAATGCCGAGTGGGATGCGTTCGGCATCGTTGCCCATGTGCTCGCGGCCCGCGACGGTTGCACGGCTAGCGAATGCCGCGCATTGGCGATGCTGAACAGCCCGCAGCGGGTCCGCGCCAATCTGGCGCGGCGGGCGTTCGATGCCAACGTCAGCCGTTATGCGGCGGTCTGGGCGAATGGAGGCCGGAGCGAGGTTGTGCATCTCTCGCGGCCCGTCGAGGCGCCCGAGGCGCTTGCCGCTTCCACGCCAGCGCCGCCGCCGCGGAGGCTACCGAGCAAATACTTCTTGCCATCCGCGGACTCGATTCCGGCGGTCAGCATCATGGCTCCGGAGCCGGTTGATGCACCGACCGAAAAGGCCAAGCCGGCGACGGCCGAAGCGGCCCACAAGCCGCCGGCGCGAACCTCCGCCGGCGTGACAGCGAACGCCGCCGCAACGTCGGCGCCGATGCCGCTGACGCCGCCTGGGCGTTAGGCTGAGGAAAAGTCGCTCGGCGTTGTGGCAGGGCGACCCGCCCGGCCGCTATATTTTCGAGGTCTTCAGACTGCGAGCGCCTTGTGACCCTGCACCTCATCAAGCTTTGCGTCGGCTGCGACAGCGTCAAGGAGTTGCAGGGATGGATCCGGGAAAAGCAGCGGGAGCGTCGCAACAACGGCGAGGCGCGTGAGCACGTGCACCGGACCCGCATGGTGCCCAAGCGCGCCGACGAACTGACCGACGGCGGCTCGCTCTACTGGGTCATTCGCGGCCAGGTCATGTGCCGGCAGAAGCTAAGGGATGTGCGGCCCTATGTCGACAAGGCCGGGATCGGCCGCTGCGAGCTGGTGCTCGAACCCAAACTGATCCCAGTCGAGCCGCGGCTCTGGCGTGCCTTCCAGGGCTGGCGTTATCTCGACCTCAAGGACGCGCCGCGCGATCTCGACCGCGCCGCGCCTGGGGCCAAGAACATGCCCGAGGCCATGCGCCGGGAGTTGCGCGAGCTCGGCCTGCTCTGACGGCCCTTCGCAGGCCGCGCAAGGCGCTCATCGGTGCGGTCAGACCGCGATATTGTCGATCAGCCGCGTCTTGCCGATCCTGGCCGCAACCAGCAGGCGGAGCGGCGCGTCGGTCGCGTTCGCGACCGGCTCGAGCGTGGCGGCGTTGCGGGCTTCGAGATAATCGAGCGTGAAGCCCGCGGCTTCGATCGCGCTGCGACCCTCGTCGAGCACCTGGGTGAGGTGTTCGCCCCGGGCGATGGCGGCGGCGCACCGCTTCAGCACCTGTTGAAGGACCGGCGCCGCCGCCCGGTCGTTTGCCGACAGGTAGGCATTGCGGGAGGAAAGGGCGAGGCCGTCCGGTTCGCGCACCGTCGGCACGCCGACGATCGTGACGGGCAGATCCAGGTCCTGCGCCAACCGGGTCACGACCTTGAGCTGCTGGTAGTCCTTCTCGCCGAACATCGCGTAGTCGGGCTGGCACTGGATCAACAGCTTGCTCACCACGGTGGCGACGCCGGAAAAGAAGTGCGGCCGGAAGCGATCCTCGAGGCCGACCGTCGCCGGGCCGGCGGGGACCACGCGGGTGGCGAACCCGGCCGGGTACATGACGTCCACGCTCGGCGCCCAGACCAGATCGGCGCCCGTGCCGGAAAGCCCGGCGAGGTCGGCGTCGAATGCGCGCGGGTAGGTGGCGAGGTCTTCATGCGGCGCAAACTGTGCCGGGTTGACGAAGATCGACACGATGACATGGCGCGCGCGGCGTTTCGCCTGCCGCACCAGGGTGAGATGGCCGGCGTGGAGCGCGCCCATGGTGGGTATCAGCGCGATCTTGCCGCCGGCGCGGCGCAAACGAGTTACCGCGGCGCGCAGCGCCGGAACGGTGCGGACGATCCGTGGTCGAGCTGCCATGAGCGTCTTCGAGCCGAGGCGGGAAACTCAGAAATAGCAAAACCATCATACGGCGGCCACGTGCCTAATTAATGGTTAAATCAGCCACGCAATCATGTAACCTTGGATTTGAGGTCATGCCCGAATAGGAATGGCCTGCGTGAGGTAGGCGTCATGTTGGTGGAACCAAACACCCGACGTCAGACGTCGGCGCACGTCATCGTTCTGGGCAACGAAAAGGGCGGTTCGGGCAAGTCGACGACCGCCATGCACGTCGCCGTCGCGCTCATGAATGTCGGGCAGCGCGTCGCGACCATCGATCTCGATTCCCGGCAAAAGAGCTTCACCCACTACGTCGAGAATCGCCGCAACTGGGCCAGGCGCGCCGGCGTCGATCTCAAGGTTCCGGCGCATTTCTGCGTCGCCCGCGGCTTGACGCTCAAGCTCGACGAGAACGAGCAGATCGAGTTTTCCGGGTTCGCCGAAGCGGTAACTGCCGTCGAGCGGTCGCATGACTTCCTGGTGGTCGACACCCCCGGCACCGACAGCTACCTGACACGGCTCGCCCATTCGATGGCCGATACGCTGATCACACCGCTCAACGACAGCTTCGTCGACTTCGACGTGCTCGGCACCGTGGACGGCGCCAACTTCGAGGTCACCGGCGAAAGCCACTACGCCGAAATGGTGCGCGATGCGCGCCGCCAGCGGCGGCTGATCGACGGCACCCGGATGGACTGGATTGTGGTCCGCAACCGCTTGTCGACGCTGGGTTCGCGCAACAAGCGCCTGGTCGGGGAGGGGTTGCACGTTCTCGGCACCCGGCTCGGCTTTCGTGCCATCGACGGACTCGCCGAGCGGGTGATCTTTCGCGAGTTTTTTCCGCGCGGACTGACGGCGCTCGATGCGCTCGACGAGGTGACGCTGGGAGCTCGGCCCAGCCTTGCTCACGTTACCGCCCGCACCGAAGTGATGCGGCTTATCGAAGCGCTCCGGCTGCCGCTCGATGCCCGCGGCCAGCGGCGCGCGGCGGCGCGGGCCGAGTGGTTCGCGGCGCTCGAAAAGCCGATCGAGCTTCACGATATCCTGCTGGACGAATAGGCGCAGCGCCCGGCCGGTCCGGGCGCGCTATTGCGCCCTGCCGCCAGCGTGGCCACTTTAGGGGCGACGAAATGTACCGCTCCGATTCTGCCCATGGCCGATGACCGCCACGATCAGACCCCGCCGTCCGCCGGTCGCCCCGCGACACCGGCTGCGACGACCAATCGCAGCGAGATCGATGCGTTCCTGGCGCAGGTCAAGGGGCTCGGTCCGACGGTTGCCTCCGGCAGTCGCGGCCGGCTGATTTTCGCGCTCGACGCCACCATGAGCCGCCAGCCGCTGTGGGATACGGCCTGCCGTCTGCAGGCCGAAATGTTTCGCGAGGCTGCGGCCATCGGCGGGCTCGACGTGCAACTCCTGTACTACCGCGGGCTGAACGAATGTCGCGCTTCGCGCTGGATGTCTCAGGCCGAACGACTCGCCGACGTGATGTCGCGCATCGACTGCCGCGGCGGTCACACCCAGATCAGCAAGGTGCTGGCGCACGCCAAGCGTGAGACCCAGCTGAAGAAGGTCCAGGCGCTGGTGTTTGTCGGCGACGCGATGGAGGAAAATCTCGACGACCTCTGCCATTCGGCCGGCGAACTCGGCCTGCTGGGTGTGCCCACATTTGCGTTCCAGGAGGGTGCAGACCCGATCGCCGAGCAGGCATTTCGCGAGATCGCCCGGCTCACGCGCGGCGCCTATTGCCGGTTCGATCCCGGTGCGGCCCATCAGCTCGGCGAGTTGCTGCGCGCCGCGGCGGCCTATGCGGCCGGTGGCATGCGCGCGCTCACCGATCTCTCGGCGCGCCGCCAGGCCGGCGCCATCAGGCTGCTTGAGCAGATGAGATAGCGATGGCGCTGATCTTCGGCCTCGTGGTGCTGGCCCTGCTGCTGTGGGCGCTGCACAGCTTTTCGCAGGCCAATCCACGCACGATGGCAATCGTCTTCAAGACCGGCGGCGGGGTCGGCGCGCTGGCGCTCGCCGGATTCCTCGGGATGCGGGGCCGGCTCGATATTGCCGTGCCGCTCGGTCTCACCGGGCTCGGCCTGCTCGGTTGGCTGCCGTGGAGCATGGCGAGCCTGGGTTCGCGCACGCAAAAGAGCACCGGTCAGATTTCGCGAGTGCGGTCGGCGTTCCTGGAAATGGAACTCGATCACGATACTGGGACGATGCGCGGCCGGATCCTCGCCGGCCCGCACGAGGGCGCGACCCTCGATTCGCTCGATGTGACCACGCTGACCGCTTGCCTTGTCGATATCGACGAGGAAAGCCAGGCGCTACTTATGGCGTATCTCGACCGCCGGGAGCCCGGCTGGCGTGAGCACGCGGAGGCTGGTCCGGCAACGGGGACGGGGCGCGCGTGGTCGAGCGGCAAAATGACCGAAGAGGAGGCTTATCAAATCCTTGGCGTGAAGCCGGGGGCGAGCGCCGAGGACATTGGGCGCGCTCACCGAACGCTGATGAAGAAACTGCATCCCGACCAAGGGGGGTCGACGTACCTTGCGGCTCGCGTCAATGAAGCCAAGGACATTCTTCTCCGCCGCCATCGCTGATGGTCTCCCGTACGCAAGACATCACGCGCGGCTCCTGTCCTTGATCCGCCGGCCTGTTGCCGACCGAGCGGTTGCTGTCCTTTGGGACGCAGCCCGCTCACCTTCTTATTGGGCGCCTTCTGTGCGGAGCGAAGGGGCTACGCGGAAGGCGCCTGGTGTCGGCGTCAGTTCTTGATCGTCACGCACTCGACGCCGTCGCGCTTGAGTACCTTGCAGGCAGCCTCAGCCTTGTTCCTGTCGAAGCCCGCGAACCGGGCGCGATAGAACGTATTGCCACCTTTCTCTACTGATTCGGTAAACGGATCGGTACCGTCCACGACCTTGGATGCCTTGCTCTGGATGGTCGAGAGACGCTGCTTGGCCTCCTGTTCGGCCGTGAACGCGCCGACTTGAATCATCCAGCCGCTGCGCACGATGGACTTGGCTGGTGGCGGGACGGCCGCGGCTGCGCGTTTCGCCGCAGGCGTGGGCATCGGCATTGGGGCGGTCTTCGCCGTCGCGACGGGCGCCGGACGCGGCTGTGGCGGCTCGGCGGATGCCGGAGGGGCGATCTTGGCGATTTCTACCTTCGGGGTTTCATCAGCCTTTGCGACCTCAGCGGCCTTTGCGGTCTCGACCTTGGGCGTGTCGGACTTGGGCGTGTCGGACTTGGCGGGCGCAGGCGTCGCGGCCGGGACCGATGCGGTCGCCGGGACTGGCGCAAATCCCTGGGAAGGTTTCTCGACGGGCTGCAGAGTTCCGGGCTTGACGGAGACGGTCTTGACCGAGACCGGCCGGATCGGCTCGCTCGATCCAGGCGCGATGCGCGCGGTTGGGGGGCCTGCAAGCCGGACGCGGGTCGACGATGCGCTCGCAACCGCGAAGCGCTGCTGATCCTTGCCGTTGATCTTGGAGGCTGCTTTGCGTTCCATGGCGGCGGCGACTTTGGCCTCCGCTTTCGCTTCGGCCTTCGGCTCGACCTTGGCGGCGACCTTAGGCTCTACCCTGGCCTCGACCTTCGATTCGATCTTGGCTGCGACTTTCGGTTCGGACTTTTCCGTACGCTCGGCCACCATCGGCGCGGTGCGTTTGGTGGAAGCGGTCTTGATGGTCTTGTTGATCAGCTCGCGCATCCGTGCATCCCGGCTGCCGGCGCTGCTGCCGCCCATCACAACGGCGACCACGTACCGGTTGCCCCGGTGAAGCGAGGTCACGAGGTTGAAGCCGGAGGCGCGGATATAGCCGGTCTTGATACCGTCGACGCCCTCCACGCGACCGAGCAGGTTGTTGTGATTGCGGATCGACCGGCCGCGGAAGGTGAACGTGCGGGTCTGGAAATATTTGTAGTACTTGGGAAACCGCTCTTGGATGGCGCGGCCCAGAATCGACTGATCGCGCGCGGTCGTCACTTGCTGATCGTTCGGCAGTCCTGAGGCATTCTTGTAGACCGTTTGCGACATGCCCAGCGCGCGCGCCTTGCGGGTCATCATCGACGCGAAGGCCTCCTCGCTGCCGGCGATCCCTTCCGCCACCACGACGGAAGCGTCGTTGGCCGAACGGGTGATGATTCCCTTGATCGCTTCTTCGACTTCGATCGTGCTGCCCGACTTCAGCCCGAGCTTGGTCGGCGATTGTTCGGAAGCGAACTCCGAGACTTTCAAGCGGCTGTCAAGCTTGATCTTGCCCGCTTCAAGCTGCTCGAACAGCAGGTAAAGCGTCATGATCTTCGTCAGCGAGGCCGGATGGCGCTTTGCGTCCGGATTGGTCTGATGAAGGGTTTCGCCTGAGTTGGCGTCCACGACGATGTCGGAATAGGGCGCGGCGGCCGCAGGAATGGCAGATTGAGTGAGAAATGCAGCTACAGAGATTACGCCGAATACGCCCCAACGAAGCCCGCCCCGGGCTTCGGTCCGGATCCACAGCATGGCAGGTCCCCCGTCCTCGTTCCCTTAGGTGCTTCAAAACGAAGCACCGACACCCCTGTGTGCCGAGGTCGAGAGATTGGACGTGGCAAAAAAGGCACTTTTCAGAATTCTTTTGGCCTTTTTGACGCCGTCCGCTGCTCTCAGAAGTTCCGTTCCCCGTCTTCTTTCGCGGAAACCGCGGCAGCACGGTGGGGAAGGGTAGGGAGCCAGGCTTGCCGAATCGTTAAGCCGGTTATGCGGATTGTTAATATTGCATTGCAAAGCGCGGCTTGACTTTTTTGTGCAGTGCAATATATCTCGGCCGTGCTGGCATTTTGCCGGCGTGGTGGAAGTTTGAACAGCAAACGGCGCAGCCGGGAGAGATGCAAGACATGGTTAAGAACATGGACGAACTGCAGCAATTCGGGAAAGACAATATGGATGCGACGATGAAGTCGCTCGGCACTTTCTCGAAGAGCTGGCAGGCGATCGCCGCCGAGATGGCGGAGTATTCCAAGAAAGTGTTTGAGCAGGGCACGGCGGCCACTGAGAAGTTGCTCGGCGCAAAGTCGTTCGAGAAGGCCGTCGAAGTTCAGACCGAGTATACCAAGTCCGCCTACGAAGGGTTTGTGGCGGAAGCGACCAAGCTCGGCGAGTTGTATTCCGACCTCGCACGCGAGATGTACCGGCCCTACGAGAGCCAGTTCGGCAAGTCCAGCTTCGTGAAGTAATCCCCTGGTCTCGGTCAATAAGCCCGGCGGCCGCCGCCGGGCTTCATGTCAGCGCGCCCTCGTGGCGCGTTTTTTATTTGGCGACCCGGAGATTGGACAGTTCGGTCCCGATTTGATTGAAGACCGTGATGATGGCGTTCGCGGACGTCAGAATGAAGAACTTGTCCGGCGAACTGGCGCAGTCCTTCAGCAACGTCGAAGTTGCGTCGCCGGTGGTATTGACCTGGATCGTGTAGAGCGTAATTCCACATGGCATCGATCTTCTTGTTCAGTGCGTTCCAGTCGTAGCTCAGCGCCATCAGCGGCACCGGGCACGTGCCATATTGCTCGGCCGGAAACAGCGTGGCCGGATTGCCGGGCACGGGCGCGGTATTCTTGGTGTCGTAATCCTGGTCGCGGTCGGTCACGCAGCCGTTCCAGGTCTTGTGCTTGTTGGGCGTCCACTTGCCGCTTTTCTTGAGGCAGTCCGACTTGTTCTTCGGCTGATTGCTGCCGGAGTAGTTCTTGCACTTGCCGTTGTTCTCG
>JBFXEX010000025.1:0-56498 GCA_050179645.1 Xanthobacteraceae bacterium | reverse complement strand
TCTGGATTGCGGCGCTCCCAGACTTCCCGCATCAGGCGATCCTGCGCCTGACGCATGCGCGCGATCATCTGCTCGCGCGAGAAGCCGCGATGGAAGTAATAGCTGTCCGGCAACAGGCTGCCCTCTCGCGGCACTTCCTTGATGTTGCCGGAGAGCAAATCGCTCTCCAGGAGCCGCGCGACGATCTGCTCGGAGGTCAAGCCTTCCGGAATCGTGAGCTGATGCTGCACCACCTTGCCGTCGACGATCGTTTCGACGACATCGCGGACGCTGGCGTGCTTCTGGAACAGGTATTCGCCGGCCTTGAGACCGCTGCGCGCCTTCATCGCCAGCACGCCGCCGGCAAAGACCAGCCGGTGCTCGTCGATGACACCTTCGCGCTGCAGCAGGTCGGCGATTTCCATCATGCCGGAGCGCGGCGGAATAGTGACCACCGTGTCTTCGGCCAGCGGTCCGGGCGCTTCGAACCGGCTCTTGCCGACAACAATCGCACCGCCGCCGACCAGCAGCGCCAGGATGAGCAAGGTGAAGATGGCGTTGCCGACGATCACCAACGGGTTGCGTGCGCGACGCGACGGCCTGGACGGCTCTGGCAACCGCTTCGGCGGTGGCACGTTCTCGGGCTGCAGGGCGGCGCGAGGACTGCGCGGCGTGATGCGTCTCTGCTCCATCAGCGAAGCGCCATGTCCATCGGTCGGCCGCCCGGAAAGCAATTGCTCTGGGTCACCTGCGCCCGGCGCGATCCGGCCAGTTGTTGAAGAGGAAGGAAAGCCGGTACCCGCAAGGCGCGCAAGGGCGGGCGAAAGCGCCGGTGTCGCGTCCGGTCTCGGCGGCACGACCTTCGCGATCTCGGCCTTGACCTGCTCGGTTTTGGCGCGAACCGACATGGACGCCCCGGGTACGCTCGGCTGAACCTTTGCGGCTGGATCGGGACGGCCGGCAATCTTCGATCCGCTGTATAGCGGCGTCGCAAGCTTCGCCATGGCGGCGGACGGCGTGGATGCATCGTCATCGTCGATGGCTGACGTCGAGCCGGGCAGCGAGGTTGCACTGCCGAGTGTGCCTTTGGTTGAACCGAGGAACGGCGGGCTCGGTCGCAAGGGCCGGCGCGCGGTGGCCAGCGGCGGCGGCTGAACCGGCAAGCCTGACCCTATCCGATGCTTGGTCGCCTGGGGGTCGGTTGATGCGACGATGGTCGGACGAGATGATGCGGGACGTAGCGCGGACGGGTCGGTCGGCTTGGCGGCCGCGGGATTGCGCGCCGACGCGGAGTCGCGCTCGTCGCCAGGCGGCGTGTTCCCTCGATTCACCGCCTATCCCCCACCTTGACGCCAACCATGTTATTTACCCGCGTCGAATGGCCCGGCATCGACCCCAGCGCCCCGATCGAGGTCCATCCAATCACGACACGCCGTCCCGCCGAATTCCGCGGAATCGGCTTCTCAGCGCTGCCGTTAGAGGCGAATAATATGGCGAAACGTGGGAGTTGTCGCGCGCTCCGTTTCGCAGCCGCTCTAATCTGTTATGCGGCGAAATACCAGCGACGCATTGGTTCCGCCGAAGCCGAACGAATTCGACAGCACAATCGAGATTTCCCGCTTGCGCGCCTGGTGCGGCACGAGATCGATGGGCGTTTCGACCGACGGATTGTCCAGATTGATCGTCGGGGGTGCGACGCCGTCGCGCATGGCCAGTACCGAGAAGATCGCCTCGACCGCACCGGCCGCGCCCAGGAGATGGCCGGTCGAGGATTTGGTCGAGGACATCGACATCCGGCCAGCGGCATTGCCGACCAGCCGGTGCACGGCGCCGAGTTCGATCTCGTCGCCGAGCGGCGTCGAAGTGCCGTGCGCGTTGATGTAGTCGATCTCCGCCGGCGTGATGCCGGCACGCTTGATCGCGGCCGTCATGCAGCGGAATGCGCCATCGCCGTCCTCGGCGGGCGCGGTGATGTGGTGGGCATCGCCCGACATGCCATAGCCGATCAGTTCGGCATAGATGTGCACACCTCGGCTCTTGGCGTGCTCCAGAGACTCCAGGACCACACATCCGGCGCCCTCGCCCATCACGAAGCCGTCGCGGTCGCGGTCATAGGGGCGCGATGCCTTCTCGGGCGTGTCGTTGAACGACGTCGACAGCGCCCGGCAGGCGATGAACCCGGCCATGCCGATGCGCGATACCGGCGACTCCGCACCGCCCGCTACCATCACCTCGGCGTCACCGAGCGCGATGAGACGCGCGGCGTCGCCGATCGCGTGTGCGCCGGTCGAACACGCGGTCACCACCGCATGGTTCGGCCCCTTCAGGCCATGCGCGATCGACACGTATCCGGAGGCGAGGTTGATCAAGCGGCCGGGGATGAAGAACGGCGACACCCGCCGCGGTCCGCGCTCCTTGAGCACGATCGCGGTCTCGGCGATGCCGCTCAAGCCGCCGATACCGGAACCGATCATCACGCCGGTGCTGCACTGCTCGTCGTGGCTGGTGGGCTTCCACCCGGCGTCATTGAGCGCCTGCGCGGCCGCACTCATCGCATAGATGATGAAGTCATCGACCTTGCGTTGTTCCTTGGGCTCCATCCACTGATCGGGATTGAAGCTGCCGTTGGCGCCATCGCCGCGCGGCACCTGACAGGCGATCTTGGCGGCGAGGTCGGAAACGTCGAAGCTCTCGATGCGACGTGCCGCGCTTTCGGCATTGATCAGGCGCTGCCAGGATGGTTCGACGCCGCACGCCAGCGGCGACACCATTCCGAGCCCCGTGACAACCACACGCCTCATCGAACAGTCCTCGACGCGCTAGCCTTGTTCCACCATCCAGCCTTGTTCCAAAATGGCGAAGGCATCCGATCACGCCGCCGGCGCGGGCCGTGACCACCTGCTTGATTGGCGAGGAAGAATGCCCGGGTCAAGCCCGGCGATGCACAGGAGATGCGCGCCGCCGCTCGCCCGAGCGCGCGGAACCGCACACGCCAACGCGCCGGGCGGACAACGCCCGGCTGGCCGCAGCCATGACCGCAAACGGACAGGTCAGCTCTTGGCGTTCTTTTCGAGGAACTTGACGGCGTCGCCGACCGTCAGGATGGTCTCGGCGGCGTCGTCGGGAATCTCGCAGCCGAACTCCTCCTCGAACGCCATGACGAGTTCGACGGTGTCGAGACTGTCGGCGCCGAGGTCGTCGATGAAGCTTGCGCCTTCGGTCACCTTGTCGGCCTCGACGCCCAGATGCTCCACCACGATCTTCTTAACCCGCTCGCCAATGTCGCTCATCGCTCGAACCTCGTATCCTCTTTAGAATTGGGCTCGATCGGTCAGCGCCCCCGAGCCGGCCTTTTGGTGGGCTTGCGAGAGTGTCCGAGGTCGGATCACCCGGGTCGCGAGCGGACCCGCAGGTGACAGACTCTGGCCCCCTTTGCCGCCCCGGCAAAGCAGGGGGTTCGGTATCACACTTCAAATCCCTTGACCAGCGTGGCCGCGCCGCATCGTCCGACCGCCCAAAGGTCGTTGAAAATCATCATGATGCGATGCAGCGAGGGGGGCCGCAAGGCGACCTCCCGCAGGGCCATCCGGGCGACAGAATCGGTGATCGCCGGCTCGCCGATGGACGCATCAGCGCCGCGCCTCACAGCATCGCCATGCCGCCGTTGACATGGATGGTCTGCCCGGTGACGTAGGCCGCCTCGTCGGACGCAAGATAGACCGCCGCCGCCGCCACGTCCGCGCCGGTGCCAAGCTTGCCTGCGGGTACGCGCGCCAGGATCGCCTCCCTCTGCTTGTCGTTGAGCTTGTCGGTCATCGCCGAGGCGATGAAGCCCGGCGCGATGCAGTTCGCCGTGACGTTGCGCTTGGCGTATTCGGCGGCGATCGACTTCATCATGCCGATCATGCCGGCCTTGGTCGCGGTGTAGTTGGTCTGGCCCGGGTTACCGGTGACTCCGACCACCGACGAGATGCCGACGATGCGACCGAAACGGCGGCGCATCATGGTGCGTACCGCCGCACGCGCGAGGCGGAAGGTCGCCGTCAGGTTGACCGCCAGCACCTCGTCCCAGTCCTCGTCCTTGAGCTGCACGAACAGGTTGTCACGGGTGATGCCGGCGTTCGCCACCAAAATGTCGAGCCTGCCCATCGCCTCCTCGGCCTTGGGCACCAGGGCCTCGACCTCCGCCATGTCGGCGAGATTGCACGGCAGCACGTGTGTGCGTTCGCCGAGTTCGCCCGCAAGCGCATCGAGCATCTCGCGACGCGTCCCGGACAGCGCCACCGTCGCGCCCTGGCCGTGCAACGCGCGCGCGATCGCACCGCCGATGCCGCCTGTTGCACCGGTCACCAGTGCGCTCTTGCCGCTCAGATCAAACATCGATGCCGTCCTTTGAATGACACCACGGTCATGCGCGCGCAGCCTTGACGGCCGCGACATCGTCCGGCGTGCCGACTGGCACGCCGCTGGCGCCTTCGGCGATCCGCTTGACCAGCCCGCTCAAAACCTTGCCGGCCCCCACCTCATAAAAGGTAGTGACGCCCTCCCCAGCCATGAAGGCAACGCTCTCACGCCAGCGCACCGTGCCGGTCACCTGCGCCACGAGCGCATGCACGATCTCGTCCGGTTCGCTGACCGGCCTGACCAGGACGTTCGGCACCACCGGCGCCACCGGCCTGCTCACCGTCACCATCGCCAGCGCCTGCGCCATGATATCGGCGGCCGGCGCCATCAGCGCGCAATGGAAGGGGGCGGACACCGGCAGCAGCATGGCGCGCCGCGCTCCCTTCCCTTTGGCGATTTCGACCGCGCGTTCGACGGCGGCCTTGTCGCCCGAGATCACCACCTGCCCGCCGCCGTTGTCGTTGGCCGCCTGGCACACCTGGCCCTGCGCCGCCTCGGCCGCGACCGCCGCCGCCGCTTCGAAGTCCAGTCCGAGCAGCGCGGCCATTGCGCCGGTGCCGACCGGCACTGCCTTCTGCATGGCGCGGCCGCGCATGCGCACGAGCTTGGCGGCGTCCGGGACGGTCAGCGCGCGTGCGGCCGCCAGCGCCGAATACTCGCCGAGCGAATGGCCGGCGACGAATTTTGCGTCGCGCGCGAGATCGAGGCCGGCTTCCGCTTCAAGCACGCGCATCGCCGCGAGCGACACCGCGAGCAGCGCCGGCTGGGTGTTTTCGGTCAGCATCAGGGTCTCGGTCGGACCTTCCCAGATCAACTTGGTCAGCTTCTCGCCGAGCGCGGCATCCACCTCGTCGAACACCGCTCGCGCCGGGGCAAAATTCTCGGCCAGCGCCTTGCCCATGCCGACCGACTGGCTGCCCTGGCCCGGAAAGATGAATGCAACCGACATGATCGGACCTGTTCCTACCATCACGCAGGAACGCGGGACCCCGCGAAAAGTGCTGGCTTTTCGGAAGATCAAGCGCCCCGGCAAGAGCTTACGGCGGCGTTTCGCCGCCGAACCTGAAGTTAATTTCGCTCAATGACACGGGCCGGGCGGCTGCTGTCAAGACAATGCCGTCGGCCGGTTCGTCGAGCGGCGCCCCTCAATCTAAACCACGTGGGCAACCTCCGAGCGTAAGGCGCGGCCGGGCGTCGCCACTGTAGCGCGGGCGAGAGCGACATCCGTGCCGACCGCAGCGCCCACGGTTTCATCCAGCAAGATGCGATGGCTCACGCTCACGTGCACCGCGATGCGACAGCGCTCACCGCATGGTGAGTGTGTTTTGACGAATCGATCGGCGATAGTCGCCGCGGCTTCGTTGCAGAAGGCTGCGCTCTTGAACCGCCGCACATTTCTCAAGCTCTCGACCGGTGTAGTCCTGTCGGCTCCTTCGCTTCGCGGTGCCGGCGCGGGCCCGAGCGGCGAGAACCGAATATTCGACGAACTTCTGGCGCGGTATCTGGTGCAAAGCCGCGACGGGATCGTTCTCGTGGACTATGCCCGCTGGAAATCGAACGCGGCTGACCGTTCCAGTCTTGCAGATTTCCTCGCCGCACTGGCTGCGCTGCGTCCGTCCGCCATGGGTCGCAACGAGCGCTTCGCGTTCTGGGCCAATTTCTACAATGCGACGACGCTGAAGATCGTAATCGACAACTATCCCGTCAGGTCCATTCGGGACATCAAGAGCGACACAAGTCTGTTCGACATCAAGCGTTATATCGGGCCCTGGCGGACCAAGATCGCGACGATCGAGAATCAGCCGGTTTCGCTCGATGACATCGAGCACGAGATCATGCGCCCGACCTTCAAGGACCCGCGGGTGCACTATTCGGTTAACTGCGCGTCGATCGGTTGTCCGAACCTGCCGCTGCGGGCATGGAGAGCGGAAACCCTCGACAGGGATTTGGATGGAGCGGCGCGAGCTTTCATCAATCATCCGCGTGGTGTCTGGATCGGCCAGGACGGCCGCTTGCGGCTATCCAGCATCTACAAATGGTTCAAGGAAGACTTCGGAGGTACAGACGCCGGCGTCCTCGCGCATCTGAGAAAATATGCCGGCCCCGATCTTCTTGCGAGACTTCCGGCACGTGCGCAAGGCTTCGACGACGACTACGACTGGTCGCTGAATCAGGCCGGCCGCCGTGGGTAGGCGGAGTACCGGCATTACGCGGTCTGCGGTCACCGTAAGCCTGTCGCAGGACGGTGTGGTGCGGAACCGTGGCGCTGATCTTTTCGATCGTCTGCCCACACCCGGCGGCGCCTGCGGGAACGTCTCGCCACCATCGGTGCAGGTCGTCGACGACGAGCCAAGTGCTCGCGTCACCGCCTCGATCGGGGAGCCGGAGGCCGCGACCGATGTTCCCAGGGACCCGGTCATAACTTGCGTTTTGGCCGAAACTGCCTATAACCCCCGCTTCCGCTCGTTCCCGGCCGGGAGCTGAACGGACGGCCGCTGGCCTCAGGGCTTGCGGCAGGACCGATCGGTCCGGCGTCCGGTGTTCCCGCCTTCTGAGCATTCGAGCCTTTCCCGAAGGGCTCGAAGGGCTACGCGCCGGGAGAGCACGGCCATGATCCCGAAGCACGCCGCTTCGACTGTGACATGACCGGCAACGCAAACGGGAAAGGCATTCCATGCCGCTCTACGAACACGTCTTCCTTGCGCGCCAGGACATCAGCGCGCAACAGGTCGAGGACTTGACCACTCAGCTCAAAGGCATCATCGAGCAGATGGGCGGCAAGATCACGAAGACCGAGCAATGGGGCGTCAAGACGCTCTCTTACCGGCTGCGCAAGAACCGCAAGGCCCACTACGTGCTACTCAACGTCGATGCGCCGTCGGCGGTGCTCAATGAGATCGAGCGGCAGGAACGGCTCAATGAGGACGTCCTGCGCTACATCACGATCCGGGTCGATGAGCACGAGGAAGGCCCCTCCGCGATGATGCGCAAGGTCGACCGCGACCGCGAGCGCGAAGACCGCGGCTTTGGCTTCCGCGATCGTGGTGGTGGTGGCGGCGGATTCCGGGGCGACCGGGATCGCGGTGGTGGCGGCGGTTTCCGGGGCGACCGCGACAGTCGTCCGCCGCGTGACGCCGACTCCGCGCCGTCCCAGGAGTAACCGCTATGTCCTTTGCCCAGACCCAGTCGCAGACCCGCCGGCCGTTCTTCCGCCGTCGCAAGACCTGCCCGTTCACCGGCGCCAACGCGCCGAAAATCGACTACAAGGACGTGCGCCTGCTGCAGCGCTACGTCTCCGAGCGCGGCAAGATTGTGCCGAGCCGGATCACCGCAGTGTCTGCCAAGAAGCAGCGCGAACTGGCGCAGGCCATCAAGCGGGCGCGTTTCCTTGGGCTTCTGCCCTACGTTATCCGATAAACGTGAGCGGCGGGCCGCGCCCGCCGCCACCAGACCGGTTGCGTGAAATTGGTTGAGCCGGACTGAGATCCGTCTCTAACCGCTGATAAAGCGGGACAGCTTGTGATGATGCAGATCGTTGTCATCGGACTGGGCGCCGGCGCCGCCGCGGCCTTGCTGTTCGCGTCGGTCGTATCTGGATCGATGGCGGCGGTCTTTCTGTTCTATCTCGCACCGCTGCCGATTCTCATCGCCGCGCTCGGCTGGAGCCACTGGGCCGGGCTGATCGCGGCCGCGTCAGCGGCGCTGGCGATCGGAACGCTGTCCGGCTCGTTCTTCATTTCGGTTTCGGTGATCGCGTTCGGCGCCTGGTGGCTCGGCTATCTGGCGCTTCTCGCGCGCCCCGTGGGCAACGGCGGCGGCGAGGCGATGGAATGGTATCCGGTCGGCCGGCTGGTGCTGTGGGCCGCCGTGATCGGCACACTGGTCGTGGCCGCCGCGATTCCGAACTTCGGCACCGATCAGCAGAGCCTTCAGGCGGGGCTGCGCAAGGTCTACGAACGCATCCTGCGCGATCCCGCGGTGGTCGACATGCTGGTGATCGCGGTTCCGCCCGCGGCCGCAGTGTTCTCGACGCTGACCAACGTTTTCAATCTCTGGTTGGCGGGACGCATCGTCAAAGTGTCCGGTCGGCTGAAGCGGCCGTGGCCCGACCTCGCTTTGATGACGCTGCCGACGTCGTCGATGGTGGCACTCGCGGCGGCGATTGCCGGCTCGTTCCTGCCAGACCTCATCGGCGTTCTCGCGGGGGTACTGGCGGCGAGCCTGCTGATGGCGTTCGCTCTCTTGGGCTTTGCGGTCCTCCACGCCATCACCCGCGGGCTCGGCAGCCGGGCCATTCTGCTCACCGGGGCTTATGCGGCCGCCATCGTGTTCTTCTGGCCGCTGCTCGCCATCGCGATGCTGGGCCTTTCCGAGAACGCCTTCAACATCCGCGCGCGCGTATTGGCCAAGCGCGGTCCACCGACGCTGCCAACCTGAGTGACTTTCGCATTGATGAAGGAGACGACGACATGGAAGTGATCCTGCTCGAGCGCATCGGCAAGCTTGGCCAGATGGGTGACGTGGTCCGCGTGAAGGACGGATTTGCGCGCAATTTCCTGCTGCCGAAGGGCAAGGCGCTGCGCGCCACCAAGGAAAACCGCACCCGGTTCGAGGGCATGAAGGTCGACCTCGAGGCGCGCAACCTGGAACAGAAGAGCGAGGCCGAGCAGGTCGCCGAGAAGCTCAACGGGCAGAGCTTCACGGTGATCCGGCAAGCCGCCGAAAGCGGCCAGCTCTACGGCTCGGTGTCACCGCGCGACATCGTCTCGCTGGTGACCGAGCAGGGCTTCATGGTCAGCCGCTCGCAAATCGCGCTCAATACGCCGATCAAAACGATCGGCCTGTTCAAGGTGCCGGTAATTCTGCACCCCGAGGTCGAGGTCAGCATCAACGTGACGGTCGCTCGCAGCGCCGACGAGGCGGCGCGGATCGCCCGCGGCGAGGATGTGACCACGGTGCGCGACGAGGACGAACAGCAGCGGGCGGAGGCACTGGCCGAGGCGGAGACGTTCTTCGAGCCTGAGGTCTCCGAAGTGGAGCGCGCCGAGGACGAAGAAGATGCGGGAACAGGGGCGGAAGCCGAGCCGAAGAACTGATCGCGCTATTCCTCGAAGGCGGAAGAGGCGGGAACAACCGCAGGCGCCGACGGCGGTGCGGGCGGCTCTTCGGCCATGAACGAGGCGGCGAGCGAACTTGTCGCCTCGAAACTCTCCGATGGCCGGCGCGAACCGGTGTTTAGGCCGTTTTTTGCCCCGTTCAGCTCCGCCTGGGCTTCGCCGGAGGGCTTCTCGCTCGGCGGCGGCTCCTTGCCCGCGCCCAGCACCGGCTTGCGCCGTTGCTGCACCGCCTTCGGGTCGGTTCCCATGGAGGCGAGATAAGTCGCCATGGCGGCGGCCTCCTGGACGCCGGTCGTATAGTGCTCGCGCATGAACGCAGCGGTGGTGCGCTTGATCTCGCGCGGGCTGCGGTGGCAGGCATTGCACGTATTGGCAAAGATCTGGGCCGGGGTCTTGCCGGCATCGAGGTTGGACTGAGCCAAAGCCGGGGCCGCGGTCGCCAAGACCGCCATTCCGACCAAGCCCGCCATAACCCCCTTCACGCTCGCCACAATCACCCTCCCGCACCTCCTCTTCTGCATCCTTCGGGCGACTGTGCCCCGACTTCTTGGCCGAAAAACGAACTTCCCGACGCCTTCCCCAGCCTTCCGAGCCGGGTTCCATAGAGCATTGCCGTCTCGAAGTGTTTCGGCTAAATTGTCACAGTTAGAATCGTGGCGGTTCGCCGCCAGTGACATTGAAATCGCTCGCGCCGGTGAAGACAAGAATGATGTCGCCGGCGTGGCGGCGGTGCGGATGGAGGCGGCCGTGGAACGGTTGCTTCGGGTCGCATTTGGAAAGTTCGTCCAGGGTGGGAAGCTGCGGATCACTACCGCGGTTGGTGATGTCTTTACCGTCGGCAGCGACAACGGTCCCGAAGTTGCCATCCGGTTTGCCGACCGCCGCACCGAGCTCGCTATCCTGCTCGATCCCGAGCTCAAGCTCGGCGAAGCCTACATGGATGGAACCTTGGTGATCGAGCAGGGCTCGATCGCCGATTTCCTGTTCATGCTCTGCCCGCGCGGCCTGCCGCCAAGGCCGCAATGGACATGGCCACAATGGCTGTGGCGCTATGGGCGCCGCCGTCTCGCCCAGTTCAATCCACGCTCCCGCGCGCGCCGCAATGTCGCTCACCACTATGACCTCGACGAGCGGCTCTACTCGCTGTTTCTCGACTCCGACCGACAGTACAGCTGCGCCTACTTCGAGCGGCCGGACCAATCGCTCGACGATGCCCAACTCGCCAAGAAGCGTCACCTCGCCGCCAAGCTGGTCCTTGAGCCCGACATGCGCGTGCTCGACATCGGCTGCGGCTGGGGCGGGCTCGCGCTCTATCTCGCCGAGCTGTTGAACGCCGACGTCACCGGCGTCACGCTGTCCAAGGAGCAGCACGCACTCGCAACGCGGCGCGCATCCGAAAAAGGCCTCTCGAACCGCATCACGTTCCGGCTGCAGGACTATCGCGACGTGCCGGAGAAATTTGACCGGATCGTCTCGGTCGGCATGTTCGAACATGTCGGCGTCAGCCACTACGACACCTTCTTCCGCAAGTGCCATGACTTGCTCGCCGATGACGGCGTGATCCTGCTGCATTCGATCGGCCGGTCGGAAGGACCCGCGGTCACCAACCCGTGGGTCGCAAAATATATCTTCCCCGGCGGCTACGTTCCCGCGCTGTCGGAAGTGCTACCCGCCGTCGAGCGCGCCGGGCTGCTCGTCACCGACATCGAGATCCTGCGCATCCACTACGCCGACACCTTGCTCGCCTGGCGGCAGCGTTTCCTGGCGCACCGCGACGAGGTCGAGGAGGTTTACGACTCGCGATTCGTGCGGATGTGGGAATTCTATCTGGCGGCCGCCGAAGTGGGCTTCCGCGAACACGCGATGATGGTGTTCCAGCTGCAGTTGACCAAGCGGCAGGGTGTCGTGCCGGTGACCCGCGACTATATCCTGTATGCGGAGGCGCAGTTGCGCGCCCGCGAAGGCACCAGCCGCCCGACGCTACGGCTCGCCGGCGAATAGCGAAGCCGCTATTCCAGCACCTGTCACGGTCAAGCCGCAGGCAAGCGTTCGCGCACAAAACATTTGTGCCCCGGTGTGAATCGGGGAAAGCATCTTCCGGCGGTCGCACCGAATCGCCGCGAGGTGTAATTGCCGCCCTCCTCGACTGACTGGAAGGCCACCCGGGAACCATGGCAGCCATCGAATCCATCGTCCGCAAACAAACCGACGAACCGTCGGCGACGTATCGTACTGCACCGCACAACATCGAGGCTGAGCAGGCGCTGCTGGGCGCCATCCTGGTCAACAACGAGGCGCTCTACCGGGTCAGCGATTTCCTCGAGCCTGAGCATTTTTTCGAGCCCATCCATCAGCAACTCTACGATATCGCGCGCAGCCTGATCCGCACCGGCAAGCTCGCATCGCCGGTGACGCTCAAGACCTTCGTTCCGGCTGCGCTCGACATCGCCGGAATGTCCATCGCGCAATACCTCGCCCGCCTCGCCGCCGAAGCGACAACGATCATCAATGCGGTGGACTACGGCCGCACCGTCTACGATCTCGCAATCCGGCGTGACCTCATCCGGATCGGCGAGGACATGGTGAACGTCGCCTTCGAGGCGCCGGTCGACTTCGCCCCGCGCGATCAGATCGAGGACGCCGAGAAACGGCTCTATGAGCTTGCCGAGATCGGCCGCTTCGGTGGCGGCTTCCAGAAATTCGAGACGGCGCTCACCACCGCCATCGACATGGCGGCACGCGCCTACCAGCGCGAAGGGAAGCTGTCCGGACTTGCGACGGGGCTGAAGGATCTCGACAGCAAGATGGGCGGCCTGCAGTCGTCGGACCTGATCATCCTTGCCGGACGCCCCGGCATGGGCAAGACCGCGCTCGCCACCAACATCGCCTACAACGTAGCGCGCGGCTGGCGCGGCGAAGTGCAGCCCGACGGTCACATCAAGACCGTCGATGGCGGCATCGTCGGCTTCTTCTCGCTCGAAATGTCGGCCGAACAGCTTGCCACCCGTATCATCGCCGAGCAGAGCGGCATCCCGTCAAGCACCATTCGGCGCGGCGGCATCAACGAGCGCGACTTCGAGAAGATCAAGGATGTTGCAGTCGAACTGCAGCACCTGCCGTTCTTCATCGACGAGACCGGCGGCTTGACGGTCGCCCAGCTTGCTGCCCGCGCCCGCCGATTGAAGCGGCAGAAGGGCCTCGACCTGCTGGTCCTCGACTACATTCAACTGCTGCAAGGCTCGTCGCGCCGATCGCAGGAGAACCGCGTGCAGGAGGTGACCGAAATCACCACCAACCTCAAGGCCCTGGCGAAGGAGCTGAACGTGCCCATCATGGCATTGTCGCAGTTGTCGCGCCAAGTCGAGAACCGCGACGACAAGCGGCCGCAGCTGTCGGATCTGCGTGAGTCCGGATCGATCGAGCAGGACGCCGACGTGGTGATGTTCGTGTTCCGCGAAGAGTATTACCTGAGCAACAAGGAGCCGCGCATGGGCTCCGACGAACACCTCAAGTGGCAGACCGAAATGGATGCCGCGCATGGCAAGGCCGAAGTCATCATCGGCAAGCAGCGTCATGGACCGACGGGGACCGTCAACCTGCAGTTCGAAGCTTCGGTGACGCGCTTCGATAACCTCGACCTGGCGCATGGAGATTATCCCGGCGGCCAGTTGCCGGACCAGTTCTGACGCCCCGCTGCGGCCGCCCGGCAAACGGCCAAGGCGCCGCCCGAACCGTTTAAGCGGGCGCTCGTATCGCACTGGACGAACCGGCCGCAGGCAGCCATAAACGGCCAGTCATGACCGCCCACGATCCCGGCCTGCATCCTGCAATCGCGCCTCTGGCCGGCCCGGCCGAGGCCGAAGCGGGCGGCGTGCTGACCATCGATCTCGGAGCGATTGCGGCCAACTGGAAGAAACTCGCGAGCATGACGGTGCCGGTCGAGTGTGCCGCCGTGGTCAAGGCCGACGCCTATGGCTGCGGTCTCGAACCGGTGGCCAGAAAATTGCTCCAGGCTGGCTGCCGGACCTTTTTCGTCGCCGATTTGGCAGAAGGCCGCCGCCTCCGCGCCGTCGCGCCCAATTGCGATATCTACCTGTTGAACGGGATCATGCCCGGCACCGCGTCGGCGCTGGCCGAGGCGCGGTTGCGCCCCGTGATCAACAGCGCCACGGAACTCGCCGAATGGGATAGCTTCGTCGCCGCCAGAGCGTGGCGCGGCGGCGCGGCGCTGCACGTGGATACCGGCATGCGCCGGCTGGGCGTCAGTCCCGAAGAGGCGGTCGCCATCGCGGCGCGCCTGCAGTCGCAGAATCACGGCCTGACGTTGCTGATGAGCCACCTGGCCTGTGCCGATACGCCCGACCATCCGCTCAACGACAAACAGATACGGCTGTTCCGCGACATCCGCGTCAACTATCGCGGGCTTGCCTCCTCGCTTGCCAATTCATCGGGAATCTTCCTCGGCAGCACGGTCCATTGCGATCTGGTGCGGCCCGGGATTGCGCTCTATGGCTCGAATCCCACTCCCGGACGCAACAATCCCATGCGGCCGGTCGTCGAACTCAAGGGCCGCATCATCCAGGTGCGCCCGATCGAACGCGGCGACACCGTCGGCTATGGCGCAAGCTTCACCGCCGGCCGGCCGAGCCGCATCGCGACGGTCGCCGTGGGTTACGCGGACGGTTATCTGCGCGCGGCAGGCGCCTCCAAGGGCAAGTCCGCCGCGAACGCGATCGTCGCCGGCAAGCTCTGCCCGATCGTCGGCCGCGTCACCATGGACCTGATAGCGGTCGATGTGACCGAGCTTCCGGAAGGTACCGCACGGCGAGGCGACTTCGTGACCCTGATCGGCGACGGCGTCGACGTTGACGACCTGGGCGCCGCGATGGGAACGGTCGGCTACGAAGTGCTGACCCATCTCGGGCGGCGTTATCATCGCATCTACAAGGATGCGTGACGTCGCGCGATGGAAGCGCGAAGACTGTAGCGATTGCGCCCTCTCCCCTTGCGGGAGAGGGCAGCCTCAGCGGTTCAACACCAAGGATGGGTGAGGGGTACCAGTCTCGCATGCCCCCCTCACCCGACCGAGTGCGCTGACATACCTGAGCAGCCCTCTCCCGCAAGGGGAGAGGGCGCAATAACAATGACCGCAGCCGCGGCCACTTTCATGCTGCAGCCTTCTGATTCAGCAGGGCTCCGGCATGATCAAAAGAGGCTTTTCAGCAGACTGCTAGGAAGCAATGGCGCGACGCGATCCGAGCTTCATCTGCCAGAACTGCGGCGCCGTCTATGGCCGCTGGCAGGGCAAGTGCGACTCCTGCGGCGAATGGAACACGATCTCGGAAGAAACGGCCGCGACGACAATCCCCACGATGCCGGGCCGCGCACCGCGCAAGGGCCGCAAGTTCGCGCTCGAGCCGCTGGCCGGCGCCGCGCAGGATGCGCCGAGGCTGGCGTCGGGCCTGACGGAATTCGATCGCGTCACCGGTGGCGGACTGGTGCGCGGATCGGTGCTGCTGCTTGGCGGCGATCCCGGGATCGGCAAATCGACCTTGCTGATCCAGGTCGCGGCTGCGCTCGCTCGCAACCGCAACCGCGCGATCTACATCTCGGGCGAAGAAGCGGTGGCGCAGGTGCGGCTGCGCGCCGAGCGGCTCGGCCTCGGCGGCGCGAAGGTCGAACTGGCCGCTGAGACCTCGGTCGAGGACATCGTTGCAACGATCTCGGAAGGCGCCACGCCGCGGCTGATCATCATCGACTCGATCCAGACCATGTGGACCGACATGGTGGATTCCGCGCCCGGCACCGTCACCCAGGTCCGCGCCAGCGCGCAGGTCCTGATCCGCTTCGCCAAGCGCTCGGGCGCGGCGATCATCCTCGTCGGCCACGTCACAAAGGACGGGCAGATCGCCGGGCCGCGGGTGGTCGAGCACATGGTCGATGCGGTATTGTCGTTTGAGGGCGAAGGCTCGCACCAGTTCCGCATCCTGCGCGCCGCGAAGAACCGGTTCGGTCCTACCGATGAGATCGGCGTGTTCGAAATGACCGGCGGCGGGCTACAGGAGATCGCCAACCCGTCGGAGCTGTTTCTCTCCGATCGCGACCTCGGGGCACCCGGCACTGCGGTTTTCGCCGGCATCGAAGGCAGCCGGCCGCTTCTGGTCGAAATCCAGGCGCTGGTCGCGCCGACCTCCCTTGGCACCCCGCGGCGCGCCGTGGTCGGCTGGGACCAGAGCCGGCTGTCGATGGTGCTGGCCGTGCTCGAGGCGCATTGCGGCGTCAGGCTCTCCGGCCACGATGTGTATCTCAATGTCGCCGGTGGGCTTCGCATCCAGGAACCGGCCGCCGACCTCGCGGCTGCGGCCGCGCTGGTCTCCTCGCTCGCCAATGCGCCCTTGCCGGCCGATGCGGTCTATTTCGGGGAGGTTTCGCTGTCGGGTGCGGTGCGACCGGTGGCGCAAGCGGCGGCACGGCTGAAGGAAGCGAAGAAGCTCGGCTTTGCCCGCGCCATCCTCCCTGACGCGGCACGGGCCGAAGGACGCGGCGAAGGCGGCCTGGCGCTCGACTATGTCGCGAACCTCAGCAACCTCGTGGCCGACATCGCCGCCCGCGGCAAGCCCCCTGCCCGCGCCGAGCGCCGTGACGCCGACGACGACTGAGCCGGCCAGGATCATCCTTTCGGATTGCTGACCCGGCCCTCGAACAGGATCGCCCCGGTGCCATCGTCGACCAGGTAGAACAGGAACGGCCGGTCGACGTGAAATTCCTCGACTTTTCTCGGCACGCTGGAGCGCATCATGGTAACCGCGGTGGCGGCGGCGGCCTCGGTGCCATCCTCCATCACGTCGATCACCGCCCGATGCACGACGTCGCTGATCTCGATCCGCTCCTGCGGCCGGCTGGTCATGCCGCTGAAGTCGGCCTGGCCACTGAACGCCAGCGTCATGCCGGCGCGTTCGAACAGGGGCGCCAACTCGATCTTGGACTCCAGCTTGAACCGCGGCAGCGCCAGCTCGACTTGCTGCGGCGGCGCGGCGCGGATCTTCGCGAACAGATCGGACAATTGTACTTCGCCAAGCTTGGCGCCGACCGCAGCGACGCCATCGACCGCGTCCGGCAGCACGATCACCATGCCAAGCGCCTCGACCTCATAGGGCAGCCGCAGCGCGCGGTAGCCCTCGCCCGCGACCACCGCGTAGCTACCACGCCGCCGCATGGTGGGAACGGCAACCTGTTTCCCGGCCGCGAGCTGGAAGGGCTCATCGCGGGTGAGCGAGCGGCTGAACGTCGCTGCCCATTTGGCCTTGAAGTAGACCGCGTTGAGCAGCACGGCGACGGCGTTGGGGTCGAGCTGCTCCAGGATGCGCTCGATCTTGCCGCGGGTCTGTCGCGCTACCCAGGCGTTGATGTCGGCGAGGCTCGCGCCCTCGAACACCTCGGCCGCGTAATCCTTCTTCAAGAGCGCGCGGTATTCGTTCGAGATCAAGTCGTCGCGGCGCGGCAGCATCAGGGCATCGGCGACGGAAAGCTCGGCCGACGGCGGCAGGATCGGCGGCGCCACGCATCTGTCGCCCTCCCGGCGCGCCGGAAAGTGGCAGCCGTCCGATTCGGTCCACGGCTTCTCGCATCGCTTGCCGACGAGTTGCAGACCCGGCGGACAGGCCGGCGTGGCGGCCGACCGGTCGTAGCCATTGAGCACGGCCAACGCCTGCGCGTTTGCGCGGTCGATCTCAGGCCGGGTCAGCCGGTGCTGCAGCACGTCGAGCATCTGCCGCTCGGTCGCGCCGCGCGCGCCGGCGAGCGCCATCGCCATCGCGGTGCCGATCGAATAGGGCGAGAACACCAGGTTGCCGGGGGTGGCGGACAGTTCCTTGAACAGCCGCTGGCCGGACGCATTGTAGGCCCGCGTCAATGTCCGTACCGGTTCGGTTTCCTGCCCACGGAGGGGCAGCGACGGCAGCAGCGCGGCGAGCGCGCCGGTGCCGACGGTCATCAACGCACGACGCCGCGTGATCGGCATGGTGTCTCCTGGCATCGCCGCCCGCAAGGTCGAGTCTGGCGCGACAATTGCATCGAAATCATGGATTTCGCCGACCCGGGGACGCCCGATCCGAACCTCGCCGCAGCGAACGCCGCACGCCAAGGGCCGGCAGGACCGGCGCACATTCAACAGCCGCCGCAACAAGATGGATGACGCCGCATCCGCGCCGGGCTATACAGCCGCCGGAATTTTGTGTGCGTCCACGCGCCGCCTCGGCAGGCGCATTAACGGCAGGAAAATAAATGACTTAGGGCGAGTTCGCGGCGGGTTTTCTGCGCGACTCGCCGGGATCGTGCGTGCCATCGTCCCGCCCGCGCCGCAGTGTTGGAGTGAAGGTGTCGAAGCCTCAGGTCCCGGAAGCGTAAAAGAGCCCAAAGCCCATCATGCCCATTACCCTTCTCGACATCATTCTGATCGGCGTCATGCTGATCTCCGCGCTGCTCGCGATGATTCGCGGCTTCATGCGCGAGGTCCTGTCGATCGCCGCCTGGGGCATTGCGGCGGTCGTCACGCTCTACTCCTACCCGAAGCTGCTGCCGTTCGCGAAGTCCTACTTCAACAACGACATTGTCGCCGCCGGCGTGGTGGTCGGTGGCGTCTTCCTCAGCACGCTGCTGATCGTTTCGATCATCACGGTGCGGTTCTCCGACATGGTGCTGGACAGCCGCATCGGGGCGCTCGACCGCACGCTAGGCTTCCTGTTCGGGCTCGGCCGCGGCCTGATCATCGTGGTGGTCGCCTTCCTGTTTTTTGCCTGGCTGGTGCCGGAACGCAGCCAGCCGGAGTGGATTCGCAGCGCAAAATCGCGGGTCGTGTTGCAAGGAACCGGGGATTGGCTGATGTCGATGTTGCCGGACGACCCCGAAAGCACCATCTTAAAGCGGTTGAAGAAGCCTAAGCCGGAAGAGGAAGAGCCGCCCGCACAGCGCTCGGGCCTCGAGTCTCCGGCCGGGACCGGCCTGCCACCGGCGATTCCGGCAAACAACCGACCGCGCTAGCGCGCCGGGCAGGAGGAACCAAGCTTCGATGAGCGGCCTCTCCCAGTTCCCCGACCGCACCGACCTTCATGAGTTGGATTGTGACGACGACCGCCTGCGCGAAGAGTGCGGCGTCTTCGGCATTATCAACCACCCGGACGCCGCCGCCATCACGGCCCTCGGCCTGCACGCGCTGCAGCACCGCGGCCAAGAAGCTGCCGGCATCGTCTCGTTCGACGGCGCCCGGTTTCATTCCGAGCGGCGCATGGGACTGGTCGGCGACAATTTCTCCCGCCGCGAGGTGATCGACCGGCTGCCGGGCACGGCGGCGATCGGCCACGTGCGCTATTCGACCACTGGCGAGACCATTCTGCGCAACGTGCAGCCGCTGTTCTCCGAGCTCGACGGCGGCGGGTTCGCGGTTGGCCATAATGGCAACTTGACCAACGGCCTGACGCTGAGACGCCAGCTCGTACGCGACGGCGCAATCATGCAGTCGACCAGCGATACCGAGATGATCCTGCATCTGGTCGCCCGCTCGAAGCGCAACCGGTTTATCGACCGCTTCATCGACGGGCTGCGCGCACTCGAGGGCTCCTACGCATTCGTGGCGCTGACCAACAAGAAGCTGATCGGCGCTCGCGATCCGCTCGGCATCCGTCCGCTGGTGATCGGCATGCTCGACGGCCATCCGATGTTTGCCTCGGAAACCTGTGCGCTCGACATCATCGGCGCGCATTACGTCCGCGACGTCGAAAACGGCGAGATCGTGGTATTCGACGAACAGGGCATGCATTCGCACAAGCCGTTCCCGCCGATGGCGCCGCGGCCGTGCATCTTCGAGTACATCTATTTCGCCCGGCCGGACTCGGTGATCGGCGGCCGCAGCGTCTACGACGTCCGCAAGACCTGCGGCGCGGAACTGGCGGGCGAGGCCCCGGCCAGCGCCGACGTGGTCGTGCCGGTGCCGGATTCCGGCGTACCCGCGGCAATCGGCTACGCGCAAGCGTCGGGCATCCCCTACGAGCTCGGCATCATCCGCAATCACTATGTCGGCCGCACCTTCATTGAACCGAGTCAGCAAATCCGCGCACTCGGCGTGCGCCTCAAGCACAGCGCCAACCGGGCGGTGGTCGCCGGCAAACGTATCGTGCTGATCGACGACTCGATCGTACGCGGCACCACTTCGGTGAAGATCGTGCAGATGATGCGCGATGCTGGCGCGCGCGAAGTGCATATGCGCATCGCTTCGCCGCCGATCACCCATTCGGATTATTACGGCATCGATACGCCGGAGCGCGACAAACTCCTTGCGGCGACCCACGACCTCGAAGGCATGCGCAAGTTCATCGGAGCGGATTCGCTGGCTTTCCTCTCGGTCGCCGGCATCTACCGGGCGATGGGCCATGAGCAGCGCGATCCCGTGCGGCCGCAGTTCACCGACCACTGCTTCACCGGGGACTACCCGACGCCGCTCACCGACCAGGCCGGTCAGGAAGCGGGACCGCGGCAACTCTCGCTGCTCGCCGAAGCGGGATAAGCATCACCCCGCCAACCAATGGGGAATGAAGAGGCTCAGGACTGGCAGCGCCACAACAAGCGTCAGGCGAACGACGTCCGACATCAGGAACGGAACGACGCCCCGGAACGTCTCGATCATCGGCGTGTCCTTGGCCAATGAGTTGATGACGAAGACGTTCAGGCCGACCGGCGGCGTGATCAGCCCGATCTCCACCACCATCAACGTGATGATGCCAAACCACAGTTTCACGTCTTCGGTCTGCAACCCGAAATCGAGCCCGGCGATGATCGGCCAGAAGATCGGGATGGTGATCAGGATCATGGCCAGCGAATCCATCATGCAGCCCAGGATCAGGTAGAGAACGATCATTCCGAGCACGATCGCGTAGGGCGGCAGACCGGAATTCTGAAACAAATCGGCGGTCCACATCGGCAACCGGGAAAAGCCGAGGAACGCGTTGAGCACGCCGGCCCCGAGCAGAATGAGAAAGATCATCGCCGAGGTCTGCGCGGTCTCGAGCAGCGAGTCGATGAAGCCTTTCATCCGCATGCCGCCGTGGAATACGGCAATCAGAAACATCCCCACGGCGCCGATACCGGCGCCTTCCGTCGGGGTAAAGGCACCGGAATAAATGCCGCCCATCACCACGACAAAGATCAGTACCACCGTCCAGATATCCCGCAGCGCTGCGATCCGCCCGCGCACGCCGACACGTTCGCCGGCCGGTCCCGCCGCGGGATTGATACGCACCACGATGGAGATGACGATCAGGTAACCGATTGCCGCGAGGACGCCGGGAACGATCGCGGCCTGGAACAGCTGCACGATGTTGGCTTCCACCATGATGGCGTAGATGATCAGCGGGATCGACGGCGGGATCAGCGCGCCGAGCGTCCCGCCGGCAGCCAGCGTCCCGGTGGCGAACGCGCCCGAATATTTGTATCGCCGCAATTGCGGCAGCGAAACCTGCCCCATCATGGCGGCAGTCGCGAGCGACGATCCGCTGATCGCGCCGAAGATCGTACATCCACCGATCGCCGCCATGGCAAGGCCGCCTCGCAGATGGCCCATGAAAGCGCTGGCGGCGCGAAACAACGCCGTCGTGACGCCGGCACGGTTGGCGAAGCTTCCCATCATCAGGAACAGCGGGATCACCGAGAAGTCGAACGAGGAAAACCGCCAATACATCTCGGTCTTGAGAAAGCTCAGGAGCGGCACGGTGCCGGCGATCGATACGTAGCCGATCATGCCGACGACGATCATCGCCACGCCGATTGGAACCCGCAGCGCAATCAGGACAAAGAGCGCGCCAAAACCCACGCCGCCGATTGCCAGATCGCTCACCCGACGATCCCCCTGGCCGCGGATCGAGCGGCCCTGACCTCGGCAATGTCCTGTACCAGCGTGTACAGGATGGTGAAAGTCAATATCACCATGCAGAAAATATCGAAGGGAATCGTCCACCAGCGATAAAACTCGAATGCGTAGATTTGCTCGCCCGACTCCCGCATTTCGAGCAGGCCGTGCCACAGCCGCCAGGTGAACATGATGGCCGCGGCGAGAAACAGAAAGCTGCCGGCCGCATCGAGGACGGACTTGGCCTGGGGCGTTGCGCTCTGGGTGAAGAAATCGACCATCACGTTGCCGCGCTTGAGCTGGCAGTACGGCAGGAACGCGAAGATCGCGCAGCCACACAAAACTCCGACGATGTCGTAGTCGCCGGGGATCGGGCTTGCGAACAGGTAACGGCCGGTCACGCTTACGGTCACGATCACGGCCATGGCGCAGCTCACCAGCCCGCCGAAAACAGCAAGCCACGTCACGATGCTGTGGAGGGCGCGACCGACCGTTCCGGTCGGTCGCGCGGCCGTACCCGCGCCCTCAGCCATTCGATGGCTCCCGGTGGTCGAAACCCTGCCGGAGAAGCAGGGTTCCGCCTACTTCGAGTACTTCGCTTCCAAAGCCTCGACTTCGGCAAAGATCTTGTTGCCGTCATCGCCGCTGTCGTTCAGCAGCTTCTTGAAGCGGTCGAACACCGGCTGCACCGTCGTTTTGAACTTTGCGGTCTCTGCGGGGCTGAGCTGGGAGAACTTGTTCTTGGACTTGCTCCGCATCACCTTTTCGCCATCGACCTCGATCCGGTCCCAAATCTCGATCGCCGCCGGCGCCAGGTTCCGGCCGGAATTGTCGTCGATCACCTTCTTCAGGTCGGGCGGCAGGCTGTCATACTTTGCCTTGTTCATAAGCAGCGTGAAGATCGCCGTCGACAGCCGTGGCTGCGGCTCCGCCAGCGTGGTGAAATAGTCGGTGAGATCCTGCATCTTGACCGCGGGCGCGATCTCATAAGGAAGGATCGATCCGGTGACGGTACCTTTGCTCAGCATGGGCGCGAGTTCCGGCAACGCCACCTGCACGGGCGCCACTCCCAGGGCTTCTAGGATCCAGGCATTGGTACGCGAATAGGAGCGCAATTTCATGCCCTTGAAGTCCTCAACCTTGTTGATCGGGTCCTTGGTCATGAACAGCGAGCCGGCATGACAATGCACCAGCAGCACGTGATAGGGCGCAAAGTCCTTCTGCATGTGTTTCGGCACGTAATCCTGCAGCGCCATCACGGTGGCGTGGGTGTTCCGGTGCAGGAACGGCAGTTCGAAAATTTCGAGCTTCGGCATCACACCAGGCGTGAAACCCGGCAGCCCCCAGATGATGTCCACAACTCCGTCGCGAACCTGCGGAAGCAACTGCTCGGCCTTGCCGCCAAGCTGCATCGACGGGTAGACCTGCACCTTGATACGGCCATTCGAATCCTTGCCGACCTTCTCGGCCCACGGCATCAAGAAATGCTTCACCGGATTGGCGACCGGCGGCAGGAACGTATGCAGCCGCAGAGTAACTTCCTGCGATGCGGCGGGTCCCGGAAACAGCGAAAAGCCAAGCGCTACACTCGCGGCGAGCGCAATGCCTAAAAGACGGATCATGCCCATCCTCCCTGGTTGGTTTTTATTGGGCAATGATACAGGTGGGCGGGCGAGCGGGGCAATCCATCCTTGCGTGCCGAAATGTCGCCCCCACAGACAGCGCGGGCCGGTGCACGGCTCGCACTCAACCTGCGGGACCGATCCACTTGGTCCCCGCCACGAACCCTCGCCAGCGCCCGGCCGTGCCATGCGGACCAATGCCTAAGGACGACACCATGCCCCTCCCCCTCGCCAACCGCATTGCCCTCGTGACCGGTGCGTCACGTGGCATTGGCCACGCCACGGCGCTCGCGCTCGCGCATGCTGGCGCGCATGTGGTCGCGGTCGCCCGCACCGTCGGCGCCCTCGAAGAACTCGACGACGCGATCCGGGGTGCGTCCGGCCAGTCTGCGACGCTGGTGCCGCTGGACCTCAAAGACTATCCGGGCATCGACCGGCTCGGCGTGGCGCTCCACGAGCGCTTCGGCCGACTCGATATCCTGGTGGGCAATGCCGGAATTCTGGGCCCGCTCTCCCCGCTCGGGCACGTCGAACCGAAGGCCTGGGACGACGTCATGGCGGTCAACGTCACCGCCAATTGGCGGCTCATATGCGCCATGGACCCGCTATTGAAGTTTTCCGACGCCGGCCGGGTGGTGTTCATCTCGTCGAGCATGGCGGCGCGCGCCGTGGCCTATTGGGGCGCCTACGCGGTGTCGAAGGCAGCGCTCGAAACGCTGGCGCGCACCTACGCGGCAGAAACCGCAACAACGCCGGTGCGGGTCAACCTGTTCACGCCCGGGCCGGTGCGCACGCGCATGCGTGCCCAGGCGATGCCCGGCGAAGATCCGATGTCGCTCAAACCTCCGGACGAGGTCGCCGGGAAGATCGTCGAATTGTGTTTGCCCAGCATGCAGGAGAGCGGGATGATCTACTCGTTCTCCAAGGGCAGGCTGTTGGCATTCCAGCCGCCGGCGTAGGTGGAATGCCCGCCGAAAACGCAAAGCGGGTTTGCCATGCTGCCCGCCCAGCGGCGCCGCTATGCCCCCCGTTGAGCGATCCCAACCGTCCTCCTAAGGTCGCCTGCCTCCACCGGAGATTTTCCATGCGTTGGTTCGACAGGCCCATCTTTTGGAGTATCGCCGCATTCGAAGGCCATCTGCGCTTCACCACGGCGCTGCTCGCGGTCTGCCTGCTGCTGCGCGCCACGGCGCCGATCGACGCTTCGACCGCCTGTCCCGAGGAACAGGATACGCCGCAGATTCCTGCCGACCTGAAGCTGTGCGCCGAACTCGAGCCGATCATCCGCCGGCCGCGCGCACTGCCGCTCAACGAGTATCAGGCCAAGCTCGGGATCTATCTGCAGAACTACTGCCATCGCGACGTCAAGAACGGCTGGAAGGTCGACAAGCGCATCCGCGACACCGGGCCGTTCGTGGCGTCGTATCTGCGCGGCAACTGGAGCGCGAGCTACTTCGGCACGCATGCGCCCGTGCTGGTGTGGTATTCGCGCGACATGTTCGACTGGCTCAAGGTGAACCGCCCGGAGCACGGCGCGAGGGCCGAACCGCCGACGCCGCTGCCCGACGGCGCCATCATCATCAAGGAGATGTACACCCCGCCCGCTGCGGCCTGCGGCGGCGTTCCGTGGAGCCGGCTGCGCCCGACCGAGCAAGGCGCCGCGGTGATGATCCGCGACAGCGCAGCGTCGCAGGACGGCTGGTTCTGGGGCTGGGTCGGATGGACCAGCGACTGGCAGCCGGACTGGCCCCACCGCGCCGCGACCAACGCCTATCCGTTTTCCGGCTTCGGCCAGTACTGCACCAACTGCCATTCCTCGGCCGCGTCTCACCAGACTTTTTCGGCACTCAAGAACATCGCCGGTGAACCTGGCGAGCCTCTCGTCTACCTGACACAGCGGTCTTTCGTCGACTCCTCGTGGAAGGGTCAGCAGGACCGTATCGCCGAGTCGGCCCTGACGTCGACGCCGCTGCGCGACGGCAAGGTCAGCAGCGCCTTCGCCCGCACCTACGGGAACCGGCTCGGACGCGCGAGCCAGCGCTCCATCACGCGCATGCCGTCGGAAACCTACGACAATGTCTGGGCCAAGGGCGGACCGCTGACCGCCGCCAGCCAGTACCTGACGTCGGATCAGTGCCTCGGCTGCCACAGCGCCGGCGGCACCGGTCTGCACTTCGACATGACCGAGCCCGGTTCCGACGACAAGCTCATCAACAATTCGCCCTACGGTACGTGGAAGGGCTCGCCGATGGGCTTGGCGGGCCGTGATCCGTTCTTCTTCGCCCAGCTCGCCAGCGAAACCGAGACCTTCCACCCATCAGCCGCCAAGCAGATTGAAGATACCTGCTTCGGCTGCCACGGCATCCTGGGCCAGCGCCAGGCGGCCATCGACCGCCGGACAAAAGGCGACGACTGCGGCAGCTTTTCGCGCGCGACGGTCGATGCCACACCCTATCCGCCGGACGACCCGGTCAGCCGGCTCGCCAATTACGGGGCGCTGGCGCGCGATGGCGTATCGTGCACCGCATGCCACCGCATGGTCCTCGGCAAGGACGCCACTGCGCAGCACGGACACGAGCCGCAGAATGCCTGCGTGTTGGAGCGCCAGGAGGCACTCAATCCCGGCCTCACCGGCTTTGCCAAGTCGTTCACCGGCAGCTTCCTCGTCGGTCCGCCCAACAAGCTCTATGGACCGTTCCAGGAGCCCAAGAAGATTCCGATGCGCGCGGCAATCGGCAGCGATCCGGCCCACGCGGCGCACATCACAACGTCCGAGGTCTGCGGCTCCTGCCACACGGTGCATCTGCCGGTCCTGCACGACGGCAAGACCATCGGCCACACCTACGAACAGACCACCTACCCGGAATGGGCCTTCAGCGCCTACCGCACCGGCACGACGCCCGACGGCCCGCTCCCGCTGGGACGCGGAGCGCGCGCGCAGTCCTGTCAGGCGTGCCACATGCCGAGCAAGAGTGCGGACGGCACGCCTTATCGCAGCAAGATCGCGTCAATTCAGGAATTCAGCAATTTTCCGCAAACCGAACAGACTCTGCCGCCCGCCGAGATCGACCTCCCGGTGAGAAGCGGCGTGAGCAAGCATACGCTCGTCGGGCTGAACATCTTTCTGGTGAAGATGGCGCGGCAGTTTGCCGACATCCTGGGGCTGCGCCCGGGCGACGCCATGCTGGGCGACATCGGGGTTGACCCGACGGCCCACACCGAAGCCGCCATTGTCGACCAGGCGAAGCATCGCACGGCCACGATCCGGGTCGACCAGGTCAAGATCGAAGATGCCGCGCTCAACGCGCGGGTCAGCGTGACCAGCAAGGTCGGACACAAGTTTCCTTCGGGCGTCGCCTTCCGCCGGGCGTTCATCGAGTTCCAGGTGCTCGATGCGGACGAAAACGTCATATGGGCCTCCGGACGGACCGATGGTCAGGGGACCATTGTCGACGCCAGCGGCACGCCGATCCCCGGGGAATATTGGTGGACGCCGGACTGCTCGGAGCGCATTCAACCGGAGGCGCGGGTTCATCAACCTCACTATCAGGTCATCACCCGCGAGGATCAGGCTCAAATCTATGAGGAACTGGTCTCATCGCCGGCGGAGGGTGCTGCGCCAACCTGTGGCCCCGGAACGAAGCCGAGCGGCCCGCTGACCACAAGCTTCCTGGCCATCTGCGCCAAGGTGAAAGACAACCGAATGCTGCCGCACGGCTTTCTCAAACTATCCGAGCGGATTGCGATCTCGCGCGCGCTTGGTGCCGACGTCCGGCTCGCGGAAGAAAGCGGCACGACCGCCGTCGGCAGCGATCCGGACTATGAGACCGGGGGCGGCGACAGCCTCGTCTATCGGATTCCGATGACGCAATTGCCGAAGCGGCCGGTGTCCGTCAGGGCCACGCTGTACTATCAGGCATCCCCGCCCTACTACCTGCAGGACCGGTTCTGCACGTCCAACAGCACCGACACGCAACGATTGGCCTACATGACCGACAAGCTCAACTTGGACCACACGCCGGCTCAGGATTGGAAACTGCGCCTCGTGAACAGCGGACTGGTGTCGGTGCCGTAGGAGATTTGCGTGACCTGCACGGGCCGAGTGCGGGGCGTTCTAATTCCGGTTCACCGGAGAGAATTTCAGCAGCCTGCCAAAACGCCTTCAGTCTTATGCAGCGGCCTTCTCGTCGCCCACGGACGGGTCGCAGGACAGGACCTGCGCTTCGCCTTTGCAACGCGTCGCTTTCGAAAACGTTAAATCGCAGCACTCGCAATACCACTCATGGCTCACAATGCGGTCATCCCCGAAATGAGACCGAATAGGCGCAATGAGATAGCTCCGGCAACGCGCACAGGAAGTTCCAAACGCATTGCGATTGGCAGCAACAATCATTCTCCACTCCCCAATGAATTCCCCGGGCGGGGGGTTAGGTTCGGACTGTGGACAGATCAAGGCATTGATCGCCGTGCGGCCGGTTCCGCCGGAACAGGGTTAAATGCGCTTGATGGAGCCTCTTCATCCGTTCCCGTACTTCGCGGTACGAATGCTGCGGGCAACCGCTGGTTTGGAGATTTGTTCCATGAAAAATCCGGCAAGAAATCTTACTAAGTCCACTGTTTGCTGAATTGGGACAACCCCAGGAATTTTATTGGAATGAAACCGATCTACGACGGCATCATTCTGGGTGCAGGACACAACGGCATGATCCTGCAGGCCTATCTCGGCAAGGCCGGGATGAAAGTGTTGGCCATCGATCGCAAAGCGGTGACGGGCGGCGGACTTGCGACGCTGGAAGATCCGCGCCACCCCGGCTTTTTTCACAATGCGCACGCGTTCTTCCAGCGGTCGATCACCACGATGCCGTGGTACACGGACCTCGAGCTTGAGCGGCACGGCGCGCACCTGATCGAACCGGAACTCAACGTCGCGCTGCTGACCCGGGATGACCGGGTTCTCGCATGGTGGACCGACATCGAGCGCACGGCTCGGTCGTTCGAACAGTTCAGCCGGAAGGACGCCGACACCTTACGCCGCTGGCATCACGAGTTCGTCCCCATCGTTCAGAACATCCTGGTCTGGGAGGCCAAATCGCCACCGCTGCCGCCGGAGGAGCGCCGCAGGTTGCTCGAACGAAGTGCAGCCGGCCGCCGACTGCTCGAGGTCAGCGCGCTGTCGCCGCTTGAATTCGTGCAGCAGGAATTCGAGCATCCCACGGTCCGCGCCGGCCTCCTGTTCTTCAACGGGCTGCGGGAGGTCGACCTGCGCGTTCGCGGTTTCGGCCATCACATCGCGGCGCTGCTTGCGTCACCGGCCAAGGCGCAACTCTCGCGCGGCGGGAGCGCGGCGATTGCGCGCGCGCTTGAGGCGGCCGTCCGGGAAACGGGCGGCGAGTTCCGGCTGCTGACCGAGCCCGGCCGCATCGTCGTCGAAGGCGGCCGCGCAGTCGGGGTCGAGACCCGGGAAGGCGAATTGATCCGGGCGGGGAGCTTCGTGGCGTCGTCGCTCAATCCCCATCAGACCTATCTTGATCTGCTCGACGATGCGCTGCTGCCAGCGGACGTTCGCGAGCGCGTGAACGGGTTTCAGTACAATCTGCTGGCGCCATTGTTCGCGCTCCATCTCAATCTGCGCGAGCCGCCGCGTTACACCGCCAGCGCCAACCTGCCGGAGCTACAGCGCGCATTGATGATCATCATGGGACTCGATCACGTCGATCAGTTCGGGGATATCGTCCGGCACCACGAAAACGGCACGATCCCGCCGACCGTCATGTGGGGCTCATGCCCGAGCGTGTTCGATCCGAGCCAGGCGCCGAATGGCTACCACACCGGCTTCATGTGGGAAAAGCTGCCGTACCATCTGCGCGCCGGCGCGGACTGGGACAAGATTCGCGAGGAGCATGGCCGCACGATGCTGGAGCTGTGGCGACGGCACGCGCCAAATCTCGCGGATTCGGTCATCGACACTTTCACCCGAAGCCCGCTCGACACCGAGCGATCGCTGCCGAACATGCGCCACGGCGATCTTCTGGTCGGCGCATTCACCAACGGGCAGATCGGTTATCACCGCCCGTTCCCGGGGGCGGGCGCCTACCGTACTCATGTGCCGGGACTCTACCTTTGCGGATCGAGCAGCCATCCGGGCGGCAACATCACGGGCCTCCCCGGCTACAACGCCGCGCAGGTCATCCTCGCCGATCATGGCGTCCGTCAGGATTGGATGCCGCCGCCCATCGCGGAGCGTCTGGCGGCGATCTAGAGCCTGTGCTCTCTCAATCGATCTTGGCGCCGGAGAACTTCACCACCTCGGCGTACTTCTTCATCTCGCCACGGATGTACTCAGCGGTTTCGGCGCGCGTGGTCGCCCTGACTTCCACGCCCTGCTTCGTCAGCCCGTCGCGCACCGCCGGGAGCTTGAGCACCGCCACGAACTCGGCATTGAGCCGGTCGAGGATCGCCGGCGGCGTACCTCCGGCAGCGAGGAACATGAAACCGGAGTTCGACGAGAAACCGGGAAATCCCTGCTCGGCCACCGTCGGCACATCGGGCAACTGATGAACTCGCGTCGGGTGCGCCACCGCGATGGCGCGCAGCTTGCCTTCCTTCACCAGCGGGGCGGCGTTCGGTGTGTTGGCAAACGCGAGCTGGATGTTGCCGCCCATCAGGTCGGTGAGCACCTGGCCCATCCCCTTGTACGGCACATGAACCATCGACGTACCCGACAGCTTTTTTAATTCCTCGGTGCCGAGATGAAACGACGTGCCGTTGCCGACCGAACCGTAGCTGAGCTCGTTCGGACGTTTGCGCGCCAGTTCCAACAGCTCTTTGAGGTTCGTCACTGGCAGCGCGTTGTTGACGACGATGGTATGCGGCGTGACGCCCGCATAGGTGATCGGCGCCAAATCCTTCAACGAGTCATATGGCAGCTTGCTGAACAGGCTCGGATTGATGTTGAACGTATTGGCCACCAGAAGAATGGTGTGGCCGTCCGGATTGGACTTGGCGACCATGCTGGTGCCGATCTGGGTGGCCCCACCGCCGCGGTTTTCGAGCACCAGCGATTGCCCGAGTCGTTCGCGCAGCGGCTCGGACATGATCCTCGCGATGATATCCGAGGTACCGCCGGCCGCATACGGAATGACGATACGGATCGACTGGGTCGGAGACCACTGCTGCGCGGCGGCCGGCAACGACGTCAATCCAACGGCAGCCGCAACGAGGCCAACCCAGGAAACAATCGCGTTCATTGACAACTCCTTCAGATGATCAGTTCTCGCGCGGTTCCCCGCACGTCCATTTCGTATTCGAGGCCGATGACGGGCGGCCGCGCGTAGTGCCATACGAGACCGTTTTCGATCGCGCCGCGCCGCCCCAGTTCTTCTCCGACGAGATGACCGATGTTATGCACCGTGTAGGCTTGCGTGCTGACAGCGTCCGGCCAGCCGAAACCGAGAGTCTTGAGCCGGTGCTCCATTTCGTCGATGACGAAGACCACCTTCTCGCGCAGGCCCTCGAGAGAGGCATCGCCGAAACGCACGATGCGCTCGCTGTAGGGTTGCGACCCCGTCCGCACGTCGCCGCCGCCGGAGAGCATGAACGTGCCGCGCTGCGTCCTCGCGGGGACCGTGTAGGTAAACGCCAGCATCGATGGCTCCACCGGCTCATTGTACATCGGGCAGACGTTGGTACGCGCCACCGGGTTGATGCCGTCCTTGTAGATGCCCCAGCGCTCCAGCGTCGTGACGTAGTGCTTGTTGAAGTCGATGAAGCCCTGGTCGGTGAACGGTGCCGGCGAACGAAGCTCGCATTGCGCAAAGGCAGTGACCGGCCTGCCGACAGCCTTGAGGTGCGCTTCGACGGCGGCGAATGCCTGCGCCAGAGGAATCGGCCGCATGAACCGGGCGCGCTCGAGCTCGAAGCCATCCTCGGCAGCGACGCCGCCGGAATACTGAAAGACGGCCGGGATGTAACGATAGCCGCCCGGGGCGAACGGGGTCGTGCCGGTCATTGGGATCTCCGCGTTTTTCGTTGCAAGCGACGTGCCAGCGGCAATAGCACCGCGGCCCCATCCGTACCAGTCAGGAACCGGACGAGGCGACAGCGCTGACCGTCGCACAACGCATGCTACAAGCACCATCGATCAAGGCGTGCGGGACAAATCCGTCGGCTCAACCACCCGCGTCACCACGGCGGCGCCACCCTCAATCGTCCGATGCACCGGACACTTGTTGGCGATCTGAACAACCTTTGCGGCGGTCGCATCGTCGATCTCACCTTCGATCGAGATGATGCGTTCGAACCGGTCGATCCGGCCGGTGCGCCCCTCCGCCACCGCTCCGCAGTCGACGCAGTGCTCAGCTGCAACCTTGCCGTGCCCGACCTCGACGGAAATTCGCCCAAGCGCAAGCTTCTTGTGCTCCGCGTAGATGCGCAGCGTCATCGACGTGCAGGCACCGAGCGCGATCGCCAGATACGCATAGGGATCGGGCCCGGAATCGAGCCCCCCCGCCGAGACCGGCTCGTCGGCGATCAGCCGATGGCGGCCGGCCACCACGAAATTCTGCAGCCGCCCCAGTCCCGTTTCGCGCACCACCACGCGCTCCCCGCCGTCCACGCTCTCGGCCGGCTTCGGCAGATAGCGCGCAACCCAGGCAGCAATCAGTCCCGCCACGTAGCTCGCATCCTCGGGACGCGACACCAGGTGGTCGGCATCGTCCAGCGAGATGAAACTCTTGGGGTGCCGGGCAGCGGTGAAGATGCGGGTAGCGTTCTCGATGCCGACATACTCGTCGCGGGGCGCGTGCATCACGAGCAGCGCTTTGCCGAGATGACGAATTTTCTCTTCGAGTCGATGGGCCTCGGCGTCCTCGACGAACGAGCGGCGAATCCGGAATGGCCGGCCGGCAAGCTGGACCTCTGCCTCCCCATTCGCACGGATGGCCTCCACCGATCCGCCGAACTGGCGCAGCACGTGGGCGACGTCGGCCGGCGCGCCGATCGTGACGACCGCCTTTGCTTCGGGAACGCGGTCGGCAGCCGCAAGCACGGCGGCGCCGCCGAGCGAATGGCCGATCAGGATCGCGGGCGCTTCGAACGTGGCGCGCAGGTAATCCGCCGCGCGGACCAGGTCCTCGACGTTCGACGAAAAATCGGTGTTGGCGAAATCGCCCTCGGAGGAACCCAGCCCGGTGAAATCGAACCGCAGCACGCCGATGCCGGCGGCCGCCAGCCCGCCAGCGATGCGCCGTGCCGCCAGGGCGTCCTTGGAGCAGGTGAAGCAGTGGGCGAACAGCGCGAACGCCCGAACCGGGCCGGCCGGCAGGTCAAGCCGCGCCGCCAGTTCCTGGCCGCTGCTGCCCGTGAAGGTCGCCTTGATGACAGATGCCGTGGTCATCGACCGCACTCCGTGATGAACGGGACCCAGACCGAGAGACGAATTGAACAATAGCTTCTTGCTGCAGAAACGTCGGCATCAAACCCCCAGCCAAGTCTGCCGGATCTGGTCAGCCGAGCGCAGTTCTTCGCTGGTGCCGGTCCAGCGCACCCTGCCCTTGCCGAGGATTACGATGTGGTCGGCAAGCTCCGTCGCCAGCGCAAGGTTCTGTTCGACCAGCAGCATCGTCATGCCGGCCCGCTTGAGGTTGCCGATGATATCGGCGATCTGGCGGATAATGAGCGGCGCCAGCCCCTCGCTCGGCTCATCAAGCAGCATCAGCCGCGGATTGGCGACAAGCGCTCGCGCGATCGCCAGCATCTGCTGTTCGCCGCCCGACAACTGCGTGCCGCTGTTGCGGCGGCGGGCGGCTAGGCTCGGGAAATCCTGGTAGATCCGCTCCATCGTCCAGCCACCCTCCGCGATCGGACGTATGGCGATCGCCAGATTCTCTTCGACCGACAGCGAGGGGAAGATCGCGCGCGTCTCCTGAACGAAGGCAATCCGCGCGCGGGCAATCTCGAACGTCGCCAGCCGGCTGATGTCACGGCCCGCGAAGGTGACGCGGCCGCGGCGCGGTGCCACCATCCGCATGATCGAGCGCAGCGTGGTCGTCTTGCCGGCGCCGTTGCGGCCCAGAAGCGCCACCACCTTGCCGGCGGGCACATCGAGCGAAACGCCCTGGATGATGTGAGAATCGCCGAGATAAGTGTGAATGTCGTCGACCGAAAGGAGCGCATCGCTCATGATGCAAGCCCTCCGCCGGCGCTGAAGACTTGCTCGCCGAGATAGCGTTCGCGCACGACCTGCGAATTGCGAATGTCGGACGGCGTCCCCTGTTCGAGCACCCGTCCATAATCGAGCACGATGATGTGGTCGGCAAAATCAAGAACGATGTCCATGTCGTGCTCGATCACGATGACGGTCAGCGTGCGTGGCAGATTCTTGATCAGCGTATGCATGCGCGCGGTTTCCTCCGGACTCATGCCGGAGGTGGGCTCGTCGAGCAGCAAGACGCGCGGCCGGCAGGCGAGCGCCAGCGCAACTTCAAGCTGGCGCTGGCTGCCGTAGCTGATCTGCCGGACCGGAACATTCAATATGTCGACAAGGCCGACCTGCTCGGCGATGACCGCGGCTTCGGTATTCAGCGCGGTCATACGTCCGATGGGCCGCCAGAACACCGCCGCCACCCCTTCCCGCAGTGCGCAGGCGAGCGCGAGATTGTCCCGCACGGTGAATTCGGGGAACAGGCTGTTCTTTTGGAACGACCGGGCGATCCCGATGCGCGCGCGAGAGGTTACATCGAGGCTCGTCACGTCGCGATCTTCGAAAAGCACTGCGCCGGAGTCCGGCCGCAGATTTCCCGCGAGCAGGTTGAAATAGGTCGTCTTGCCCGCGCCGTTGGGGCCGATGATCGCGTAGCGCAGGGCTTGCTCGAACGCGAGGCTCACCTGCTGCGTCACGGCAAGCGAACCGAATGACTTGCTGAGCACGCGGGTTTCGAGCGCGATCACCGTGCGTCCTCCGGTTCGTCGACGGGCGGGTTCGTGCTCCGCCGAACACGCCGGTCGAGGAGATCGAGTAAATAGCCGACGATACCCTTGGGCATCAGCAAAGCCACGCCGGCGAAGATGGCACCGAGAAACAGATACCAGTGCCCGAAGGTCGACGAGAGGAACTCCTTGAGCATGACGAGGAGCGTCGCGCCGAGCGGTCCGCCCACCAGCGTGCCGATGCCGCCGATGACGACCGCGATCAGCACATCACCCGACACGAACCAGCTCACCAGGTTGGGCGAGATGAAATTGATGTGCTGCACCTTGAGCGCGCCGGAGAGCGCCGCCATCATTCCGGAAGCGGTGAAGGCAGCGAGCTTGTAGAAATAGACGCGGCCGCCGAGCGCGGCGACGCGGGCCGGGTTCTGCCGGATGGCGTGCAGCGTGCGGCCGAACGGCGAAGCCATAACCAGCTCGAGCAGCAGCCAGACCAGGACGCAGATGACGATCGCGGTGAGCGCAAATGTCGATGGGTCGTTGAGATCGATCCCGATCGAGGTCAAGTCGACGCGGGGAACGCCGCCCATGCCGTCGGCGCCGTTGAAAGCCTTGCTGCGGAACCCCCAGGCATAGAGCATTTCTGCGGTCGCCAGAGTCACCATGATGAAGAAGGCGCCGGCGGTGCGCACCGCGAACAAGCCGACGACAAAGGCGACGATACCGCCGGCAATAATGGCCGCGGGGAAGGCAAGGTTCGGATTGCCGCTCGCCAGCACCGTCAGGCCGGCGAAGACGTAGCAGCCGACCCCAAGCAGTCCCGCATGCCCGAAGGACACCAGTCCGGCGCTTGCGACGAGATCGAGGCTAAGCGCCAGGATGGCCAGAATGGCGGCCTCGGCAATCAGTTCCTGCGTGAAGAACCCGGCCATACTCTGCCCGACGAGTGCTGCGACGACGAGGGCTACCCCGATCGACCGTCGGACGAAGTTTCGGCTCATCATGGGTCAGCCCGACACCGTGAAGCGCCGCGCCGGCATCAGGCCGCTCGGACGAAAAATGAGGACGAGCGCCATGACCAGATAGATCATCATCATCGCAAACTGCGGCAGCAGCAGCTTGCCGAAGGTGTCGGCAAAGCCGATCAGCAGCGAACCGAGAATAGCGCCCCTGAGACTGCCCAGGCCACCGACCACGACCACGATCAGCACCAGGATGATGATGCTGACATCCATGCCCGGATATACGCCGAAGATCGGCGCCGCCACGACGCCCGCGACCCCGGCCAGATAGGCGCCGATGCCAAAGACGAGCGCGAACACCTTGGCGATATCGATCCCGAGTGTCTCGGCGGTGGCGCGGTCGTCGACCCCGGCGCGCACCAATGCGCCGAGCCTCGTGCGCTCAAGCGCGAAATAGAGTCCGATCATGACCACGAGACCGAGCCCGATGATGAACAGGCGATAGGCCGGATAGAGCACGCCAAGAATTTCGACCGTCCCGCTCAAGACGTCGGGCTGCGAAACGCCTTTTGGCAGATCGCCATAGCCAATGCGGATCAACTCGATTCCCATGTAAATCACGCCGACGGTGAGCAAGACCTGGGTCAGGTGACCGGTCAATTCGGCGCGCTTGAGCAGCAGGAAATAGAGCATCATCCCCACGATCGCCGCCGCCACCGGTGCCAACGCCAGCGCCATCCAGAACGAGCCGCCCCATTGCGTGATGCTGAACGCCACATAGGCGGCAAACATGTAGATCGTGCCGTGGGAGAGATTCAGATAGTCCATCAACCCAAACACGACCGACAGTCCGATCGCGAGCAGGAACAGCAGCATCGAGAATTGCAGGGAATTAAGAACCTGCTCGGCGAAGAATTGTGGCTGGAGGAGCATTTGATCCGTTCGGTGGTGGCGGGTTCCAGAGCTAGCCACCGAACCGATGCGGCGGCCACGCGGCAGAATTCACGAAAGCAGGCTGCATTCTAGCTGACCGGCTCGCGTCCGTATTCGGCAGTCTGCTTAGCGACCAGCGGGATGATGTCGCGGGCGAACCTTTCCATACCTTCGATCATCGGGTGGAAATGCAGCATCAGCGTCCCGACGCCGGCCGCCTCGTAGCGACAGACGCGCTCCGCGATTGTTTCGGGCGTGCCGACCAGCCCAGGCCCGAGCGCCTTCGCGGCAATGAACGAGACGCGGCTGGTGTTGCCGTGCTCCTCCAGTTCGTTCGCCAGCTTGACCGCTTCCGCGTTGGTGTCGGCACAGACGACGTGACAGGACATGCCGAAGCCGAGGTTGCGGCCATAGCGGGCGGCACGCTCATTCAGGTCCGCAATCGCCACCCTCGCCTGTTCGATATTCTGTTCCCAGGTCCGGTAGTCGGTGAGGCAATCGACAAACCAGTAGTCGCAGTCGCGTGCGATCACCTCCTTGCCGGGCTCGTGCCGGCTTCCCGCATAGATGGGCGGGTTGGGCTTTTGCAACGGTTTCAGCGGCAACCCCTGACGGTCAACCGTATAGAACTCGCCGTGAAAGTCGAACGAATCTTCGTTCCACATCCCACGCATAACGCGGACGAATTCGTCCATCCGCCGGTAGCGCGAATCGTCGTCCTTGGGCCAGCCGGCGTGACCGAAATTTTCGAATTCCTCCTTCCACCAGCCATTGACGATATTGACGGCGGCACGCCCGCCGCTGATGCGGTCGAGCGAGGCGGTGAACTTGGCCACCACTTGCGGCGTAATGATCCCGGGGTGAACCGCGACCATCAGTTCGATCTTGCGGGTCAGCGTCGCGAGCGCAGCGGCAAGCATCCAGGCCGGATGGTCGGTGCCGATCCATCGCTCGGCGAGCAGGGTGGTCTTGAACCCGAGCTCCTCGGCGCGCGTAATCATTTCGACCGCGAAGCGGAAGGCTTTGTCGGGTCCATTGGCAAGGCCGCGGGTGCTCGACTCGCGAATTGCCAGGTTCATCCTCGGCTCAGGCCGGATCGTGTGCGGCAACGGCGTCCAAACCCCAAATCGCATGGCTTGGTTCCACTGGTCCAGGTGCGTATCGAGCGAGCGAGCTTACAGACGATCGATGGATGCGATCAACCGCCGCGGCGGCACAAGGCCGCAACAACGGGTGCGTCATTGCCGCCGCGGCAAGTGTGCAACTTTGAGCTCACCAACGATGTACAATCGCTGCCGACATGGAGACTTGGCGCACGGGTCAAGGGACTGCTAGGCTGACTGCAACAACCCTAAAATTCACATGGGAGGACATCAATGCGTTCGATCGCCGTCGGCGGACTGCTCGCCGCCATCGCAGCCCAATCCGCAACCCCGTCGTTTGCGGCCGATCCCCTGAAGGTCGGCGTGCTGATGCCGACGTCGGGCCTGTTCGCGGTGCTCGGCAAATATCAACTGAACGGCATCCGCTATGCCGTCGAAGAAGCCGGCGGCGAGGTGGCCGGTCGCAAGATCGAATTGATCCACGAAGACGATGAGGGCAAGCCGGACGTCGGCCTAGCCAAGACTCGCAAGCTCGTCTTGTCAGATCGCGTCGACGTGATGACCGGAATCATCAGTTCAGCGGTTGCGCTTGCGGTCGCGCCGTATCTGTCCTCGCAGCGGATGCCGATCGTGCTGTCGAACGCCGCGGCCGACTCGCTTTCGGGACCGAAATGCGACCGCTACGTGTTCCGCGTCTCCTATTCGAGTTCGCAGATCAGCGAGCCTATCGGGCTCTGGATGGCGAAGAACGTTCCCAAGCCTACGTATATGATGGTCACCGACTTCGTCGCGGCGCAGGAATTCTCGGCCGCATGGAAGCGCGCCTTTGTCGCCGGCGGCGGAAAGGTGGTGGGCGAGAGCTTCACACCATTCGGACGCACGCAGGATTACGGACCGTATATTTCGCAGGCGCGTGCCGCCAATCCCGGTGCCGTGTTCGCGACCTACTTCGCCGCCGAGGCGCTGACCTTCGTCAAGCAATACGATTCTTTCGGAATGAAGGAGACCATTCCGTTGTACGGGCCGGTCGGCATCACGCCGCCAGTATTGTTCAAGGCCCAAGGCCCGGCCGCGCTCGGCGTGATCCAGTCCTCGAATTACGTCGTCGAACTCGACCATCCCGAGAACCGCTCGTTCCGCGACGCTTACAAGAAGAAATACAACGAAGACCCCGAGGAGTTCTCGGTGATGGGTTACGATGCCATGCGCTTCATCATCGAAGCGGTGAAGGCCCGCAACGGCGATACCAAGGACCGCCCGGCGTTCCTGACGGCCCTGGAGAACGTGTCCTACACCGGCCCACGTGGGCCAATGTCGATGGCGAAGAACCGGCAGGCGACGCAGAACGTCTACATCGTCAAAACCGTGAAAAAGAGCGACGGCAAGACCGGGTTCGAGGTGATCGACACCTACAAGAATTTCGTCGACCCAGTGAAGGGCTGCAAGCTCGACTGATTGCGGCGGCAGGACGGGCGGAGCTTTCCGCGTCAGCGGAGGCTCCGACCTGTCTAATTTCACTGGTGATCGGGAGAAACCGTCCTGCCTTTCTCCGAACGGTGGGCCACGCAAGGAGGCGACAGGTGGACTTCGGCATCCAGCTTGCGACGTCATCGCATTCGTGGAAGGTCGCGAAGCGCGCGGAGGAACTGGGATTCACCCATGCGTGGTTCTACGACACGCAACTTCTGAACGCCGATATGTTCGTCGCCATGGCGGCAACCGCGATCCAGACCTCGCGCATCCAGTTGTGCACCGGCGTGCTCATTCCGTCCAACCGGATCGCCCCGGTGGTCGCCAGCGCGCTGGCCTCGCTCAATGCGCTGGCGCCCGGTCGCGTTCATTTTGGCGTCGGCACCGGCTTTACGGCGCGACGGACCATGGGATTGCGCGCCATCTCGCTCAACCGGCTGGAAGCGCACGTGCGGGCCGTGCAAGGCCTGCTCAAGGGCGAGACGATCGAGTGGCGGGCGGAAGGCAAGCCGCGCAAAATCCGCTTCCTCAATCCTGAGCTCGAACTGATCAATCTGCACGATCCGATCCCGACACATATCTCCGCTTTCGGGCCGCGCGGCCGGCAATTGACCGCGAAACTCGGCGCCCACTGGATCACCGCAATGCGCAGCGCCCAGTTCGCCAACGCGGGGCTGGCCGAGATGCAGAAATCGTGGGCCGTGGCCGGTCGCGATCCGAATACGTTGTATTCGACGGCGTTCGGCGGCGGTTGCGTGCTGGCCGAGGGCGAGGCCGCCGACAGCCCGCGGGCCAAGGCGCAAGCCGGTCCCGCCGCCGCAATCGTCTTTCACAACAATGCCGAGGAAGAAGAACTGGGTTCGATCGGCTTTCCCACCCCGCCGCAGTTCAAGGCGCAGTTCGATGCTTACAAGGCGATCTATCGCAACTACCAGCCGCCGGACGCACGCTACCTGACGAACCATCGCGGCCATCTGATGTTTCTGCGCCCGGAAGAGCAGGAGATCATTTCAGGTGACATCATCCGCGCCTTCACTTTCACCGGCACGCGCGACGAACTGGCCGACGGTCTGCGGGCGATGAAGCAGGCAGGTTATGGCCAGTTCGGCATGCACATCCGTACCGGGCACGAAATGTCCATGCTCGAAGATTGGGCCGACGTGATTGCCAAGGTGTGAGTTCCGCCAACAAGGCGAAGGGACCGGATGGCCATGATCGGATCGATCGATATCCTGCGGCGGGAAACCAGTCCGCTTTACAACGACCGCAAGCTCAAGCTGGGGACCTTCGGCCAAAACCTCGACCGCGGCTGCGCCATTTCGACCATCGACGGCGTCTTGGAGATCAACTGGCCGAACACCATGGCGATCGCCAAGATGGCCGACGAGATGGGGTTTGAGGCCCTGGTGCCGGTCGGCCGCTGGAAGGGCTTCGGCGGCGTCACCAACTTCAACGGGCCGGGATTCGAATGCTTCTCATGGGCCGCCGGCGTCGGCGCCTCGACGCGGAATCCGACGGTCTTTTCGACCGCGCACGTGATGACGATGCATCCGATCATGGCGGCCAAGCAGGCCACGACCATCGACCACATCACCGGCGGGCGGTTTGCGCTCAATGTCGTGACCGGCTGGCACCGCTCCGAGATCGAAATGTTCGGCGCCCCCCTACTCGATCATGACGTCCGCTACGGGCTGGCGGTGGAATGGCTCGAGATCATCAAGCGGCTGTGGACCGAGGACGAGGAGTTCGATTTCGACGGCAAGCATTTCCAGGTGAAGAAGGGCTACCTCGCTCCCAAACCGATCCAGCGCCCCTTCCCGGTGGTGATGAACGCCGGCAGTTCGGAAACCGGGCGCCACTACGCGGCGAAGTATTGCGACATCGCGTTCGTCAACATCAATCGCGGCGACCCCGAAATTTCCAGGGCGGTGATCGCGGAGTATCGCCGGTTGGCCCGTGAGGAATATGGCCGCGACCTGCAGATCTGGGGCCATGGCTACGTCGTCCAGGGCGAGACCGAGAAAGACGCGAACGACTATTTCGACGAATACGTCCACCGGAAGGGCGACTGGGTTGCCGGCAGCAACCTGGTCGAAACCATGGGCCTCAATACGCCGCGCTCACCGGAGCTGTTGAAGCTTCTGAAGATGCATTTCATCGCCGGCTGGGGCGGCTATCCGCTGGTCGGCAGCCGCGAGCAGATCGTCGACGGCTTCGCCAAGCTGTCCGACATCGGGCTCAACGGTGTCGTGGTGTCGTGGCCGCGCTACATCGACGACATGCGCTGGTTTCAGCGCGAAATCCATCCGCTGATGCAGCAAGCCGGATTGCGTTAGGCCGAGGCGGCCACAGACGCAGCGAGCCTCGCGGCAGGTCTTTCGCTACTCCAAGATTCCAGCCAATATGGCTTCAACTGCAGAACCCGGTTTAATGGGCAAGCAGAACGTGCGGGAGTCGAACCCGCCAAACATTGATCTAGGGAGCGAAATCGTGCTGTTCGGAAAATGTTTCTCTCGGCTTCTGCTGATTGGGATCGCAACAACCGGGCTTCCCGCAACCTCCGGAGCTCAGGACTATCCCAGCCGCCCCATCAAGGTCATCGTCGGATTTCCGCCCGGCGGCGGAACGGATGTTGCGGCGCGCCTTGTCACGCATCAGATGTCGAAGAGCCTTGGTCAGCCCGTCTTTATCGAGAACAAGCCGGGTGCGGCGGGCTCGCTCGGCGCCGCAGAAGCGGCGCGCAGCGCGCCCGATGGTTACACGCTGCTGGTGACACCGGGCGGACACTCGATCTTCGGTGCCATCTTCAAATCGCTGCCATTCCATCCCGTTGACAGTTTTGACTGGATATCGAACATCATCACTATTCCGTTCTTCATTGTGGTGCCCGCCAGCTCCGAGTTCAAAACGCTGGCTGATGTCGTCGCCAAGGCCAAGACTGCACCAGGAACGGTTTCGTTCGGCAGCACGGGCCCGGGATCGACCCATCACCTCGGAACAGAGCTGCTCGGAAGCCGAGCCGGCGTCAAGTTTCTGCATGTGCCGTATCGGGGCGATGCACCCATCATCACGGCATTGCTGGCAAACGAAATTCACTTTTCGATCGTGACGCCGACACAAGCCATCGCGAACGTCAAAGCGGGAAAATTCCGGGCATTGGCCGTCACCTCGAATACGCGCCATGGCGACATGCCTGACGTCCCCACAGTCGAGCAGACCTTGGGCATCGCAAACTTCGATCTGCGCAGCTGGTTTGGTATGGCGGCGCCCGTTGGCACCCCGCGGCCGGTGATCAATCGCCTGAACGCCGAAATACAGAAGGCGGTCAACGTACCGGACGTCAAGGCGAGATTGGCGGCGATGGGTGGAGAGGTCGCGGCAGGCACGACCGACGCCATGCGGGAGCGTGTGGCGCGCGAGCTGGCGACCTGGACGAAGACGGTTGACGACGCCGGTATCGCAAAGCAATAACGCGAACCATTCACGCGTTACGGCGGCGCAGACCACCGAAACATTGGTTTGGCACCGGCGGGAGCCGTTCCAAGCAGTGCCGAATAAACGCGGCTCGGCGGCGCAATGCGAACCTTATGGCTCGGCGATGCTGGGGGAGTCCGCAACGTGCTTCGAATGATTGAGACTCTCCACAATGCTTCTTGTTGCTTGAATCGCAGACTGGTTTAAGGCCGCGTAATCGGCGACCTCGCGATGCACTCGCTCTGCCTCGATGACGAGCCTTTCGCGAATAATTTTCAATTCGCCAATGAGAGCGTCGATCTCGTGGACTGCGGTAGAGGAGATCTCGCTGAGCAGCGAGCCAATATCGTCGGCGCGCTTGTTATCGTTCCTGGCCTGCTTCCGCAAATCGGCAACATCTCGATGAACCAGTTGCTCGATTTCCATCTCGATCAATGTCTGCTCCATCGTCGGCTCATCCATCAACACGTCCATGATTGAACCCCATTTTGAGATCGGCCGCAGTTACCGCAGCCGTCAACCGTGGCCAAAGAGCGGCCGTCGCGCATTGATATCTGTCCCGATTTGGAACATGCGGGGTTTGTTCGATTGGAGCGCGCAGGTCTCCAATCGCGTCGTTAATCAAGACATATCGGTGCTTCCGCGAAACAGATGCAATATCGAAAAGTCCTCAAAGAACGGTTGCCCAGCGGTACGGCTTGACCTCACTTGTCCGCGGGGTCGCGGCCCATAGGCGTCAAGCCGCCAATCTGGCGAAGGTGGTTGACGAACCAACCCTTGGAACGGCCCGCCAGACGATTGCGCACGCTATCCGGGCGCAGGCCTCGCCCGACGAGGAACCGGTCGATGCGGTGATTGAGCCGCGCCAGCCACCCGTCCAATTGCAGCTGCAGTTCATGGGCCCGGCGCGCTGACTGGATGGCGGTATCCGTGAGGAGGCGTTCGCGGAATCCGGCCTCCGTCACCTGAGCAAGGAACTCCTCATGTTGCCGGCTGTCGCGCAGCCGAAAGGAATTCGGCCGCGCGCCCGAATGCAACATGATCGCGGTGACGCGCGGGTGGCATCGCATGTCCTTGCCACGTTGCCAGGCCCGCGTGAGAAAATCCTGCGACGGCGTGCGCGCGTGGATGCTCGTGGCGGGACGCCAACCGCCCAGGTCCTCGATCAGTTCGCGGCGAACGAGCCAGAGCGACGCTTCAAGAAGATGGGTCGGATCGTAACGCAATTCGGCATTCGTCAAACCGCAGAAGAAAAGACCTTGGGGATCGGCACTGAAGCGCAGCGCGTAAACCAGATCCGCCCCGGTTTGGTCGATGTGGCTCACCAGGCATTCCAGATGATCCGGCAACCACAAATCGTCCTGGTTGAGTTAGGCGATCAGGCTGCCGCCGGCCAGCTTGAAGCCATCGTTGCTCGGCGCCGATTGCTCGCCGAAATTCACCGCGCGATTGACGAAGCGAATGCGGGGATCCTTGAAGGTCGCGACGACCTCGGCCGTGTCATCCGTGCAGGCGTCGCCGACGACGACAAGCTCCCAGTCCCGGAATGTTTGAAGCAGCACAGTCGCAATCGCACAGCGAAGCACATCGCTGCGATTGTAGGTCGCGATGATAACGGAAACGCGGGGCATTGGATTTTGGCCGTCTCCGCTTGGAGCCGCCACGGCTGGAGAACAATTCATCTATTGCAATAGTAGCGCACCTCGGATACTTCGCAAGTCATGGAAATGTTGTGGATTTTTCTTTCAAGATGAGTGCGGCGGAGACCGTTGAGACTTTTTTCGACGGCGGCGCCGTACTTGTTCATCTGCCCAGTCACGCTGATCAGCGCGGACAATTGATCCCCCTTGAATTATCGCAGTTCTTCGCTCCGGTCCGCGCTTTCCTGGTTCACGGCGTCCCAGAGGAAGCGGAGCGCGGCCGCCACGCTCATCGAACGGCGCGCCAGCTAATGATTTGCCCTGTCGGATGCGTGGCCGTCGAATTGCGCCTCGCCGGCGAGACGGTCCAGGTGCTGCTTGACCGGCCGACCAAGGCGCTCCTGGTCGAACCTGGTGTCTGGTCGAGCCAGACCTACCGCAACGGCGCCCAGCTGTTTGTGCTCGCCAGCGAGCCCTACGATCCCGATGATTACGTCAATGAAACTCCCTAGCCGTCGCCGCGCCAGGATCGCCGTGCTCGGTGCCGGGATCATGGGCTGTTCGCTGGCCATGTTCCTTGCAAGGCGTGGCGCCGATGTGACTCTCATCGATGAAGCGGACGCGCCGTTTGCCCGCACCAGCCGTTGGAACGAAGGAAAAATTCACCTTGGCTATTTGTATGCCGGCGATCCATCGCTCGCGACCGCGCGCAAAATGCTGACCGGCGGACTGGCATTTCGCCCGCTGGTCGAGGAGCTCATTGGTGCTCCGATATCCGATGCGGCGACAAGTCAGGATGACGTGTTTCTGGTTCATCACACCTCCATTGTCGCGCCGGATGCGATGAACCGATATTTCGCTGCGGTGTCCGAACTCATTCGCTCCCACCCGGATGTGGCCTCGTATCCGGTCGACGTTTCACAGGCGCGGTCGTATGCCCTCACCGCGCGCGAACTCAGTGAAATTTCGGGCTCGCCGCTCATCGTTTCCGGATTTCGCGTACCTGAGCGGTCCATTCAAACGCAATGGCTCGCGGACCGGTTCGCGGGTGCTGTCCTGGCCGAACCGCACATCGCATTTCTGGCAAATACCCGCGTGCTCGAGGTCGACAAAGGTGAGAACGGTTGGACCGTGAAGAGCACCGGCTCGATCGAAGAACGCTTCGACATTATCATCAATGCGCTCTGGGAGGGGCGAATTGCTATCGACAGCGCGGTCGGCATCGCGGCCGACGTGGACGTTTCCTATCGCTATCGTCTGGCATTGTTCGTTCGCACCGATCAACCGATTGCCCTGCCGAATGCGGTGATTGCGACCGGCCCGTTCGGCGACGTGAAGAACTATAATGGAACGGACTTCTACCTGTCGTGGTATCCGGCAGGTCTGATCGCCGACGCAGCGGGGCCCACGCCTCCGGCATTGCCGCCGCGAGACGGCGCGACCGACTCGAACGTCGCCGCAGAAACCTTTGCCGCGCTCGCCGCGCTGTTGCCCGGCGTCCAGAATGTTCGTTCCCACGTCGCCGAAATGGCCGTCGAGGGCGGCTGGGTCGTCGCGCCGGGGACTGGCGCGCTCAGCGACCCGGCCTGCAAGCTCCACCAGCGCGATCGCTTCGGCGTTCGCCGCTACGGCTCGTTCATCACAGTGGACACCGGCAAATATTCGACGGCGCCATGGCTGGCGAAGCAGATTGTCGACGAGCTTCTGGGTGAACCCGCATCGCGCCATGGGCGATGACGAAGCCAGAGCCCTCGAGCGCGGCCTCAACAAGAGCTAGCTTTGCGCGCTTCGCGCTTCGGTCAGCAGTTCGACGATCCGCCCCGGGGACACCGGATGCTCGCGAATACGAATCCTGAACAGCGAGAGCGCGTCCTCGATCGCCGAAATCACGCAGGCCGCCACCGGAATGGTGCCGCCCTCGCCCGCGCCTTTGACGCCGATCGGATTGAGCGGCGACGGCGACTCCAGGTGAATGATCTCGATCGTCGGCAGTTCGGCCGCGGCCGGCAGCAGGTATTCGCCGTAGTTGACGGTTAGCGGTTGGCCGCGCTCGTCGTAGACCATGCGCTCGAACAGAGCATTACCGATGCCGTGCACCACGCCGCCCCGCACCTGGCCATCCACCAGCATCGGATTGATCAAGCGGCCGCAGTCGTGGGCGACAACATAACGCGTGATCGAGACCTCACCGGTCTCGCCATCAACCTCGACTTCCGCGATATGCGTGCCGTTGGCAAAGGCGTTGCGGCGCGCCTCGTAATAGGCCGTCGCTGACAGACCCGGCTCGATCCCCGCAGGCATCGGGATGCCCGACATACCGTCAAGCTTGGCGGCAATGGCGCCGAGCGACACCTTCAGTTCCGGAACGCCGACAACCCGGACGGCGCCCTCCTCCAGCACCAGGTCCTGTTCGGCCGTCTCCAGCATGTCGCTCGCAATCTTGATCGCCTTGCCGCGGACCGACATCGCAGCGAGATGCACCGACGAGCCCGCGGTGACCGCGATGCGGCTGGCAATCGTGCCGATGCCGAGCGGGAACGCGCCGGTGTCGGCCGACTCCACCGCGATGTCAGCGATATCGACGCCGAGTGCATCGGCACAGATTTGGGCGAAGGTTGTGGCGTGACCTTGGCCCTGACTTGCGGCGCCGGTCTGCACCACGATCTTGCCGCTCGGCTCGACCCGGATGCTGGCGCCCTCGAACGGAGCCAAACCAGTGTCCTCGACATAGCTGGCGATGCCCCGGCCAATATAACGGCCTTGCCTGCGCGCTTCCTCCTGCCGTTCTGCAAAATCGCGACCGGCGCGGTCGAGTGCGGCCTCCAGGCAAGCGTGATAGTCGCCGCTGTCATAGGAGATGAGCGATCCGTCGCGCGCCTTCATGCCGGTGGAATAGGGAAATTGCGCCTTGCCGACGTAGCTTCTCCGGCGCACCTCTGCAGGGTCGAGGCCAAGCTCGCGCGCGACACGGTCGGCCAGACGCTCCAGCACGAAGCAAGTGGTCGGCCGGCCGGCGCCGCGCACCGGCGTGTTCGGCACCAGATTGGTAAAGACGATGTCGAGGCGGATGTCGACCGCGGCGAGCGCATAGGGACCGGGGAACGCAGCCATTGAGGTGACCGCCGCAACCAGCCCGTACGGCACATAAGCGCCGTTGTCGTGCACGCAGCGCCCGCGCACACCAAGCAGCCGGCCCTGCGCGTCGGCTGCAACTTCGAGGTCCCAGGCCTGGTCGCGCTGCTGAGTGGTCGAGACGAAATGCTCGCGCCGATCTTCGATCCATTTCACCGGCTGCCGGAGCAGCGTCGCGGCGAGCGGGACCGCGGCCTCCTCCGGATAGAGCGCGCATTTCGGTCCGAAGCCGCCGCCCACGTCCGGCGCAACGACCCGCACACTGCGCTCCGTCCGACCCATGTGCTCGGCCAGCAGCCGCCGCACCATGTGGGGCGCCTGGGTCGAGGTCCAGACCGTCAGTCCGTCGCCAAACGGATCGAGCGTGGCGACCACGCCGCGGCACTCCATGGAGTGGCAGCCGCCGCGATGCGTCTCGAAGCGCTCGCCGAAAACGTGGGCCGCACCGGCGAACACCTCGTCTACCTCGCCGAAGCGGCCATGCAGGCTCGCGACCACGTTGTCGGTCGCACCGCGCTGCGCCAGCGGTGCGCCGGGATCGAGCGCCCGCCGCCAGTCGATCACCGCCGGCAGCAGCTCGTACTCGACCGCGACCTGCATGGCGGCGTCTTCGGCGACCGACCGGCTTTCCGCCACCACCAGCGCCACCGGCACACCGACGTGGCAGACCTCGTCGACGGCCAGCGCATAATAGTTCAGCGGCTGCTTGACCAGGTTGACCGGCACCATGTGCGGCAGCGGCTTCTTACCGGCGTCGCCGAAGTCTGCAGCCGTGAATACCGCGACCACGCCCGGCATCGCCCGGGCGGCGGCGGCGTCGATGCTGCGGATCAACGCATGCGCTTCCGTCGAGCGCACGAACGCCGCATGGAGCACGCCTGGAATTTTCAGATCATCGACGTAACGTCCCTGCCCGGTCAGGAGCTTGGGGTCCTCGATGCGCTTGACCTCCGCGCCGAAGTAGCGAACGCCCATCAGCGGCTCCGTGGCTCGGGCGGCGGCACGGCGCCCGACTTCGCTACCCGCGGACGCGGCCGGCCGCCGTCGCTGAGCGCAACGATGACCACGATCTCGTTCGGACGCGGCGCTCCCCCAATGGTGACGGTGAGAGTGTCGATCTCGTTGAACGACCACATGTCGTCCTTGTGGCCGAGCGGAATGTCGATCGAGGTGCCGGCGGCACCGATCTTGACGTTCGATGGGATCAGCGCCTGCCCGCCGCCGATCGCATCGCGCATCGGCTTGCCCATCCGCGGATGTATGAGTGCGGCGGCATGCTCGATGTCGCCGTCAGTGCCGACGATCGCACCCTTGCCGTAAGCGACAGCCGGATGCGGCAGCAGGGCAACGCACTCCTTGACCAGGCGTTCGCCCAATTGCGCGCCCCACTCGACAAGGGGTTCGAGCGCATCGGTGGCCTGTCCCGCGAGTGGATTGAAGATCACCGCACAGGCGGCGACGCGGGTGACCGGCTGGACCGCCAGGAGCCCGCCCTCGGCATGGACAGTGTCCTTGACCACGACCAGGCGGCGCAGCTCCATTACGCCCTCCCGATCAGGCGGTCGAAGTTGGGGCCGAGCACGAGTTCAGCCTCCCTCGCCGGAAGCGCGTCGCGCACAAAGGCGACCGGATCGGGCACCACCAGCGGGAACGGCGCGTCGCTGCCCATGACGAAATTCTCCACCGGAACGCCCTCGGTCGCAAAGCGCAGAATTTTCGGATCGAAACAGGCGGTGTCGTAATAAAGCATTCTCAAATAATCGCCGATGGAGCGCTTCAGATGGCCGTAAGGCCGGCGCGGATTGGTATCGACCTCGCATTGCATGCGCGCCCGCAGCACCAGGCTGAAGGCCCCGGTGTGGGCGAACAGCAGCTTAAGGCGCGGCCAGCGGTCAAGGAAGCCGGAACAGACGATGTTGAGAATGTTGATGGTGTTATCGAACAGGTAGCCGGCAACAACCGTCAACTCATATTCGCGGGTACGGTCCTTGCCCGCAGGGTCGGCGGGATGCACGAACAATGGCACATCGAGTTCGGTCGCGGCCTGGAAAACCGGCCGGAACCGCTCGTCATGGAGGTAGACGCCGCGGACGTTGGACGCGACGTGACCGCCGACGAAGCCGAGATCGCGGACGCAGCGGCGAAGTTCGGCCGCGGCGGCGTCCGGATCCTGCAGCGGCAGGAACGCCCAGCCGCCGAAGCGGTCCTTGCCGTCAATCGCCTGCGCCAGACTGTCGTTGAACATCCGCGCCGCCTCGGTCGCGAGCCGCGCCTCCAGATGATAATCGATGAACGGCGTCGCCAGCGACAGGATGGTGCGGTCGATGCCGAGGCGATCGAGCCGCGCCACCTGACGATCGAGCTGGAAAAAGGTGGTGTTGAGATCGAACGGAACGCCGCGGATGCGCAGCGACACGTCCTCGTCCTCGGCTCGTTCGACCTTGACGGCGAACTCATCGCGATTTTCGACGAAGCGGAAAAATGCGTCCGGCACGAAATGGCAGTGCATGTCGGTGATCATGGTCACAGTCCAAGATAGGCGACCTTGAGCCGCTCGTCGTTGAGCAGATCTTCGCCGCGGCCTTCCAGCACCAGCCGGCCGTTTTCCAGCACATAGGCGCGGTCGGCAGCGCGCAACACATGGTGAACGTTCTGCTCGACGATCAGCACGGTCAGGCCGCTTGTCCGCAGATTGCGGATCAGGTCGAACAGAAGCTTCACATAGATCGGCGCGAGCCCCTCAGTTGGCTCGTCAAGCAGCAGCACGCGTGGCCTGGCCATCAGCGCGCGGCCGATCGCCAGCATCTGCTGCTCACCGCCGGAGAGTGAGCCCGCCATCTGCCTGCCTCGCTCGCTCAGTACCGGAAGCAGCGCCAGCACTTCGTCCATGCTCTTGCGCGATTGCGCTCGCGCCGCAGCCGAATAGGCACCAATCTCCAGATTTTCGATCACCGTCATGAACGGAAACAACCGGCGGCGTTCCGGGACCAGCACCAGCCCCTTGCCGACTCGCTCGTAGGCCGGCAGGCCGACCAGTGACTGGCCGTCGAGCAGAATGTCGCCGGTGTGTCGTGTGCGCAGACCCGCCAGCGTGAACATCAGCGTGCTCTTGCCGGCCGCGTTGGCGCCGACCAGACCGACGATATTGCCGTCCGGCACCGTCAGGTCGATGCCGTGCAAAACCTGCACCGGGCCGTAGAATGCGTCGAGCGCCCTCACCTCAAGCAAGGTCCATCTCCTCGCCGAGATAGGCCTTCACCACCGCCGGATCACGTGCGACCGCGGCGGCGGGGCCGTTGGCGATCACCTCGCCACGATTGAGTACGATAATCCGGCTCGCAGTCTTCATGATGGCGTAGAGGACGTGCTCGACCCACACCACCGTGATGCCGCGTGCCGGCAGCGAGGCGACGAATTTGGTCATGGCGCCGACCTCGGTCGGCGTGAGCCCCGCCATGATCTCGTCGAACAGCACGAGCTTCGGGCGCAACGCGAGCGCCCGCGCAACCTCGAGCCGCTTGAGCAGGCCCACGGTGAGGGTCCCGACCGGCGCACCGGCATACTCCGCAAGCTCGACATCGGCGAGCGTCGCTTCCGCGAGCCTGCGCGCGCCCGCGACCGAGCGTTCGTGCTGGAACGCGGTCAGCATCACGTTTTCGACCACGGAGAGCTGCCGGTACGGCTTGGGGATCTGGAAGGTGCGCGCGATGCCGAGCCGGGCGATCCGATACGACGGCCAGTTGGTGACGTCCCGCCCGGCGAATACGATCTTGCCGCGCGTTGGCTTCAGCGCGCCGGCGATCAGGTTATAGAGCGTGCTCTTGCCCGCACCGTTCGGCCCGATCAGGCCGAGCAATTCGCCTTCGGCGACCTCGAAGCTGACGTCATTCACTGCCCACAGCGCACCGAAGCTGCGGCTCAGATGACAGACGTCGAGGATGCGGCTCACGATCGGCGCTTCCACAGCGCCCCGAGGCGTCGCAACGCATCGGCGAGCCCGCCCGGGAAGTAAAGCATCACGACGATCAGGGCGGCGCTGTAGATCACGAGGTGCAGGCCGGCCGCGGCGTGACCGAGATAGGAGCGCAGCAGCTCCGACAGCGGCGTAATCAGGAGAGATCCGAGCACCGGTCCGATCGCGGTGCCAAGCCCGCCGACCGCGGGCAGCAGCGCGAACTGGAACGACAGTTCCGGCGAGATCACGAAGGTCGGATCGAGATAGAGAAAGTACTGCGCAAACAATGTACCGCCGATGCCGGTGAGCGCGGCACTGAGCGCCATCGCGGCGCCACGCACCAGCAACGGATTGATGCCGGCCGCGCGCGCCGCGTCCTCGTCGTCGCGCACGGCGTAGAGGTAGTAGCCGTAGCGCGAACACTCCAGCAGCTTGGTGACGATGTAGCAGGCCACCAGAAAGCCGAGCATCAGTGCGGCATAGACGGTCTTTGACGCGAACACCATGTTGGCCACGTTCGGCACCGGCAGGATCGACAGGCCCTCCGGCCCGCCGGTCAACGACGCCCAGTTCAGCGCGGCGATCCGCACCACCTCGGCGGCAGCGAGCGTCGACAGGATGAAGAACGGCCCCTTCAGGCGCGCGCAGATCACGGCGAGCACCGCGCCCGCGGTGGCGCAGGTGAATGCACCGATCCACAGCCCGATCCACGGCGTTACGCCGCCGTTCACCAACAGGATCGTCGAGGTGTAGGCGCCGATACCGAAAAAAGCGGCGTGGCCGAATGAGATCAATCCGGCATAACCACCGGCGATGTTCCAGGCCAGCGCCAGACCGGCATAGAGGAAGGTGAGGACCACCACGTCCCGCAGGTTCGGCGCCATCGGCATCGCCACCAGCGCGATACAGATGATCAGCAAGCCAACTTCGAACCACGAAACCGCGCCGCGCTCGGGCAGCGCCGGCAAGCCTCTCGTCGAAGGCGCGAGGTCCGTGGCCGTCATCGCTCCGCCCTCACTCGTTGATGCCGACGGTGGCAGCGCCCTTCTGACCCAGAATGCCGTCGGGCCGGAAGATCATCACCAGCAGGAACAGAATAAAGAAGAACATCTGGCCGTAGGCCGGGGCGATGTAATAGCTGCTCACCGACTGCACCACGCCGATGCAGATGCCGCCGAGCAGTGCGCCCTCGATGCTACCCATTCCGCCCAGGACGACGATGACGAAGGCGATTAGGACGAAGTTGAGCCCGACGGTCGGAAAGACCGAGAACAGCGGCATCATCACGCAGGCGGCGACGCCGACCAAGGCCGAGCCGCCGGCAAAGGTGATGAGGAAGATGCGCGGCACCGGGATGCCCATCAGCATCGCGGCCTCGCCGTCCTGCACGGTGGCGCGGATCGCCTTGCCGAGATACGTGGTTTGGATCATCCATCGCAGCGCGACGGTGCAAAGGATTGTGATGGCAAAGCCGAGCAGCAGTTCGACGCGGAAATAGAACGGCCCGATCGTCACCGACTGGCCGAACACCGGCGGCACGTCCCAGAGATCGGCCGTCATGACCATCAGCGCGACGTTCTGCATGAAGATCGACAGGCCCATGGTGGCGAACACCACGACCAGGTGCGGCTTGTCGAGCGCGGGGCTGATGATGATGCGATGCACGAGGCCGCCGAACAGCGCCATCGCCGGAACGACGATGAGCGCTGCGGTGTAGGGATTGAGGCCGACGAGCGTCGACAGCGCCCAGGCGCCGTACATTCCGAGCATCAGGAATTCGCCGTGGGCGAAATTGACCACTCGCAACACGCCGAAGATCAGCGTCAAGCCGATGCTCATCAGCGCATAGATTCCGCCGATGAGAATGCCCGACAGGAGCAATTGTCCGAAGGTGGTCATGCGCGCGGAGCGGCCCGCGGGAGCCGTTGCCGCCGCGGGCCGTCAGAATGGCTCAACGCTTGTTCCACGGCGGCAACGGCACCATGCTGGGCTGTGCGGTGGCGAGCGCTGGCGGATAGACCTGCTCGTTACCGTCCTTGGTCCACTGCCACACGCCGATCGCGGCGCGCAGGTTCTGCCCGGCGTCCTTGGGTTCGTCCGGCCAGTCGAAATTGGTGAACTTGATGCCGCTGCCGTTGACCAGCGAGCCCTCCGGCAAGTCGAGCCTGAGCGCGATCTCGCGCAGTTCGCCGGGCTCGTAGGTCTTGGCCTTGGGCAGCACCTCGGTGAACAGCGCCCAGATCGCCGAGAAGCCGGCCGAGGCATGGCCCGCCGGCGGGCGCTTCATCTTGTCCTCGTAGCGTTTGGTGAACTCATCGGCGACCTTGCGGACCTCCGGCTTGAGCACGTTGGCGTTCACCTTGGGCGGGAAATCGGAGACGAACAGCCCGACCACCGCGTCACCAATCGAGTTGCGCAGGTCCGGCGACGAATAGCCGGCACTGACGCCGATAAAGGCGCCGACATTGAAGTCGAGTTCCTTGGCCTTGCGCTGGAACAGGATGGCGTCGTTCGGGAACGAAATGGCGATCAGCACGTCCGGCTTGACGTCCTTGAGCTTCTGCACGATCGGCGTCATGTCGGTGGCGAACTGATCGTAGCCTTCGTCGTAGACCAGCTTGATGTTCTTCTTTGTGGCGTAGGCCCGCACGCCGTCGCCGACCGACTTGCCGAAGGCGCGGTTTTCCCACAGCAGCGCGATGCGAAGCTCCCCGACCGGCTTGTTCAAACGCTTCGCCAGGTCATCGATGGTGAAGTCGACCGCGGCCTGACTGTACTTGCGCGCCGGCGCGCCGACCTGGAACGTGTGCTTGAAGCCGCGGCGGGTAATGACTTCGGCGGCGCCCGTGGTCTCCCAATGGAACACGCCGTGGCGTTCGGCCGCCTGGCTGACCGCGATGGCGAGCGGCGAGGCGAACGAGCCGGTGGTGATCTTGATGCCGTCCTTGGTGATCAGCCGCTCGGCTTCGCTGATCGCCGCATTGGGGCTGGTGGCATCGCCCAGCAGATATTCGATCTTGCGGCCGTTGATGCCGCCGCGCTCGTTGATCATGTCGCGGGCGATCTGCATCGCCTCCCAGTTCTCGATGCCGTTCTTGGCGAACGGCCCGGTCACCGGAAGCAGCACGCCGATCCGGATCGTCTGCTGAGCCTGCGCCAGCCCGGCGGTCGCCACAAGCGCGGCGGCGCCGATCAGACACGCAACAATGCGGCTGCACTTGCGCATGATCCATCCACTCCTTTTCATGGGCACGAACGAGCAAAAACGCTTCACGCAAACCGTAGCAAGGACGATGCCAGACGGCAATTGCCGCCCCCTGCGGCAGACACGCCGCACCCCTCACCACCAGCCGCACCCCTCGCCGCCCCGCGCCAACGCATGCAACCGCTGGTTCGGCGGTGCCGACGCTCAGCGAACCAAAATCTAGGTCGGCCGACAGACATTGGAGCCGACCCGAGCAGCGCTCACCAATAATTCGCGCGCTTACCGAAGACGAAAATACGCCGCTTTATAACGATACCCGCAACGTCGGACAATTCCCCCTTGGTCGCGGACCGCGTCCGCCGAGTCCATCGCCCTTTGCTCAGGCGTGGACATGATCGCAGCGTCGGGCCTACGCCAGCCCGTCTTTGGTTCGCCAAAGACGAAGAAGGCAAGACGAACGAACCTCAGAAAGCCATTGCGTCTCATCCCGGCGGCTGGCGTCACGTCACACAATAGGCAGCTTCGCGTTCGCTTCATATGCGACCTCGTCTAAGTCGACCGATGCGGATCTGCACGCTGCACCAGGATTCGATGCCCCGCCTGCCTCAAACAGGCGTCCGCCCTGACGCCATGGCGCGATTTTGGCCTCGAAGCCGCGCGTTGCCGGTCGATCGACCGCAATGCTGAGCAGACTGCACGGTCTGGACGCCGAGAGATGTCCCATCCGTGAATGGACCGTCAGAAGTTTATAGATCGAAGATCAAGATCACTTTAACCACTTCGATGGGCAAGCCGCGCTTAGACAACCATAGACTTGTCGGCCACCACGACGATTCTATTTTTTTAAAGGTTGGCTCGCAAAATCGGCAACAATGCCCCCCCTTTTATGGTGCACGAGATGCCGACAGCTTTGGACCATACCGAATCCGACCAACCCCTCCACGCTGAAAATACAGCGAAACAACAGCGGGGGCGACCGTTCAAGCCAGGAGAAAGCGGCAATCCAAACGGTCGCCCCAAAGGCTCAAGGAACCAAGCGACGCTCGCAATTGCTGCGCTGCTTGATGGGGAATCTGAAGCATTGACTCGCAAATTGATCGAAACGGCGCTGACCGGCGACGTAAGGGCTCTGCGCTTCTGTGTAGAGCGCATCGCCCCAACGCGTCGTGATCAGACAGTCGAATTCAATCTACCGCCACTTGAAACCGCCCAGGACGTCGTGCCCGCCTCCGCCGCGGTCGTTCAGGCGTGCGCCGCTGGCAACTTATCACCAAGCGAGGCCGCGCAAGTCCTTGCTCTCATTGCCACGCATGCCAGAATGCTAGGCTTGGCGGATATTGAAGCCCGACTTCGCGCACTGGAGTCCTTTGTATAACAATGGATGCAGGCAACCGTGCTCTGGCCGTGCTTTTGACCGTTTCTCCCGCCGGATTCGACCGCGTCACGGAACGAGGTTGCTAATCGAACTCTTTGCCGCACCGATTCGGTGATTCTACCGCTTCGTCGTCATCATTCCGAGCCCGGCTCGTGTTCATCCGCCGAATCTTCGGCGCCCGCCTCGCGCATGTTTTGTTCGTCGATCTTATCCATGAGACCATAATGCATGTCCCGGATGCGTTTCTTAACGTCCGGATCTCGCAACGCCAATCTTGTTCCCGTTTTCAGTTCCTGCTTTACGGATTCTACTGGCGCTGACTCTCCCCGTAATTCAAGCTCGGCCTCAACCTGGTCGGCATAGTCGTGATACATATGGTTAAAGAAGAAGGCTCGGAAAAAGACCACCCACCATTCCTTCAATTGCGCGTTGGTCGCGGCTTGAAATCTACGGCCCCGCTCAAGATACCGGCCAAGGCTCTGTTTACGTTCGAGAGTCCATATAGCATCTCTGATAGCTTCCGAATTCTGCGTCTCGATCCCCAATTCAATAAAATTAGTTTCCGCGGCACGCAACTGCTGGTAGCTCTGTTCGATCAAGCGATTTGCATTGAAACGACAATCCGGCGGCAGTTGCGCGATCAATTCATTCAATTTCTCATCCGAGATAGGCCCCTTTTTGGAACTGGTCGCCCGTATAGGAAAAGAACCTCGTGCCAGGTTGCTTTCCAATCGACGCAGACGTTGGTCGAGCGCACGGAAATTAAGTACGGAATGAATAATCATTTTTATCACTTTTGGCGCGACTTATTCCCAGATTGCGATCCTATACAACGACGCACTGAAAAAAGGATTTTTTTATTTCGTTCATTAGAGCCGATCCGGGAAGTTCTTGAGTCTGATGAATCGGATATGATTCATTGTTGGGCGCTTGATTCTCCAAGGAGCGCCCGATGTGGAAGCCCGAACACCGCCAAGCTGCGGACCGCAGTGGCCTTCGTTACCCGAGCGACTTGACTGATGCCGAATGGGCGATTGTGGAGCCCTTGATTCCGCCTGCGCGGCATGGCGGCCGCAAACGCTCGGTGAACGTGCGTGAGGTGGTGAACGGGATCTTCTATGTGCTGTGGACCGGTTGTCAATGGAAGGCTCTGCCCAGAGACCTGCCGCCGAAGAGCACGTGACCTGCTCCCCGCAGATGTCCCCGATTTTGGGTAGAGTTCCGTTCTTTCGGGAGACGGACATGCGCAAGAGCAGATTCACTGAAGAGCAGATCATCAAGGTGTTGAAGGAGCACGCGGCCGGG
>JBFXEX010000024.1:0-57324 GCA_050179645.1 Xanthobacteraceae bacterium | reverse complement strand
TCTCCACGACCAGCATTCCAATCTTGGCCCCCATGAAAATGGAAGCCAGTGTGGACCCTCAGTGCGGGGGGCCCGATTGGATGCCGATCACCCCGAAAGCGGGGTCCTTATTCCATGCCGAAACACATCCATGCCGGTTGGCGTAGTCTCGCGCCTTCCGTAGCTGCCTCTCTAGGCTACCTCCCTTTGCCTGCTCGGGTGTAGACCAGCGGACGTATGAATATGCCTTTGGAGGCTGCTGCACGATGGCGGTGGTGGTCATGGTGATTGCTCTCGTGCAGCCGCTGTGTGCCTCAGCCTTCCGCTCCGCCGAAGTACACATCTTCGACCGTGCAGCCAACGCGCGGCGCGAGCGTGTCTAGCGTGTGCTCAACGCTTGCCGCTATTCTCTGCAGTTCGCCGCCCAAGTCCGCCGTGGTCTGCGCCAGCTTCGCCAGTGCTCTGAGGATCGCCAGCGCCTCCGTAGTTGCTGCTGCGGTGGTGTCCGTCTGCGTCGCCATATTGTTTGCTCCGATGCCCGCCTCGCCACTATGGCGATGCTTCACATCAAAGCAATAACAGGAGCAGGTTATGCCCGCCGGCGGCCGCAACTTCGAGCGCGCGCTTGCCGCTCTCCTGGCCCTTGATGTCCTTGAGGTCGACGAGCGCGTTGCCCATCTCGCGGATTTTCGGCTGAGGCCGCGACAGCACCTGGGTGCCGCGAAAGTGGTTACTGAGCTGGATGAGCGAGCCGGCGGCGACGATCTCCATCTCGGGGCTCGCCCACGCGGCTTCGGCGCCGCAGGCTGCCGGGCAGATCAGGCCTTCGCCGCGCGCATTGGCGCCGATCGCCGCCGGCAGCACGCCCGCGACCGCGGCGATCGAGCCGTCGAGGCCAAGCTCTCCCAGAACCGTGAAGCCCGAAAGGGCATCTGAGGGGATCGCGCCGATCGCCGCCATCAGGCCGAGCGCGATCGGCAGGTCGTAGTGGCTGCCTTCCTTTGGCAGGTCGGCGGGGGCGAGGTTGACGGTGATGCGGCGGGCCGGCAGAGCCAGGCCGGAGGCGACGAGCGCAGCACGCACCCGTTCGCGCGCCTCCGACACCGCCTTGTCGGGCAGGCCGACCACGTTGAAGGCCGGCAGGCCGGGCGCAACCTGGACCTGAACGTCCACTGCGCGGGCTTCGATACCCTCGAACGCGACTGTCGCGACCCGCTGAACCATTGCCATCCCTGCCTTAAACCAGGATAGCGCATACAACCGCAAGCGGCAAGAACGTTACAAGAACATTTCCCGGCGGCGACGGTTTTGCCGCTCAGCGGCGCGGCGGCCGTTTCTTACTGCTGCCACCGAACATCGCCCGGCACTTCGGGCTCAGAAGGTGACGGTTGCGCACCATGCAGGCGGTGATGGCGTCGACGTCCGGGATGTAGTTGCTGCAGAGCCAGCGGGCCTCTTCCTCGCAGGCGGCGCGCTGCTGCGGCGTACCTTGCGCCGCCGCCGGCGAAATCGCGGCCATCACCGCGAGGGCGGCGGGCACCGCGAGACACAAAAGAAGTCGCGGCGGGCGGGCGTTTTTCTTCATTCTTGGTCCCTTGGCGTGGTCTTGGCGCATTGCACGAGCCCGCAGTGGATGCGGGTCGCACAGCCTCCTTACCCGGCCCACGGTGACCGCATGTTGCGCTATCGCAATTGTGCTCGTTGGCCCCACCCGCCATCGCGCGCCCCACACAACCGGAGCGCACGGCTTCGAAGACCAGTTTGAACGGCGTCTCGCCGTCGGCCTCAGGACAGATAGCCGCCGCGAAAATGCACGAGCGGCTTCCGCGCGGGATTCGAACGGGTAGCGACGACTGTTCCGAGGAGCAGCATTACGCCGTGCCGTTCGATTGCCTCGGCCAGTTCGCAATCAATCGCACCGACTGCGTCTTCAAGGACGGGAGCACCGGTATGCAGCGATTGCCAAGCCGCGGTGCCGAATCGCTCCGCTCCCTTCAGGGCGGTCTTGCCGCCGAAGATGTCGGCAAGTTCGGTGGCGCCTTTCGGCAGGTAGTTGATGGCGAAATGCTTCGCGTCGAGAATGGTTTGCAGCGCGGATGTTCGTTTGTCGACCGTGACGAGCATGGTCGGCGGCTCCGCACAGACATGCGTTGCCGACAGCCCAAGCAGCCCGGCTGGACCCTGGCTTGATTTGGCGGTCACGATCGTGCTGCCGATCGCGCGCTGGCCGATCGCCTGCCAGAAGGATTTTGCATCAACGGTGTTCGTCGCTGGCGTTGTCACGGTCGAGACATTCCCTTTGCTTGCGCTGCATTTTCACTCAGGCTCGAAATCAGGCAGGACGTTGGTCGGTGTCACCGCTGTCGATTTCGCCCGCGATCAGCTTCCATATCCGGGGTGGGGACAAGGGCAATTCGAACGGCTGCACATCGAACGAGGCCAGCGCGGACGCTACCGCATTGCCGATGATACCTCCCACCGGAATCGTGCCGCCTTCGCCGGCGCCTTTGGCGCCCAGTGGGTTGATGGGCGAAGGGTACATTTCCAGCGATACGCCGCGAATGTTCGGAAAATCCGAAGCCGTCGGCAGCAAATAGTCGGCAAACGAGCCGGTCAGAAACTGGCCCTCGATATCATAGGCCAGATGTTCGAGCAGCGCGCCGCCGAGACCCTGTACGATCGAGCCGATCACCTGACCGTGCAGGGTCAGTGGGTTGATGATCCGACCGACGTCCTCCACGGAGACGTAGTCGATCACCCTGATGTTTCCGGTTCGGGGGTCGACGCCGATGTGCGCGGCATGCGCGCCGTAGGCGTAGGTGTGCTTGCTGTTCAAAAACTGCCCATCGGCGGATATCGGGGCCAGATCGGCCCACGCGATGGCGCGGCCGCTTGGACCTTTCGCCAAGTCCCCCACGATCTCGACTTCGGCCGGTGCGCAGTTGAGGAAACGGCCCGCGGCCTGACTGATGGTCTGCTTCAGATTATCTGCTGCGTTGAGGATGGCCGAGCCGCCCATCACGACGGAACGCGAGTGATAGGCGCCGAAGCCTTCGTCGAGATAGGTGGTCGAGCCATGATAGACCTTGATCCTCTCCATCGGCAGATCGAGCGCATCCGCGGCAATCTGGACACAGACCGTTTCCAGTCCCTGACCGATCGCGGCCGAACCAACGAACAGCGACACGGTCCCGTCCGCCTCGACTTTCAGCCGCGCTGTTTCCTTCGGGCCGGCGGCTCCGCCTTCGACGAAGCATCCTACCGCGAGCCCGTGATACCAGCCATCGACAAGTTTGCCCTGTAGGGGCGCCTTGCCGGTCCAGTCGAACTCGGCAAGGCAGCGGTCGAGCGTGGTTTGATAGTCGCCGCTGTCGAGTTCGGACAGGCTGGGCGACGGGCTGATCGACGGCAGCTTGTAAGGCATCTCGCTCCTGGCCACGAGATTGCGGCGGCGGAACGCAATCCGGTCGATCCCCAGATCCTTCGCTACCAGGTCAAACAAACGTTCCCGGCAGAAGTCCGCTTCGAAACGGCCCGGGCCGCGATATGTCCCCGACGGGGTCTTGTTGGTCAGAAGAACCGTTGCGGTCGCCAGATAGCTGGGAACGCGATAGGGGCCTGACAAGAACATCGCGACGTTGCGGGGGGTGATCAGGCCGGCAGTGCGGATATACGCGCCCACGTCGCAAATGGCCCGGCCGCGCAGTCCGGTGATCGTGCCGTCCCGGCGACAAGCGATTTCCAGCTCGCATTCGACGTCGCGAGCGTGGTTCGAGGTCATCATGTGATCGCGGCGGTCCTCGGTCCACTTGACCGGACGATTGCAGAACCGCGCGGCAAACGGGATCAGAAAATCTTCCGGGTAGAACTCGCCGCGGGCGCCGAAGCCGCCCCCGACGTCGAGTTCGATCATATCTACGGCCGTCTCCGGAAGGCCGAGCAATTGCGCCAGGATCTTCCGGCTGGCGAACGGCGCCTTGGCGGCGCCTTGAACCACCATGCGGCCGTCGTTCCATACGGCCAGCAGTCCGCGAGGCTCCATCGGAACGGCGGTGTGTCTTTGCACGTAGAATGTTTCGCGGCGCGTGTAGTCCGCATCCGCAAATGCCGCGTCCGTGTCGCCTGCAATCGCCGTGTATTCGATAGCGACGTTCGAGCCATGTTCGTCGAACAGAAAGGCGGTGCCTTTCAGTGCGGCGTGACGCTCCACGACCGCAGGCAGTTCCTCGATGTCGAGTGCAATGGCGTCGCGTCCATCTTCGGCTGTGGCCGGATCACTCGCCAGCACCACAGCAACCGGCTCGCCAACGAACCGCACTTTCCCATCCGCGATGACGGGCGATTCAAACGGCGAAACCTCAGGCAGTGGAAAGAGGCGGATCGGCACGCGCGGTACCGGCCGCCCGATCTCCGCAGCCGTGATCACTGCGTGAACGCCGGGAATCGCCAGCGCGTCGTCGATCCGTACCGACCGTATTCGTCCGTGGGCGACGGGACTGCGCAAAATCACAGCGTGCAGTTCGCCGACGGCGTGGACATCGTCACTGAACGTGCCCTTGCCGCGCAGAAATCGCAGATCCTCGATCCGTTCAACGGCCTTGCCGACCATCGGCTCGTGCGAACCCATGCGCCTCATCCGTGCGGTCTGCGATAGATATTCAGTCCTTGCCGCGCCATCAAAGCGATTCACGCGCCGCCGTAGCGCCCGAAGCAATATGCCGAGGAACCACGAGCCGCTCCGCGAATTCGACCAGGAGGTACAGGGCCACGCCAAGAACTGTCAGGCTGACTATGCCGGCGAACAGCAACTGCGTATCCATGCTGCCGTTCGCCACCATCAGCAGATAGCCGAGACCGGCATCGCCACCCACGAACTCGCCGACAACCGCTCCGACAACCGCCAGCGTGATCGAAATCTTCAGTCCTCCGAAGATGGACGGCAACGCGTTAGGCAGGCGAATCTTGAAGAAGGTGGCGGTCGGGCCGAACCCCATTGAGCGTGCAAGATAGATCTTTTCCGGTTCGATCGCGGCCAGTCCCAGCGCGGTATTGATCACGATCGGAAAGAACGCGATCAGGAACGCAATGAGGACCTTAGGCAGGATGCCGAAACCAAACCAGACCAGGAACAACGGCGCGACCGCCACTTTGGGCATGGCCTGCGACGACACCAGGAGCGGCATGACCGCGCGGGAGAACGGCGGCCAGAGGAAAATCGCCAAGGCGAGCGGAATGCCGACCACGATACTGAGTAGGAAGCCGAGCATGATTTCAATCGTCGTCACCCAGCCGTTCTGAAGCAGCAGACCTGCGTTCTTGACCATCGACTCGCCGATCGCGCTCGGGGACGGCAACAGAAACACCGGGACGTCGAAGATGCGGGTCCCGGCTTCCCACAGCACGAGCAGCACGATCACGATACAGATCGGAGACGCCACCGACGAGATTCGTGCGCGCGATTCGCGGCGCGCCAGGTCGCGCTGAACGTTGGCCTCTACCTCTTCGATATGGCGCGATGAAAAATCTGCGCTGCGGGTTTCGACCTCGCTCATGAGCGTTCTCGCAATACCCCGCGAGCGAGGAACAGCTCGAGGATCTCACGGCTGTATTCGGCAAACTCGGGCGTGTCCCGAACCGCCAGTGTGCGCGGTCGCGGCAGATTGATGTCGATAATACGATCGATCCGGCCTGGCCGCGGGGTCATCACGATGATCCGGTCGGACAGAAACACCGCTTCGGGCACGCTATGGGTGATGAACAGGACCGTCATGCGGCGCTCATTCCAGATATTCTGGAGGTCGAGGACCAGCTGGTCGCGGGTCAGCGCGTCCAGAGCTCCGAACGGTTCGTCCATCAGCAGTTGGGGCGGATTGTGGATGAGCGCGCGGCAGAGCGACACGCGTTGGCGCATCCCGCCGGAAAGCTCGTGCGGATACTTGTCGGCGAAGCCCTCGAGGCCGACGGACGCCAGCAATTCACGCGCGCGCCTTTCGGCGGACTTCCATTCGAGTTTCTTCGCCTCCGCCTGCAGCATGACGTTGCCGAGGGCGGTTCGCCATTCCAGCAGAACTGGGCTCTGAAACACGATGCCGATGTCGGTCCGAGGTGCGGTAACGACGTTCCCGTCGATGGTAACGACGCCGCTCGAGGCCGGGATGAGTCCGGCCGCGATCATCAGCAGGGTGCTCTTGCCGCAACCGCTGGGGCCGAGGATCGAAAGGAACTCGCCCTGCCGCTCGCTCACCGAAACGCGGTCGAGCGCGCGGACGGGCCCGTCATGCGTCGCGTAGACCTTGCTGAGGCCCTGGAGATCGAGATATGGCCGATCCGATCCCGCCACGGAAGGCGCATCAGGCAACATCGGACCGATGCTCTTCGTCTATCTTATGTCTTGCTCGGTGCCGTCTGCGGCGGGATGAATTCGGAGCCGGTCGGGACGTAGTCGTTGGTGTAGAGCTGTTTGGCGTCAAGGGGCGCGGTCACGCCGCCGTATTGCTTGAGCACGCCTACGGTATCCTCCCAGTCCTTGTCGGAACTCCAGCCGAGCGGTTTGCCGGCGGTATTGGGTGTCACCCACGTGTTCCAGGAGAGCTCGGCCTCAAGCCGGGCGACGGCTGGATCGACGGCTTGTGAGAATTTCCGCACGATCGCGACCATCTCCTCAGGATGCTGCCGGCCGTAGAGAAAGCCCTTGAGGCTTGCCGCGACAAAGGCGCGGACCAGGGCTGGATCCTCTCGAATAAGATCGTTGTGAACGACGATGCCGTTGCTCACCGCGACAACACCACAATCGGCGTACCAGAAGATGCGCGCTTTCTTCTTGCCGCGAATTTCGACGCTCGGAACTTGGCCCTGGGCGTATCCGGCAATGGCTGGAAATTGCCCGGTCACGAGCGCTGGTGGTGCCCCGGCCGGATCGACGTTCGCCACCCGGATCTTGCTGCCGTCCAGCCCACACCCCTTGACGAAAGCGGGCCATTGCTGGAATTGCGTGCCGCCCGGCGGAATTCCGATGGTCTTGCCCTCGAGGTCCTTCGGCGTCTTGATGTCGGAATCTGCGAGCACGATGACCGCCGTCGGGTTGCGGCGATAGATGGCGCCGACCGTCCTGATGTTCATGCCTTTCGACACGCTAAGTCCGACGACGAAGCCGTCCGCAAATCCGAACTGGGTCGCCTTGCTGGCGACAAGCTGTGCGGTGCTGCCCGAGCCTTTGCCCGGGCCGATGTCGACGTTGAGACCGGCCTCCTTATAGAATCCCTTATCCTGGGCGACCATAAAGCCGCCGTTCGGCCCCTGAAACAGCCAGTCCAGGCGCAACGTGACGTCACGCAATTTGGTTTGGGCGACCGCGGGGTGCGCAAGCGTGGCGGCGGCGAGTCCGGCGGCGGCGCCGGTCTGACTGAGGAATTGGCGCCGAGAGGTTGGGTTTCTGGACATGGACATCATCCTCATCCTTGAAAGAATGCGAGTTCACTTCCGTCGAGGATCGCAACGCGTTGCCTAAGTCCGCGCCTCGAGCAGAACCGATCCTGGTGCGACGACGTGTAAAGCAAGTAATGCGCCACACCGTCGGTCGATGTGTTCTCATCGAGACGGCCAATGTGATGCGACCGGCCATCGGGATCCCTCGAGCCGTGCAAGCCGGGGGCGATCAAGCAATCTAAAATGCCTGAAAAGCCTTCCACAGAAGGTGCCATGCGGTCAACACCGCGCGCCCGGTCTTGTTCAAGTTGCCACATGTGAAGCTGCGCGTCGCAACCAGCAAGATTAGCTGTTGAGGTTTTCGCGCAGCGTCGGGCCGGCATACTTCCTCTTGGAGAGTCCGCGGCGCTGAAGTTCCGGCACCACGAAATCTACGAATTCCTGGATATTTCCCGTCGCCGAATAACCGCGGCCAAGGATGAAGCCGCCGTTGGCCCCCGTCTCAAAATGAAGCTCTTCGAGCTTGTCGACGATCTCTTTGGGCGTCCCCGAAGCCACCAGAATTCGATCGACAAGAAAACGTCGTCCAAACTCTCTCACGGTCTGTTTTGGATCTACGGTCTTGAGCAGTTCCTCGAAGCTGCCGAGATTGCCCTTCGCAGCATGAACCTGCTCGGCAAAATCCGAGAGCCGCATCTCCGGCTTTGCTGTCGAAAAGTCGACGCCGTATTGCGCCGACATCTCGACGAGACCGGCTTCGGGCGGGATCGACTCAAGGTAGCGCCGCTCCTGCGCCTCGGCGTCTGACGCTGATTCCGCGACCTGCACGCGGATCGACCAGAGAATGCCGATGTCGCGCGGCTTGCGGCCTGCCGCGGCCAGTTTGGCGTCGAGCGCCGCCCGGTGTTGCTTCATACTGGGCAGCGTGCGTCGGGTGCTGAACTGCAGTTCGGCATACGTGGCGGCGAGCGTCATACCCGGGCTGGAAAGACCGGCCTGGATGATGACAGGCCGGCGCTGGGGTGACGGCAAAGCGGGCAGTGGGCCGCGTACATTGAAATAGCGGCCGCGAAAATCGATCCGGTGGACCTTTGAGGGATCGGCGTAGAAGCCCATCTCGCGATCGAGCACGAGGGCATCGGGCTCGACGCTGTCCCACAGCGCGCAAGCGATTTGCAGGAATTCCTGCGCCCGCTCGTAGCGCTCGTCATGCTCCATCATCTCGTCGAAGCCGTAGTTTGCGGCTTCGTTCTTGTATGCCGATGTGACGGCGTTCCAGGCGATCCGCCCCCGCGTCACGTGGTCGAGAGCGTTGAACACGCGCGCGCAGTGGAACGGATGATGATAGGTCGTCGACAGCGTCATGGCGAAGCCGACGCCTGACGCGGCTTTCGCCATGAGCGGAATCATGGGCGTCATGTCGTGACGCGGCCATTTCGCCCCATACCGCACCACGGCCTCGTGATTGCCGCCGTAATCCTCGGACGTGCCCCCGGTGTCGCCAAAAAACAGCATGTCCATGACGCCGCGCTCGGCAATGCGGGCGATATCCTCGTAGAACTCCGAGGTCCCGTAATACGGATAGCCGATCCATGAACCCGGCATGCGCCAGAGATAATCGGTGTGCAGAAACGACAGATCGGCCGCGAGATGGATCGATTGATCTTCTGACAAACAAGCCTCCTGACCGGATCAGCGCGAGCGAGACATCGAAGCCCCGGCAACCTGATTCTTACGAAGAATGACTGAATGTCCCGGCTGCTTCTGAAAGACGGGCACGGAATACTTTCTATCATTCCTATTGTTGGAGCCAATCCGCCAAGCTGCCGCTCGTCAAAGGAAGCGCGGAGCGCAGATTGACACCATTGCGGCGGCGTCACCCGCCCCACCACGCCTCCCAGCGGCCAGGTGGTGCAAATCGTGCCCGAGGGGTCTTCTGCCTTGGGCAGCGCGGGTATTGCAGGGATTACGCCGGCGAGCACCGGAGCCCGCCCAAGGAGGGGGCCCTCCAGCTTGCAACTTGCCCAGCAGCGAACCGGGCGCGCGGCCAAAAATCCTGATTCTATCGGTGGTTGTAGGTGGTGGAGCCGAGGGGGATCGAACCCCTGACCTCCTCATTGCGAACGAGGCGCTCTCCCAGCTGAGCTACGGCCCCACAGCGACAACGGCCTGAAAGCGCCGGAGATGCCGCGAGTGCGGCCATTTATGTGTCCGCGCCGCAGGGTGTCAAGGGAAGTGGCCCGCGGCGTGCGCTTCACTCTTGCCGCACCGGCACGGGAAATGTACACGTCGCGCAGCCAGCGCGCAGCAGCGCGCCGACGGTGCGGAATCATGCGATGCTCGAATTTCTTGGCTTCATCTCCCTCCTGCTCACTCTTTACATCTATATTCTGTTCGCGGCCGCGATCATGAGTTGGCTGATCGCGTTCAACGTGGTCAACCCGCGCAATCAGTTCGTCGCGATGCTGGCCGATTTTCTCTACCGGATTACCGAACCGGTGCTGCGGCCGGTGCGTGCCCTCATGCCCAATCTCGGCGGCATCGATATTTCGCCGGTGATCGTGATCCTGATCATCGTGTTCATCCAGAGTGTTGTCCTCAGCAACTTGGCGAAGGCATTCATTTAGTGAGGTCCGCGGAGGCGCCGCGCGCCACGTCGACGCCACGGCCTTGGACGATTGCGCCGGACGGAATCACGTTGATGGTGCGGCTCACGCCGAAAGGCGGTCGCGACGCCGTCGGCGGCATCGAGCAGATGGCGGACGGCCGCAGTGTGCTTAAGGTCCGGGTGCGCGCGGCCGCGACCGAAGGCGAAGCCAACGCCGCACTGATCCAACTCATGGCGAAAACGATGGGCGTCGCCCCACGCTCGGTCGAACTCGCCTCGGGCGCCATGTCGCGCGTCAAGCGTCTGCGCATCGCCGGAGCCGGACCGATGCTCGCCGCAACGCTGGAGAAAGTCTGCGCGATCGGGTAAGGGGGCTGGCATGACCGCACAAATCATCGACGGCAAGGGAATCGCGGCGGACCTGCGCGGTAAGGTCGCCGACGCGGTGCACCGCCTGGTGCGCGATCGCGGCATCGTGCCCGGACTGGCCGTCGTACTGGTCGGCAACAATCCGGCGAGCGAAGTCTATGTCAGCAGCAAGATGAAGATGACGTCGGGCAGCGGCATGCGGTCGTTCGACCACCGCCTGCCGGAGACGACCACCGAGGACGAACTGCTGACACTGATCGGACGGCTCAACGCCGACCCGACCGTGCACGGCATCCTGGTGCAGCTGCCGCTGCCGGCGCACATCGATGCCCAGAAGGTGCTCGGCACGCTCGATCCCCGCAAGGACGTCGATGGCTTCCATCCGGTCAATGCTGGGCGGCTGTCGACCGGCCTGCCGGCGATGACGCCCTGCACCCCGCTCGGCTGCATCTATCTGGCGAAGACCGTGCGGCCGTCGCTGACCGGGCTCGAGGCGATCGTGATCGGCCGCTCCAACATCGTCGGCAAGCCGCTGGTGCAGTTGCTGCTCAACGAGAACGCCACCGTGACGATCGCGCACTCCAAGACCCAGGATCTGCCCGGCGTGTGCCGTCGCGCCGACCTGGTATTCGCCGCCGTCGGGCGTCCCGAGATGATACGGCGCGACTGGGTGAAGCCGGGCGCAACCGTGATCGACGTCGGCATCAACCGCGTACCGGGCGCCTCCGGCAAGTCGCGCCTCGTCGGCGACGTGGCGTTTGCGGAGGTGTCTGAGGTCGCCGGCGCGATCACGCCGGTGCCGGGCGGCGTCGGGCCGATGACGATCGCGTGCCTCCTTGCCAACACGCTGCGCGCCGCCTGCACCATTGCGGGCTATCAGATGCCGGCGAGCGGCATGGGCATCGAAAATGTTTATGGCCGGGACTGACCCGGCCATCCGTACATCACCGACTTTGAATGAGTTCAGGAAGCTCAGCCGTTCCAGGCGAACGCCACCTTGTCGAGCACCTTGGTGCCGAACCGCTCGGAGGAGCGCGCCACCGCCTTGCCGCCCAGTGCGCGATAGAACTCAACCGCTGGCTCGTTGTCCGACAGCGCCCACACCACCATGCTCTGCAGTCCGCTCTGCAGGAGGTCGCGCCGCGCCGCAGTGAACAGCTTGCGTCCGAAGCCGAGCCCCTGGAACTCCGGCCGCAGGTAAAGCTCGTAGACCTCGCCATCGTAATAGAGGCTGCGCGCGCGGTTGCGGCCGTAGTTGGCGTAACCCGCCACGCACTCGCCGAACGCCAGCACCGCGATGCGGCTGCCCTTGCGGATGGCGCTGTCCCACCACAGCGGGCCGCGCCGGTTGATCAGCTTGTCGAGCTCGGGACCCGGGATGACGCCCTGATAGGCGCCGCGCCAGGCTTCGTCATGAGTCGCCGCGATCGCCTTGGCATCTGCCGGCTTCGCGCGTCTGACTTCTATGAGGGTCGTGCTCATGGCGATTATAGAAGCAGGCACTCCGCCGCCCACGCAAGTCCTTTGTTTAATGATGGGTTAATGCAGTCGGCGAGTGGTGTGAATCCGACACACATCGGCTTGCCAGCCGCGAATCACATCAGTGAAAAAGTCTCGAATTGATCGGCATCCGACGAAGCTGTTGTAGCTTCGCAACGCTGCGAAAACAAAAACGGTGGGAAACGCGCTGTGCATAGCACAAGCCGGTATCCGGAAACGCGTGCTCCCGGTGCATCAGCGAGCCGAAGGAGTGGGTCGCGTACGATCTGATTCGAAGGCGTCCCGATTTGTGACAGATCGCCGCGTTGGTTCGGCTATGCATCCATCGAGGCTGGGCCTATGGCCGAGCACCTCAGGATGCAGGGTCAGCACGAAGCGCCGATGGTATCAGACCTGCTCGGTCTCCTTGCGCCGCTCGTCGCGCTTGCGCTCATGCTCGTCGAGCAGCTTCTTGCGCAGGCGGATCGACTTCGGCGTGACCTCGACCAGTTCGTCGTCCCCGATATAGGCCAGCGCCCTCTCGAGCGTCATGCGGATCGGCGGCGTGAGCCGCACCGCCTCGTCCTTCGATGTCGTGCGAATGTTCGTGAGCTTCTTGCCCTTGAGCACGTTGACGACAAGGTCGTTGTCGCGCGTGTGCTCGCCGACGATCATGCCGCGATAGACCTTCCAGCCCGGCTCGACCATCATTGGGCCGCGGTCCTCCAGGTTCCACAGCGCATAGGCGACCGCCTCGCCGGCGTCGTTGGAAATGAGCACGCCGTTGCGGCGACCCTGAATCGTACCCTTGAACGGCGCATAAGCGTGGAATAGTCGATTCATGATCGCGGTGCCGCGCGTGTCGGTGAGCAACTCGCCCTGGTAGCCGATCAGGCCGCGCGTCGGCGCGTAGAACACGAGCCGCTGACGGCCGCCGCCCGACGGCCGCATTTCGACCAGTTCGGCTTTGCGCTCCGACATTTTCTGCACCACGATGCCGGAGTGCTCCTCGTCAAGATCGATGACGACCTCCTCGATCGGCTCGAGCTGTTCGCCGGTCTGCGGATCGTCGCGCAGCAAGACCTTCGGGCGCGAGACCGATAGTTCGTACCCTTCCCGCCGCATGGTCTCGATCAGAATGCCGAGCTGCAATTCGCCGCGTCCGGCGACCTCCATCGAATCCTTCTCGTCGGATTCGCGCACGCGTAGCGCCACGTTGCCTTCGGCCTCGCGCAACAGCCGGTCGCGGATCATGCGGCCGGTGACCTTGTCGCCCTCGGTGCCGGCGAGCGGCGAGTCGTTGACGCGGAACGTCATCGCCAGGGTCGGCGGATCGATCGGCTGCGCCGGGATCGGAGTTTCGACCGAAGGGTCGCAGATGGTGTGCGCGACGGTGGCGTCAGGCAGTCCGGCAATGGCGACGATGTCGCCGGCTTCGGCGCTGTCGACGGCGGTGCGTTCGAGCCCGCGAAACGCCAGCACCTTGGTGACGCGCCCCTGTTCGATCAGCTTGCCGGTGTGATCGAGCACCTTGACGCTTTGGTTCGGCGCGACCGTTCCGGAAGTAATTCGGCCGGTGACGATGCGGCCGAGATACGGATTGGCTTCGAGGATGGTGCCGAGCAGGCGGAACGGCCCGTCCTCAACCTGCGGCGGCTTGACGTGGCGCAGGACCAGATCGAACAGCGGCGCCATGCCGGCATCCTGTGGGCCATCGGGACTGTCTGCCATCCAGCCCTGCTTGGCGGAGCCGTAGAGAATCGGAAACTCGAGCTGCTCCTCGCTGGCATCGAGCGCGGCGAACAGGTCGAACACCTCGTTCACCACCTGTGTCGGCCGCGCGTCCGCGCGGTCGACCTTGTTGATGACGACAATCGGCTTGAGGCCCATCTTGAGCGCCTTCGACACCACGAACTTGGTCTGCGGCAGCGGCCCCTCGGCGGCGTCGACCAGCACCAGCGCTCCGTCGACCATGTTGAGGATGCGCTCGACCTCGCCGCCGAAGTCGGCGTGCCCGGGCGTATCGACGATGTTGATGCGGGTGCCGTTCCAAACCACCGAGGTGGCCTTGGCCAGGATGGTGATGCCGCGCTCGCGCTCCAGGTCGTTGGAGTCCATGGCCCGTTCGACCACGCGCTGGTTCTCCCGGTAGGCACCGGCCTGCTGCAGCAGGCGGTCCACCAGGGTGGTCTTGCCGTGGTCAACGTGCGCGATGATGGCGAGGTTGCGAAGGTTCATGCCGGGGGCTCATAAATCAAGCGCGGGCCGCAAGGGGCCCGCTTTTCGCGGCGAATATAGTCACGAAGTTCGCAGACGCAATCGCTTCCTGCATCGGCGATGGCCCGGCACTGGCCACGGATGTCACGAAAAGTACACAAAAAACAACATGTTGATTGAATACGCCGATTCGACTCGGGAATGGAACTAAATCGCGTGCAAGGTCATCACCACTTGCCATCGGCCCTTCCCGGGGCGACGATGCCCACGGGTCATGTTTGGGGAGGCCGATGCGCACACCGGTCCCGGTAAGAAACGAGCGTCGGGTGCTGTGCGTGTTTCCGCACTACACCCCGGCCTTCGGCACGTTCAACCACGCCTATCGGCTGATGAAGGGCGTGCGAGCCTTCATGCCGCCGCAGGGCCTTCTCCTGATCGCCGCCTACATGCCGGAGCGCTGGCCGGTCCGCTTCGTCGACGAGAACATCCGCCGCGCCACACCCGCCGATTTCGCCTGGGCCGACGTCGTCGTGGTCAGCGGCATGCACGTGCAGGCCGAGCAGATTCACGACATCACCGAGCGCGCGCACGCGGCCGGCAAGCCGGTAATGCTCGGCGGTCCGTCGGCCTCGGCCTCGCCGGAAATGTATCCCGACGTCGACTACCTGCATGTCGGCGAGATGGGCGACGCCACCGACGAGATCATCACGCTGGTCGACGAGAGTGTCGATCGGCCCGCTGCGCCGATAAAGTTCGTCACCAAGGAACGCTTGCCGCTGCAGGATTTCCCGATCCCGGCCTACGATCTCATCCCGCTCAAGAACTACCTGATGCTGACGATCCAGTTCTCCAGCGGCTGTCCATATCTGTGCGAGTTCTGCGACATCCCGGGCCTCTACGGCCGGCAGCCGCGCCTCAAGACGCCGCAGCAGATCACCGCCGAGCTCGACGCCATGCTCAAGCAGAAGGGCCATCCGCCGGTGGTGTATTTCGTCGACGATAATTTCGTCGGCAACCGCAAGGCCGCCAAGGACATGCTGCCGGTTCTGGTGGAGTGGCAGAAGGCGCGCAGCTATCCGCTGCAGTTCGCCTGTGAGGCGACGCTCAACATCGCCAAGCAGCCGGAAATCCTGAAGCTGATGCGGGAGGCGTCGTTCCTCGGCCTGTTCGTCGGCATCGAGACACCGGAAGCCGACGCGCTCCACGCGATGCGCAAGGACCAGAACAACGCCGTGCCGATGATGGAGTCGATCAGGACGCTGAACGACTACGGCCTCGAAGTGACGTCCGGCATCATCCTCGGGCTCGACACCGACTCGGACGATACGGAAACGAGGCTCAAGGACTTCATCGAGCTGTCGCAGATTCCGATGTTGACCATCAATCTGTTGCAGGCGCTGCCGAAGACGCCGCTGTGGGACCGGCTACACAAGGCCGACCGGCTCGCGAACGATCCGTCGCTCGAAAGCAACGTGCGGTTCCTGCGGCCGTACGACGACGTGGTGGCGACCTGGCGCCGCTGCATCGCCTTCGCCAACGATCCGGAGCGGCTGTTCTCGCGCTTCCAGCACCAGGTCGACGCGACCTACGTCAACCGGATGATCGCGCCCGCCAAGGGCAAGCTCAATTGGGCGAACCTTTCGGGCGCGCTGGTGCTGGCGTTCCGGGTGTTCTGGCACATCGGCGTGTTGTCGGACTACCGCAAGCCGTTCTGGCGGGCGGCGAAGCACGCGATGCGGCGCGGCCAGATCGACGCGGTGCTCGGCATGGGCTTCATTGCGCACCATCTGATCCAGTTTACCCGCGAGGCGCTGCGCGGCGAGCAGAACGCATCGTACTACTCGACCAAGGCGCGCAGCGATGAGATCGGCCGCCGCGCCATGGGTCCCGACGGCCTCGCGCCGCTGCGCAAGAGCGCCTAGCGCGTCAAGTCGCCGGTTTGCTCCACGGGCCCCATTTCACGCCCTTCGGCAGCGCCTGGTTGAGCATCATCATCTCGCCGACCGTTTCGGGCGTGACCAGCCCGACCAGCCGGCCCATGCCGTCGACCACGGCGACCGCGGGCGCGGCCTTCTCCTGCAGCACGCGGAAGGCGTCGTCGAGGTAACGGCGGTGGCTCACCGTGGGCAGGGTCGGCGACATCGCGTCGGCGACGCGCGCGTCCGGTCCGCGCTCCTTGAGCGCCCGGAACAGATCGCCGCGCGCCAGGAGCCCGACCGGCTTGCCGTCGCCGTCGATCACCGGAAACTCGCTTTGGCTGGTGCGCAGGAGCGTCTGCACGGCTTCCTCGATGGGAGCATCGGGCGTGAGCGTGGCGTATTGCGTCATCATCGCGGTGCTGACCGGAACGCCCTGCGAGACCGTTCGCATGGCGACGGCATGTGACTCGGAGGCGGCCGCGAGGTAAACGAAGATCGCGATGAAGATCAGCATCGGATTGTAGAACAGCCCGATAAAGCCCAACCCGAACGCCACCGCTTGGCCGATCGAGGCGGCGACGCCGGTTGCGCGTACGAAGCCGAGTTTGGTCGCGAGCAGCGCGCGCAGCACCCGTCCACCGTCCATCGGGAACGCCGGGATCATGTTGAATACGGCGAGAAACAAGTTCACGGCGGCGAGCCGGTCGAGCATCGAGACGCGGGTGCTCTCGACCGCATGCAGCGCGTTGGCGTCGATCTGCGCCCCCGCCACCACGATCAGCACACCGGCGATCGCGACGTTCACCAGCGGCCCGGCGATGGCGATCAGAAATTCCTGATAGGGTTCCTCGGGAATGCGCTCGAGCCGGGCGAGACCGCCGATCGGCAGCAGCGTCACGTCCGGGGTGGCGACGCCGAAGGCGCGCGCCACGAAAATATGGCCGAACTCGTGCGCCAGCACGCAGGCAAACAGCAGCAGCAGAAACACGCTGCTGGTCACGGCTGCTTCCGAACCTTCCGCGCTATAGCTCGCCAGGAAGATCCAGACCAGGAACAGCAGGAACGTGACGTGGATGCGCACCGCCGTGCCGGCGATGTTGCCGATATTGAACGACCAGGACATCGAGCCTCCAGGGCGCCGCGGCTTCGCGGTCGCGCCAGTGTAGATCAGGCCATGTTTTGAAGGTAGGAAGCGCGGCAGGTGTTTGCGAGTGGCGCGCCGCTCTGGCACAATTGCCCGGATCGTGAGGTTTGCGCCATGGCACAGAAATTGACCGGAGAGGCCCGCAAGAAAGCGCTGGCCAAGCTGCCGGGCTGGACCGAGGTCAAAGGCCGCGATGCGATCAGTCGGAAGTTCACGTTCGAGGACTTCAACGCCGCTTTCGGCTTCATGACGCGCGCGGCGCTGATCGCCGAGAAACTCGACCACCATCCCGAATGGTTCAATGTCTACAACCAGGTCGAAGTGACGCTCGCCACCCACGATGCGGGCGGCGTGACGGACCGCGATCTCGAACTGGCCACCGCCATGGACCGGATCGCCAAGTCGACGATGGGTTGACGGCCTATTCTGTTTGAACTGGTGCTCAGCCTATCCCCGTTCGTTCCCGCGCGAGCAGAACCCAGACCGCTTGTTCGGCGCTGGAGAGGAGTACCCGTGTGTCGGGGCGGACACCGCGAAGGTGCGAGCGTTAACGCCCGGCTAACCGCCTCCCTCCAATTGCGCAGGCGCGATTAGACTCTTCTCAACCCTGCCGCCTGCAAGTCCAACCGCTTGCGGCGGCTCGCAAGAGATTTGCAAACAGTCCCCGTCAGGATCGCCGCAACGACCAAGCATGAAGCGGGCATGCCGGACGCGCCAGGCGCGACCGGCGAAAGCCCGCGGGGACGGGCGGCGTTTTATGCGGGTGCTCTGGCGCATTGCGACTCCACGCGCGGCATCGGTCCGCCGCGCGCTGCTGTTCATGCTGCGCACCGCCGCAGTGCTGTCGATGTCGATCGGCGCGGCCTTCGGGTTTCTCGCTGCCATGCGAAGTCCGGGCGCGCACTACGATCCGCACACTTTCGCGATCGGGACGGCCGCCCTGTTCGGTGCCGCCTGTGGCGCCATCGGCCTCCTCATCTCAAGAAACCGGTTGCTCCACACCGAGTTGCGGGCGTCGCAGACGCTCATCGAGGACCTCCAAGACCGGAACTGGGAGCTCAGAGAGAGCGATGAACACGCCCGCAGCTTCCTCGAGTCGCAGGGCGACGTGATCCTGCGCACCGACAGCGAAGGATGCGTGACCTACGTCAACGATGCCTATTGCGCGCTCGCCGGCTGCGCGCGGGAGGATCTGGTCGGCGCTCCCGTCAATCTGCCGGTCCTGGAGCAGCGGGCCGCGACCGCGCAACCCGACGGCAGCCGCTGCCACGATCAGAAAATCACCGTCGCCGATGGCGCCCGTTGGATCGCGTGGCGCGACGTTCCAGTGCGCCATGGAGGAAAGACCGAAATGCAGAGCGTCGGCCGTGATGTCACCGATCGCGTCGAAGCCGAGCATGCGCTGTCGGTGGCGCGCGATCAGGCGGAAGCCGCGAACCTGGCGAAGTCGCGCTTTCTGGCGATGATCTCGCACGAGATCCGCACGCCGCTCAACGGAATCCTGGGCATGAACGGCCTGCTGCTCGACACACCGCTGACGCCCGAGCAGTCCACCTACGCGACGGCGGTGAAGACGTCGGGTGAAACCCTGCTGTCGCTGATCGAGGATATTCTCGACTTCTCCAAGATCGAATCCGGGCGGCTCGACCTGACCGGAATTCGCTTCGACCTGCCGGCGCTGGTGGAAGAAACCGTCGAACTCCTGGCGCCTCGCGCGCAAGCCAAGCACATCGAGATCGCGTCTTTCGTCGAGGACGACGTGCCGCGCCACCTGCTCGGCGACGCCGCCCGCCTGCGCCAGGTGCTGCTGAATCTCGCCGGCAATGCCATCAAGTTCACGGAGAGCGGCGGCGTCTCGATTCTGGTCGAACGCGGCGGTGGTGCCGACGACATCCGCTTCCTGGTCTGCGACACCGGCATTGGCATCGCGCCCGAGGCGCAAGAGCGCATTTTCCTCGAGTTCGAGCAGGCCGACGCCGGCGCTGCGCGCAAGTTCAGCGGCACCGGCCTCGGCCTCGCGATTTCGCGGCGGATTGTCGACGCCATGGGCGGCCGTATCGGCGTTTACAGCACGCCGGGTGCCGGCTCGACGTTTTTCGTCACGGTTCCGCTGGCTCGCGCCGTGGAGGTGCCGGACGCGACCTTCGCTCCGCCCGATCTCGCCGGGCAGGACGTGCTGATCGTGGCGCCGAGCCCGATCGAGTCCACGCTGGTGGCGCGGCGGCTGATGCGCTGGGGCGCGCGGGTGTGCGTGGTGCCGAGCGGCGAAGCCGCCGGGCTGCTGCGCGACGATCGGAATTGGAGCGCCATCCTGGTCGACCACATGCTGGGTACTGCAGCCTGCCGAGAGCTTGCCCGCGTTGGCGCCGCAATCCCGCGGCGCATCGTTCTGATCGCGCCGGCCGAGCGGGGCGAACTCGCCACACTCAAGGACGCGGGCTTTACCGGCTATCTGATCAAGCCGGTGCGAACGACCTCGCTTGCCGCTCAACTCACCGGTACCGGCGGCGGCTTCGAGTCTGCGGGTGCCGAATCCGACTCCGCTTCGCTTCCGGCGGGTTCTGACGCGGCCAGAATGGCGGTGCTGGTCGCGGAGGACAACGAGATCAATGCGCTCCTGATCGAGGCGCTGCTGCGCCGGCTCGGACATCGTCCGACGCTGGTGACGGACGGCGATGCGGCACTCGCCTCCTGGCGGGATGCGGCAGCGACTGGCGCGTCGTTCGATCTGGTGCTGATGGACCTGCAGATGCCGGGCCGCGACGGCATCGCCGCCACCCAGGCGATCCGCGCGCGCGAAGCCGAGCAGGACGTGCGGCGAACGCCGGTGATCGCGCTCACCGCCGACTCGTCGGACGAGGACCGCGACGCCTGTCTGGCTGCCGGCTTCGACGGCTTCCTCACCAAGCCGGTCGACCGCGAGCGGCTTGCTGCCGCACTGGCGCAACTGCCGGCCCGCAAACCGCTCGCCGCTTGACGTCGCGCGGTTTCGACGCGGGCCAAATCTCTGAAGATTCCATTTCAGCGATGGTCGGTGTCCAACAACGGGCGCGCGCGAGGCGATTCTCGACCGCCCACTGGAAAGACAGTCGTACAACAGGTCGAATCGTGTCCGCTGGCCTAGCCTGACCCTCGCCGGTTACCGTCAAAACATGACGTCCATCGTGCAATATTACAGAAGGGTGCGCCAAGCACCGCTTCCGAAGACCGACCTTGCGCGACTAACCGACCCATCGACTTGGGTCCAGATCAATTGGGACCGTCATGCCAGAACGACTCCAGTCAAATCATCGGCTGCTTCGGCCAACCCTTGTCGTCGCCTCATTGGTCATCGCGCTTGAAACGACGAGCGCGATCGCGCAACAGGTGACCGGCACGCCAGGATCCCCCAGCGCCACGACCTCGATCCCCGGGACGCAGCTGCCGCCGGCCGATCCGAAATTCGGCGGTGTGATCCGGGACGACGCGCTGCAGTCGAAGCCGTGGTGGGCGCCGCGCGTGGTGCCGCCAAAAGGCGCGCCCAACGTCCTGCTGATCATCACCGACGACGCCGGCTTCGGCGTCCCGAGCACGTTCGGCGGCGTCATTCCGACGCCGACCATGGACCGCGTCGCCGGCGAAGGCCTGCGTTACAACCGGGTGTTCTCGACCGCGCTATGCTCGCCGACGCGCGCTGCGCTGATCACCGGGCGCAACCATCACTCGGCCGGGTTCGGCGTGATTTCCGAGCAATCGACCGGCTTTCCCGGCTACAACAGCATCATCGCCAAGGACAAGGCCACGGTCGGTCGCGTCCTGCTGGACAACGGCTACGCTACGTCTTGGTTCGGCAAGAACCACAACACGCCGGCCTTCACCGCCAGCCAGGTCGGTCCGTTCGACCAATGGCCGAGCGGGATGGGGTTTGAATACTTTTACGGCTTCGTCGGCGGCGACGCCAACCAGTGGCAGCCGAACCTGTTCCGCAACACGACGCAGATCTATCCGTTCGAAGGCAAGGCCGGCTGGAACCTCATCACCGGGATGGCCGACGATGCCATCGACTACATGACGCGGATCCACCAGACCGATCCGAGCAAGCCGATTTTCATCAAGTACGCTCCCGGCGCTACGCACGCGCCGCATCACCCGACCAAGGAGTGGGTGGAGAAGATTTCCAAGATGAAGCTATTCGACGACGGCTACGAGAAGCTGCGCGAACGCATCTTCGAGAACCAGAAGCGGCTCGGCGTTATCCCGAAGGACGCCAAGCTGACGCCGTGGCCGAAAGAGCTCCTCAAGCCGTGGGACGAACTGACGCCCGAGGCGAAGAAGTTGTTCATCCGCCAGGTCGAGGTGTTTGCCGCCTACGCGGCCTACAACGATCACGAGATCGGTCGCGTGATCCAGCAGTTCGAGAACCTTGGCCGGCTCGACAACACGCTGATCATCTACATCAACGGCGACAACGGCACGAGCGCCGAGGGCGGGCCGCTCGGCACGCCGAACGAGGTGGCGTTCTTCAACGGCCTTAATGAGATTCCCGTCGACGTGCAGATGAAATTCTACGACGTCTGGGGCACCGACCTGACGTACAACCACATGTCGGCGGGCTGGTCATGGGCCTTCGATACGCCGTTCGACTGGTTCAAGCAGAATGCGTCCCGGCTCGGCGGCATCAACCAGAACATGGCGGTGTCTTGGCCGGCACGCATCAAGGACAAGGGCGCGTTGCGCGAGCAGTTCGTCCACGTTATCGACGTCGTGCCGACGATCCTCGAGGCCGCGGGCATCCGCGCACCCGAGATGGTCGACGGCATCCGGCAGAAGCCGATCGAAGGCACAAGCTTCCTCTATACCTTCGATGCGCAGAACGCGAAGGCGCCGTCACGGCACCGCACCCAGTATTTCGAGATGATGGGGCAGTGGGCGCTCTATCATGACGGCTGGCTCCTTAGCACCAAGGTCAACCGTGCACCGTGGGACGCCTTCGGCCCGGCCAATCCGGATCCGCTGAACAATCAGGTGTTCCAGCTCTACGACCTGAACAAGGACTTCACCCAGTCGGAGGATATCGCCGCGAAGTTCCCACAGAAGGTTGCGGAAATGCGCAAGATGTTCGTCGCGGAGGCCAAGAAGTACCAGGTCCTCCCGCTGGACGCTTCGGTCGCGGCCCGCATCGTCGCGCCGCGGCCGAACATCACCGCCGGCCGGACCGAGTTCGTCTACACGCGGCCGATGGTTGGACTGCCTCAGGGCGATTCACCACTGCTGCTGAACACGTCCTACACGATCACCGCCGACATCGAGGTGCCGCAAGGCGGCGCCGAGGGCATGTTGCTGACCTCCGGCGGGCGCTTCGGCGGCTATGGCCTCTACCTTTTGCAGGGCAAGCCGGTGTTTCTATGGAACATGGTCGATCTCGAACGCCTGAAGTGGGAGGCGTCTGACGCGCTGCCGCCGGGACGGCACACCATCGAGTTCGACTTCAAGTACGATGGCATGGGCGACGGCACGCTTGCCTTCAACAGCTTCAGCGGTGTCGGCCGGCCGGGCGTCGGCACCCTCAAGGTGAACGGCAATGCGGTCGCGACCAGGAAGATGGACCGCACGCTGCCGATGATCCTGCAATGGGACGAGAGCTTCGACATCGGTTCCGACACGCTGACCGGCGTGAACGACGCCGACTACAAGCCGCCGTTCGCCTTCACCGGCAAGCTCAACAAGCTGACCATCAAGATGGACCGGCCCAAGCTGTCGCCCGAGGAGATCAAGAAGCTCCAGGCGGCGATGAAGGAAAAGGCCGCGAGCGAATAACGAACGATTCCTGCCGCGTCCGCATAAGTCTTGCGTCGTCAGGTCGCCCGCCGCCGGGATGGCCGCACCGTCGTTACGCCCGAGGTTGGGATTTGCTACACCAACCCCGGCGCGAAACGTCGCGTTGCCGTCCCTTGGAGAAGAGCATGAAGCTATATGTGTTTTTTACGCGCGCGCTGCCGCTGTCGGGCCTGGCGCTGGTCGCAGCACTTGGCGTGGCGCAGGCGCAGCGCGCGGCAGCGCCCTATGAGCCGAGCGTCGGGCAGTCGGGCAACGACGTGGTCTGGGTACCGACCAGCCAGGCGCTGGTCGACAGGATGCTCGACACCGCCAAGGTGACGCCGAACGACTATGTCATCGACCTCGGCTCCGGCGACGGCCGCACCGTGATCACGGCGGCGAAGCGCGGCGCCAGGGCGCTCGGCATCGAGTTCAATCCCAAGATGGTCGAACTGTCGCGGCAAAATGCCGCCAAGGAGGGCGTCATCGGAAAGGCGACGTTCGTCCGGGGCGATATCTTCAAGAGCGATTTCTCCAAGGCGACGGTGCTCACGCTGTTCCTGCTGCCGGACATCAATCTCCGGCTGCGTCCGAAGATCCTGAACATGAAGCCCGGCACCCGCGTGGTGTCCAATTCTTTCGACATGGGCGACTGGACGCCGGACGAAGACATCAATCTGTCGAAGGACTGCGATCGGTTCTGCACCGCGCATTTCTGGATCGTGCCGGCCAAGGTGCAAGGCACGTGGAAGCTGCCGGACGGCGAACTTACCTTGAAACAGGACTTTCAGATGCTGTCCGGCACGGCGAAGATCGGCGGCACCTCGACGGACATCAGCAACGCCAAGATGACCGGCGACCAGATCGCGTTCTCGGTCGGCGACACCCGTTACACCGGCCGGGTCGCCGGCAAGGTCATGGAAGGCGTGAGCAAGTCGGCAAGCGGCGAATCCAAGTGGCGCGCGACGCGGGTCAAGTAGCGGCCGAAACGAGCATCGCCCCGGCTTGCTTCGGTCAGGACCGGATGGACAAGCTCGCTCCGTCGATATGAATCCGTCCGCAGCGCTCCATCCGGGCCAGCGTCCGGTAGAGTGCTTCGTGCGTCAGGCCAAGCTCGGCCGCCCAGTCCTTCTTGGATTGGTTCAGGCGAATTGAGCCGTCGTTGCCCTCGGTCTCGAGGTAATGGACGATGCGCTCCTGCGCCGTTCTGAGGCTCAGCCGTTCGGCTTGCGCCCTGACGCGGCGCAGCTCACGCGCGAGGTGCGCGATCCATCGGCTCCGGAAACCGTCGGCGGCGAGCGCTTCGAGGAAGGTCTTGCGCGGCAGCATCAGCAGCTCGGACGGCAGCACGGTGACGGCATCGCAGTGATAGGCCGCCTGATCGAGGCTCGCCTCGGCGAGAAATCCTTGGCGAGCCCGTTGCAGCACGATCTCGCTCCCGGTCGGCGACAGCCGCACCAGATGAACCTCGCCAGAGACCACGAAGTACATCGCCCCCGGTCGATCACCGCGACTGAACAGCCGCGCCGATTTCGGCAGATGAACCGCCCGCGCGGCGCGGCGAGCGGAGGGAGGCAGGACCGCCAGAAGCGGCGATGCCCGTTCCAGCGCTGGCCAGTCGACGGATCGAGCCATCCGCCGTTCGCCGCGGCCATCGCCTGTTTCGAGCGTTTCCTGCGCCGTGCCCATATGATCACGATCATATGCGAACGGGCCCTGCGCGGTCTATGCCTCCGGCCATACGCCGGAAAGGGGCCACCATGCGCCGCATGCTTCTTCTCTCGCTCGTCTCGGCAGCCCTCGTCGCCGGTGGCGGCCTGGCCCTGGCCCAGCACCACGGACACCACGATCATACGGGTCACGGCGAGCATGCGACCGACACGCGCGTGCTGGTCAAGTTTCCGCCCGAACTTGTCGAGCACACGCTCGCCAACATGCGCGATCACCTGCAGGCACTGCAGGATATCAACGATGCGCTCGCGCGCGGCCAGAACGACAAGGCCGCCAGGATCGCCGAGGAGCGGCTCGGCATGACGTCGCTGCGACTGCATGGTGCGCACGAGGTAGCTAGGTACATGCCGCAGGGCATGCAGGATGCCGGCACCGCGATGCATCGCGCCGCCAGCCGCTTTGCGATCGAAGCCCAGAACGCCGCCGTGACTGACGATCTGAAGCCCGCTCTCGCGGTGCTCGGCGACGTGATGGGTGCCTGTGTCGGCTGCCACGCAGGATATCGGCTGAAATAGTTCTATCGCGTCAGAAACATCGTGAAGCGACTTTGGCCGTGGTTGCGGTCATTGCAATTGCGCCCTCTCCCGCAAGGGGAGGGCGCAATCGCTGCGATCATCAAATCACAGCCGGCGCAGCGAGACTTCCTGTACCTCATGGCTTGCGGTCTTGCGCAGGATGAGGTCGGCGCGCTGGCGCGTCGGCAGGATGTTTTCGTGCAGGTTGACCAGGTTGATGCGCGACCAGATCGAGGTCGCGGTCTTGACCGCCTCCTCGTCGGACAGCGTCGCATAGCGGTGGAAGAACGACTTCGGATCGCGGAACGCGGTTCCGCGCAACGTCAAGAAGCGGTCGACGTACCAGCCGAGCAGGACGTCCTCGTCCGCATCGAGGTAGATCGAGAAGTCGAAGAAGTCGGAGACGTACGGGATCGCCTTGCCATCCTTCGGCGGGTGGCCGGTCTGCAGCACGTTGAGCCCTTCGACGATCAGGATGTCCGGCCGGTCGATCTCGACCCACTGGTTGGGGATGACGTCGTAGACTAGGTGGGAGTAGACCGGCGCCCGCGTCGGGCGCCGGCCGGCCTTGATGTCGGAGAGGAATCGCAGCAGCGTCGATAGGTCGTAGCTCTCCGGGAAGCCTTTACGCTCCATCAGACCTTCGCGTGCCAGGATCGCGTTCGGATAAAGAAAGCCGTCGGTGGTGACGAGATCGACCTTCGGGACGTTCGGCCAGCGCGCCAGCAGCGCCTGCAGCACGCGCGCCGTGGTCGACTTGCCGACCGCCACCGAGCCCGCCACCCCGATGATGTAGGGCATCTTGGCGTCCTCGGTGCCGAGGAACTTCTGCTGCGCCCGGAACAGCCGCTGCGTCGCCTCGACGTAGAGCGATAAGAGGCGCGACAGCGGCAGATAGATGTGCTCGACCTCGGCGAGGTCGAGCCGGTCGTGCATCGAGCGCAGCCGGCCAACCTCGTCGTGGGTGAGCGTCATCGGCGTGTCGCCGCGACGGCTCGCCCAGTCCTCGCGCGAGAACGTGCGGTAGGGCGAGAGATGGTCTTCGACTCGCTGCTCCATGCACTAGTGTCCCGGTTCCGACGCTTGTATCCCTTTGCAGCCCGCGCATTTACAAGCGTCGGAACCAAAGGGACACTAGCAACTCTATGAGTCTAGTGTGGCTTTGGATTTGACGTTCCCACGCTGGACTCGCCGCGATGCTGCTAGGAACGTCAAGTCCGCCACACTAGCCGCCCTTGCGCAACTCCTTCTCGGTGAGACCCGACTGGCTGGTTCGCGCGCCCAATACGGCTTCCACCTCCGACAGCGCGATGTTGCGGGCCTGCAGCACCACCAGCAAGTGGTAGAACAGGTCCGCGGTCTCCTCGATCACGCGCTCGCGGTCCTCGGCGACCGCCGCCAGTACGGTTTCGACGGCTTCCTCGCCGAGCTTCTTGGCGCAATGCGCCAGGCCGCGGTCCAATAGCTTGCGCGTATAGGAGACCTCGGGATCTGCCTTCGCGCGCTCCCTGACGCGATGCTCAAGGTCATGGAGGGTGAAGTTCGCCATCCGGGGATGCATATCACCTCTTCCCGATGACGGGGAGTGGGGCGCGGCATGGCTCGTGTCCCGATTTCGAAGATCGCATCCGTTTGCTCCACCCTGGTATGCGGGTGACAATATTGGTGGACTCTGGCAATTCTCAAACCGGCCGTTAGCATGACGGTATGCCCACCGCCACGGTCGATTTCTGGTTTGATTTCGCCTCGACCTACTCCTACCCGGCGATAATGCGGATCGGCGCGGCCGCGGAGGCGGCCGGCGTCGCGGTGCGGCTGCGGCCGTTTCTGCTCGGGCCGATCTTCAAGGCGCAGGGCTGGACCACGTCGCCGTTCAGCCTCTACTTGGCGAAGGGCGCCAACATGTGGCGCGATCTCGATCGGCTGTGCGGCGATCTCGGCGTAGCTTTCCGGCGACCCGAACCGTTCCCGCAGAACAGCCTGCTCGCCGCGCGTGTCGCGCTTACCGGCCTTGCCGAAGGCTGGGGCGACGACTTCTGCCGCGCGGTGTTTCGCGCCGAGTTCGCCGAAGGCCGCAACATCGGAGAGCCCGCCGTGCTCGCCGACGTGCTGGTACAGCTTCGCGTCGACCCGCAGGCGGCGCTTGCTGCCGCCCAGTCCGACCCCATCAAGGCCAAGCTGCGGGCCGAGACCGAGGAGGCGCAGGCGCTCGGCATCTTCGGCGCACCGAGATTCATCACCTCGGACGGCGAGCTGTTCTGGGGCAATGACCGGCTGGAGCGCGCGCTTCGCTGGGCCCGCGAAGGGCCATAAAAATTCCAGTTGAGCCTCTCAGCTCTACGGCTGCTGCGGCATCAACTCCACAGCTGCTTGGTGGCGAGGCGGGCGCCCTCGACCAAAGCCTCAAACTTCGCCCACATGATGCTGGGATGGACGCGACGGTAGAACGTGCCTTGCGCGAAGCCGCAGTCGGTCCCGATCATGATGTTCTCGCGGCCGAGCTGGTTGGCGAAACGCACGGTGCGCTCGGCGATCAACTCGGGGTGCTCGACCACGTTAGTGGCGTGGCTGATGACGCCGGGGATCAGCACCCGGCCGGGCGGCAGCTTGACGGTCTTCCACACCTGCCATTCGTGCTCGTGTCGCGGATTGGCCGATTCGATGACGTAGGCGCCGGCCTTCACTTTGAGGATCAGGTCGACGACGTCGCGTAGCGGCACGTCGCTGACATGCGGTCCGGGCCAGCTGCCCCAGCAGACGTGATAGCGAATGCGATCTTCCGGGATGCCTTCAAGTGCGGTGTTCAGCGTCTCGACGAACTTCGCGAGCCAGCGCCGGTAGTCCTGGAACGTACCGGGCGGCACCATGCGGTCATAGGCGGTGGCAAACCGCGCGTCGTCGATCTGAAGGATGAAGCCGGCATCGACGATCATCTTGTATTCGACGCGCATCGCGTCGGTGACCGCGGTGAGCCACTCCTCCTCGGTCTTGTAGTATTCATCCTTGCGGTCCGGCAGCGCGCTCGACGGCGCCACCACCGGCATGAAGGCTTCCTCGACCTTCTGGCCCTTGAGTGCGGCCTTGAAGTTTTCGATGTCGCGCTTGAGAATCTCCTGGCCGATGTATTTCACCGGCCCGACGCAGGCGACCAGATCGGGATTGGCGCGCGGCTCGCGGACGTCGAGTTCGGTGTAGAACTCCTTGAAGCGGGTGCGGTCGGCGCCCGGTATGCCGGGCCGGTAGTCAGCCGGAATGGGACGCAGCTCGAAGCCCGAGAGCCGTTCGAGAATGTACTGGTTCCAGCTGACGGCCTTGCCGAACTCGCCGTCGCTGACGATGTCGACGCCGATCTCGGCCTGCTTGTGCACCACCTCGGCAACCGACTCCTTCAGGCATGTCTCGTAGGCGGCCTGGTCGAACGGCTGGTGGCCCTGCTTGGCGCGCATGATGTCCTGCAACGGCTCTGGCCGGATCAGGCTGCCGACATGGGTGGTGAGGATGCGGTCCGTGCTGGTTTTCATCGTCTTGCTTTCACTTGGTCCGAAAGAGTTCGTGGATTTTTTAGGTTCAAAACGCTAAGCGGTTGGGCGTCATTGCGAGGAGCGAAGCGACGAAGCAATCCACCTCTCGCTCGGCCTTCCTGGATTGCTTCGCTTCGCTCGCAATGACGAGAACAGCGACAGGTACTCGGTCATGCGCTTACACCACCGCGTCGGCGCGCAGCTTGGCGATCTGCTCGCGGCTGTAGCCGAGTTCGGTTAGCGTCGCGTCGGTATGCTCACCGAGCGACGGCGGCGGCGTGGTCTCCTCTCGCGCGCCGTCGATCAGCACCGGCCGGTGGATGGCGGTAATTTCGCCCTCGGCCGGATGCCGCTGCGTGTAGAAGGTCCCCATGTGCCGGACCTGCGGGTCGTCATAGACCTCATCAATCTTATGGACAGGAGCGAAAGGAACGTCGTTCGCTTCCAGCGCCGCCATCCAGTGAGCGCGGGGTTTGGTGGCGATGGTTTCGCCGAGCAGCCTTGTCAGTTCGACGTAGTTCTTGATCCGCAGGTCGCGTGTGGCGAAGCGCGGGTCGTCGATCAGGTCGGGCCGCTCGAACGCCGTACAGCAGCCCTGCCAGAACTTCGGCAGCGACGAGAGCTGCACGGCCAGCATCTTGTCGTCGCCGCAGCGCCAGGCGAACGAGTGCGAATTGGCGACTCGGGTCAGCGGCTTGTTGTCGACACCCATGCGCGTAAAGGACGCGAACGGGTCGGGGATGAACGAGATCGCGGCTTCCAGCATGTTGACCTCGACCCGGCGGCCGCGCCCGGTGCGCTCGCGCTCGTAGAGCGCGCCGAGGATGCCGTAGCAGGCGTACATCCCACTGGCGTTGTCCGTGATGGTCGGGCCGCAGACCTGCGGCTCTTCCGGATCGAGCATCAGGCTCGCCATGCCGGAGAGCGCCAGCGCGACGTTGTCGTAGGACGGCCGCGCGCTGTAGGGCCCCGAGGTGCCGAAGCCGGTGATCGAGCAATGGATCAGCCGCGGATTGGCGGCGCGTAGCACGTCCCATCCGACGCCGAGCCGCTCCATCACGCCGGCGCGGTAGTTTTCCAGCACGATGTCGGCGCGCGCGGCGAGCTTGAGCAGGATCTCTCGGCCCGCGTCGGTACGCAGGTCGAGCGCCATGCTCTTCTTGCCGCGGTTGAAGGCGATGAAGTTCGGGCTGTACGATTCGCCGCGGAAATAGCGGAACGGGTCGCCGCCGGCCGGTTCGACCTTGAGCACGTCAGCGCCGAGATCGGCGAGCATCAGGCCGGCAAGCGGCGCCGTGATGATCGTACTCAACTCGATCACGCGCACGCCTTCGAGCACCTTCGTCACAAACCCCTCCTCCTCGCCATAACTTCTTGCCCAGCGCAGATTCTCTCCCCGTTCGTTCCCGCGCAAGCGGGAACCCAGGGCTGCGCGCTCCGCGCTTGCGGCTCTGGGTCCCCGCTTGCGCGAGGACGAACGGAGAGACTTCTCCCTAACACCGCGTTACAGTCCGAGGTAGGACCGCGCCACGGCGCTGTCTTGCGCGAGCGTCTTGGCTTCGCCTTCGCCCACGATCCGTCCCAACGACAACAGGTAGGCGCGGCTTGCCATCGCCAGTGCGCGGCGGGCGTTCTGCTCCACCATCAGGATGCTGACCTCGCCATCGTGGGCGATGCGCGACAATGCGGCAAACAGCTCGGAGGCGAGCAGGGGAGAGAGACCGAGCGAAGGCTCGTCAAGCAGCAGCAGGGAGGGCTTTGCCATCAGCGCGCGGCCGATCGCCACCATCTGCCGCTCGCCGCCGCTCATGGTGCGCACCGCCTGCCCACGCCGCTCCTTGAGCCGCGGGAACAGGTCGAAGATGCGCTCGCGTGTCGCCGTGGCGTGCGGACGCGCGCGTGAGATGTAAGCGCCGAGGTCAAGGTTCTCGCTCACCGACATGGGATCGAACAGCCGGCGGTTCTCCGGCACGGCCGCGATGCCGAGCTCCACCATTTCGTTGGCGCCGCGGCCCACAAGTTCCTTGCCGTGAAACCGGATCGAGCCTTCCTTGGGGCGGAGCAGGCCGGCGACCGAGTTGAGCAGCGTGGTCTTGCCGGCGCCGTTGGCGCCCAGGATCGCCACCACCTCGCCGGCGCGAACCCGCACGCTGACATCGCGCAGCGCCTCATGCCGGCCGTACGAATGGCTGAGCCCGTGCACCTCAAGCATCCGCGTCCCCCAGATAGGCGCGGATCACTTCGGGGTCGCGCAATACCTCGGCCGGCGGCCCCTCGGCGATCTTGAGGCCAGCATTCATCACCACCACGCGGCCACAGAGTGCCCGCACCGCAGTCATGACGTGCTCCACCAGGATGACGGCGATACCCTGCGCGGCAAGGCTCCATACCACCGACATGCCGCCCTCGAGTTCCCCGGGAGACAGCCCGGAGAGCCATTCGTCGAGCAGGAGGACGCGCGGCCCGGTGGCGAGCGCCCGGGCGAGCTCGACACGCTTCTGCTCGATATAGGTGAGCTGGTCGAGCCGGTTGCCCGCCTTGAGCAGCAGGTTGAGTTCGCCGAGGATGCCGGCGGCGGCATATTCGGCGTCCTTGTAAGGCTTGGGCTCGGCGCCATACATCACGCCCGCCATCACACCCACGATCGCCGGCATGTTGGGCGGCATCCGCACGAGCTGGAAGGTGCGGTTGATGCGCTTGCGCACGCGCAGGTGGTTGGGCAGGCGGGTGACGTCCTCGCCGTCCATCCGGATTTTGCCGGCATCGGGCCGGATGGCGCCGGCGATCAGGTTGAGCAGCGTGGTCTTGCCGGAACCGTTCGGGCCGATCAGCCCGAGCACCTCGCCGGGCGATACCGAGAGCGACATGTTGCTGACCGCGACCAGTCCACCGAACGATTTCGTCAGTCCGTCGACTTCGAGCAGCGCCGCCATCACCGGCCTCCGCTCGGCAGCCGCCGGGTAACGCGCGCCCAGGTGTCCTCGATCAGCCCGGCGAAGCCGCGCGGCAGGGACATCGGCTGCGAGAGATAGTTCCAGGCGTCGATCACCGGACCGGTGATGCCGCGCGGCAAAGCGATCGGACGGCGCAGCCGCTCCCAGGTGTCTTCCAGCAGGCCGGTCACGCCGCGCGGCAGGAAATAGACGATCACCATGAAGACGAGGCCGAGCAGCACGCTATACCAGAACGGCGCGCGCACTTGCAGGAGTTCGGACAGCACGATCAGCGGCACCACGCCGAGCACCGGGCCCCACAGCCGCTGCATTCCGCCGAGCAGCGCCATGATCACGACCTGGAACGAAATCAGCGGGTTGAACGCGAAGTGCGGTGTCAGGTAGCCGAAACGCGGCGCCATGATGGCGCCGACGATGGTCATGAACACCGAGGAGATGACGAAGATCGCCACCTTGGCGAACGGCACGTTGATGCCGGCCTGCCGCGCCATGGTTTCGTCGTCGCCGATCACCAGGAGGGCGATGCCGAGCCGCGTGCGCCGCAGCCACCAGCCGACCAGGAACACCAGCACCGCAAGTCCGAGCAGGTGCCAGTAGATCAGAGTGGTGTCGAACGGCACGAACACGTAGCGGCCCATGGTGTGGGTCTTGTTGATCTCCCACCACACCAGGACTTCGCGCATCAGTTCAGCCAGGCCGAAGCCGAACACTACGAAGAACATGCCGGAGATGCGCAGCGTCACCAGCCCGACCAGCAGCGCCATCACGGTGCCGATGACGAGCGCGAGGCCGAAGGTGGCGTAAAGCGGCATCTCCTTGACGAACATCGCCACCGTATAGGCGCCGACGCCGAAGAACGCCGCGGTGGCGAGCGACACGTAGCGCGTGGTGCCGGAGAACAGCGCCCAGGCCACGGTCAGCACGATGTAGCACATCATGTTGACCATGAAGCCGAGGCCGTAATCCGTCGTGAACCATGGCACCGCCGCCAGGACGGCGACCAGGAGTGCAAGTGCGATAATGGAAAGCAAGGTGCGCGCGTTCATGGCGTCCCGAACAGGCCGCGCGGCCGAATGAGCAGGACGAGCAGGAACAGGAAGTAGGCGACCGCCAGTGTCAGGCCTGAATCGATGAAATAGGAGCACAGCGACTCAGCCACGCCGAGCAATACGCCCGCCACCAGGCTGCCGAGCATGTTGCCGACGCCGCCCATCATCACCACGACCAGCGCCTTCATGGTGAATTCGACGCCGATCGCCGGGTTGAAAGTGAGGAACATGCTGACCAGCGTGCCGGCGACCGCCACCAGGGCGCCGCCCGAGGCGAACGCGATCGCCGACATTGCGGTGGCGTCGACGCCGACCAGACGGGCGCCGGTCGGCTCGATGGCGAGCGCGCGCATCGCCGCACCGAACCGCGTGCGCTTGAGGATGAGCCAGATCGCCAGCCCGACCACGCAGGCGACCGCGAAGGCGAGCACCCGGTTGGCGGCGAAGGTGACGCCGAAGATGTTCACCGGCGTGTTGAGGTAGTTGTAGAAGCGGTTGTCGGGCGTGAAGGCGAGCTGCGCCGCGCCCTTGAGCACGAACAGCAGCCCGAACGTCGCCAGGATGGTGTCGCCCTCGAGGTCGTCCCGGGTGCGCGCGCGCCGCACCAGCGGCAACATCAGCACGCGATAGACCAGCCAGTTGGCGACAAACGTCACCGGCACCGACAGCGCCATGCCGAGGATCGGGTCGATCGAAAAGAGCGTGAACATCCAGAATGCGGCGAACGCCGCCGCCATCAGGAATTCGCCATAGGCGAGATTGAAGATGCGCGCGACGCCGTATTGCAAATTGAAGCCGATCGCGATCAGCGCGTAGAGCCCGCCCGAGACCACGCCGCTCAGGATGATTTCAAAGAAATTCATGCTTGCAGATTTCGGAACGGGAAGGGAGTCGTGAACACCGGCCGGCTCCCCTCCCACTTGTGGGGAGGGGCTGCGGGGCGGGTCTTGATGTGTGCGTTGCTATCGCCGTCAGTACGTCATCGCGCGATCCCCATCCCGACCCTCCCCCACAAGGGGGGAGGGAGAGGAGAGGTCGCGGTACGTGGATTACCACGCCGGCTTCGGGAAGATGATCGGCTTGGCGCCCGGCAGATCGCTCGGTGCGATGCCGACGAACTGGCCGTTCTGCCACTGGCCGACACCCCACTGCTTGCCGCGGATGTGGCTCTTGAGATCGATCGGGCCGACGATCGTCTGATACGGCCCGCCGTTCTCGATGGCGGCCAGCACCTTCTTGCGATCGAGCGAGCCGGCTTTCTCGATCGCTTGTTCGAGCACCTGCAGGCTGGCGTAGGTTACCGGCGCGGCCCAGCCGTCGGCCTCGCGATTGAGCAAGGCCTTTTGCCGCTGAACGTATTCCTGCGCGCCCGGAACGGTCGGGTCCCATCCGCCAATGCCGAGGACGCCTTCGGCCTGCTTCTTGAAGTTGGCGCCGAACGCCGCGAACGCGGTGCCGACGGCCGTATAGTAGACCTTCGGATTGTAGCTCTGCGTGATCGCAGTCTTGGTCAGCATGAAGGTGTCGGGCGGATAGCTGTAGGCAATGAAGGTGTCGGCGGGCGACGCCTTTGCCTCCTTGATCTCGTTGGTGAGGTCGGCGGCGCCGAGCGGGTAGCTCTTGCGGATGACGATCTCGAAGCCCGCTTTCTGCAGAACCGGCGCGACGCCGGACGAAGCTTCAGCGCCGAACTGGTCGCCGACGCTGAACATGACGATCTTGTTGTTGATCTTCTTCTCGTCCTTGAGCTTGCTCAGCACCTCGACTAGCGCGCCGCCAAAATTGCGCGGCTCGTTCAGGAAGAAGAACAGCGTCGGCATCTGCTTGACGAGGTTCGCGGCGTCGTTGGAGTTCGCCGTGACGGCAAGCTGCGGATAGCCGTTCTTGGCATAGACCGGTGCGGTCGCCAGATTGAAACCGGTGCTCCATGGCGGCAGAACGAAATCCACCTTGTCCTGGGTCATCAATCGTTCGGTCAGACGCACCGCCGCCTCGGCGCTGCTGGTGTCGTCGTACTCGATGACCTCGATCGGAATCCGCTTGTTGAATTCCTTGACCAGCAGGCCGCCCTTCTTGTTGACGTCGTCGACCCACAGCTTGTAGGCCGGCAGCGTCGTCACCGCCGCGCCTTGCGCGTTCACGCCCGAGAGCGAAACTACGTAACCGATCCGTATGCTCTTCGGCGGATCAGCCGCCAAGGCCGCCGACGCGCCGGCCACCACCAATGCTGCGGCCAGAGCCCAGCACAACTGCTTCTTCATCGCTTCCTCCATCGCCCCCTGCCACACGGCGCCATTCGTGGCACCGATTTGCGTCCACCCGGCGGTCGCAGGAAGCCCGCCGGGCGTGAGCGTTGCCGAGTTATCCGCGTCAGAACGGATAGGGATTCGGCTTGTCCTTGATTGTCACCCACTGCCAGTGGGTAAATTCCTCCCAGTTTGCCGGCCCGCCGATGCGCGTGCCGTTGCCGGACGCGCCGGTGCCGCCGAACGGCACGTGCGGCTCGTCCGCCACGGTCTGGTCGTTGATGTGCAGCAGCCCGGTGCGCAGCCGATTGCCGACCGCGAGCGCGCGGCCGACCGACTTCGAGAACACGCCGGCCGAGAGGCCATATTCGTTGTGGTTGGCGAGTTCGACTGCCTCATCCTCGGTGGCGAAGGTCGCGATCGCCGCGACCGGTCCGAACACCTCCTCGTCGAACGCGCGCATGCCGGGCTTCACGCCGGTGATCACGGTCGGCCGGTAGAACGGTCCGTCGAAGGTCCCGCCGGCGGCAAGCTTGGCGCCGGCCGCGACCGTGTCCTTGACGATGCCGTGGATGCGGTCAACCTGGTTGCGATTGATCACGGGACCAAGCGCGACTTGGCCGGAAGTTGGATCGCCGACCGGCAGATGCTTGGCCTTCGCGACCATTTTCTCGGTCAGCGCATCCGCGATCTTCTCGTGCGCCAGGATGAGCCCGGTGGTCATGCAGATCTGGCCCTGGTGGAACCAGGCGCCGAAGGCGCAGGCCGAGGCGACGCCGTCGAGATCGGCATCCTCGAGCACGATCACGGCGTTCTTGCCGCCGAGTTCAAGCTGCACTTTTTTGAGGTTGCGGCCGGCAACCTCGCCGATCTTGCGTCCAACCGCGCTCGAGCCGGTGAAAGACACCATGGCGATGTCGGGGTCGCTGCAGATCGCTTCGCCGGCTTCGGCGCCGCCGGGCAGCACCTGAAGCACGCCCTTGGGCAGTCCGGCTTCCTCGAACAGCCGAGCAATGATGAAGCCGCCGGTCAGTGCGGTGCGCGGATCGGGCTTGAGCACCACGGCGTTGCCGACCGCGAGCGCCGGCGCGACCGCGCGGCAGCTCAGGATCAGCGGGAAGTTGAACGGCGAGATCACGCCGATGACGCCACGCGGCACCCGCCGGGCGATCGAGATGCGCTCGCCGTCGCTCGGCAGCACGAGACCCTGAGGCTCGGTCGGCATGGCGGAGGCGCGGTACAGGATGTTGGCCACCATCTGTACCTCGAACGCGGCCTTCGGCTCGATGCCGCCGGTCTCGCGCATGATCCAGTAGACCAGTTCCGGCTGGTTCTCGGTGAGCAGCGCGGCGGCCTTGCGCAGGATGGCGGCGCGCTCATCGTAGGGCGTCGCCGCCCAGCCGGGCTGTGCGGTGCGCGCCTCGGCGGCGGCCTGGCGGACATCCTCGGCGGTGGCGTTGCCGACCCGGGTGATCACGGCGCCGGTCGCCGGCTCCAGCACATCCAGCGAACCGCCGACCGCCGGACGCCATTGCGCGCCGAACAAACGGCCGCGCCACATCGCCTCGATCAGAATTCGAGGTATCGGAGCATTCATGACGCGTCACCCTCCTGGAGGCCGCGAATTGAATTCCGGGCCGTTGTTGTTATTTGGCGAAAAGCCGCGCTCGCCGGGCGCGCCGCAATTGGGCATCTCGTCCATGCGGGCGAAATGATCGTATAGAGCGGTGTCCCGGTGAGCAAGATCGCGCCTCTGGCCCCGCCTCGGCGGCGCGGCTTTTGGCCGCGAGGCTGCCATCGCAGCCCCGAGAACGCCGGCGCGACCGCCGGTTGCCGCGGGGCGTGCGCGGCAACTACAATTCGGATTCACGCCAAAGGACACCATTGCATGGCCGAACCGACCGCCGGGCTGCCGGATCGCTTCCGCGACGTCGCGCACCTGGAAGACGTGATGACGACGCCGTCCCGGGCATTGACCGCCGAATTCGGCGCGCTCGATGGCGACCTCGTCATCCTCGGGGTTGGCGGCAAGATCGGCCCGACGCTGGCACGGCTCGCCAAGCGCGCCGCCCCGCAGAAACGGGTTATCGGCGTCGCCCGCTTCAGCGAGGCGGGACTGCGCGAGGCGCTCACCGCCGCCGGCATCGAGTGCGTCGCGGCCGACCTGCTCGACCGCAAGCAGATCGAGGCTCTGCCGAAAACGCCAAACGTGGTGTTTATGGCGGGCCGCAAGTTCGGCTCGTCGGATTATGAGGACTTGACCTGGGCGATGAACGCGCACGTGCCCGCGCTGGTGGCGGAGGCGTTTGCGGCCTCGCGCATCGTCGCCTACTCGACCGGGTGCGTTTATCCTTTCGTCAACGTGTTGCACGGCGGTGCGAGCGAAGACACGCCGGCCACGCCGCCACCTGGCGCCTACGCGAATTCCTGCGTCGCGCGCGAGGCCATGTTCCAATACTTCTCGCGCACCCGCGGTACGCCCGGCCGCATCATCCGGCTCAACTATGCGATCGACATGCGCTACGGCGTCCTGCACGACGTCGCCACGCGCGTGCTCACCGGACAGGCCGTCAATCTCGAAACCGGGCACGTCAACGTCATCTGGCAGGGCGACGCCAACGCCATGGTGCTGCGCGCGCTCGGTCACTGCACCACGCCGACGACGCCGCTCAATGTCAGCGGCCCCGAGACCATCAGCGTGCGCTGGCTCGCCGAGAGCTTCGGCCGGCTGTTCGGCCGGCCGCCGGTATTCGCGGGCGTTGAGGCCGAAGACGGCTGGCTGGTCAATACCGGCGAGGCGATGCGGCTGTTCGGCTATCCGGAGGTGCCGCTGGCGCAGCTCATCGTCTGGACCGCCGATTGGGTCAAGCGCGGCATGCCGGCGCTCGGCAAGGACACCCACTACGATACGCGCGATGGCCAGTTCTGATTTCCAGGCGGTAGCGAGCTTTTGTGTCCCGGGCGCAGCGCAGCGGCGCAGCCTCTTGCTGCGCTGGTGCGCTGCTGAACCGGGACCGCAACAGACCCCGCCTTTGGTACGGTCCCGGATCAGCGGTGCACCGCTTCGCAAGCGCTTCGCGCTGCACCGCGTCCGGGACACGGTTGAGTTTCACTTATGAGTTCTGAACCTGCGCTCGATACCGAGACGCTGCTGCGGCCGGCGGACTTCGGCGATGCCAGCGCGCTGGTGCGCGAAGCCGGCTGGAACCAGGTCGACGCCGACTGGCGGATATTTCTCGATCTCGGCAAGGTTTTCGCGATCCGCACGACCGGCGGCCGCGTGATCGCAACCGCTGCCATCCTGCCGTTCGACGGCTTCGGCTGGATCAGCATGGTCCTGGTTGCGGGCGAATTCCGCCGCCGCGGGCTGGCGAGCCAGCTGATGCGCCGCGCGATCGACGATCTGGTCGCGAAGGGATGCGTGCCGGCGCTCGACGCCACACCGGACGGCCGGCAAGTTTATGGCGCGCTCGGCTTCGAGGACACCTGGAGCTTCCATCGCTTCACATTACGTGAACGCGGCCCGCTGCCGGAGCCGGACCTGCCGCCTTCCGGTGTCGTCATCCGGCCGATCGACGATGCGATCTGGCCGCGGCTGTGCGGTTACGATGCGGCGGCGTTCGGTGCCGATCGCGGCGCGCTGCTAGCGCGGCTGCGTGGCCGGTTGGCGGCCGGCGAACTCGTGGCATTGCGGGACGGCGCGATCGTGGGCTTCCTGATGGGACGTGATGGCCGGACCTGCGCACAGTTCGGGCCGCTGGTCGCCGATGACGATGCGGTTGCGCGCGCTCTGCTGGCGCGCGCGCTCGCGGCCGTCGCCGGGCCGCTCTATATCGATGCCGCGGACGCGCACCCGGCCATTCGTGTTTGGCTCGAAGCCCGCGGCTTCACCACGCAGCGGCCGCTCACCCGCATGGTCTATCGCCGCCGCACCGGCTTTGACGATCCCGCACGCACTTATGCAGTTGTGGGGCCGGAATTCGGGTAGCGGTTGACGAGGATTGGTCTCTCGTCATTCCGGACGCCGCGTAGCGGCGATCCGGAATCCATTCTGCCTCAGCACCACTCTTGGGCGGTATTAAAGCTGGATTCCGGGTTCGCGGGCTTGCGCCCGCGTCCCCGGAATGACAGCGCAGATCAATACAGCTTCGGCGGATTGATCGGCGGCATCTTGACGCTCTTGTCGAGGAACTCGTTGGTGTAGGCCGTCTTGACGTCGTACGGCTTCTCGATCTTCAGGTTCTCGTTGACCAGCTTGTAGTCCTCGGCCATGCGCTTGTCGTCCTGCCATCCAAGCGCGACGTTACGAGAAGTGTCGTCGCTCATCAGGATCGTGACGAGGTGCCAGTTGAGCAGTTCGTTGTCATAGCGCAGCGCGCCGTTGGCCTCGACCAGCGCCTTGATGCATGGATCGGGGTTCTTGACGCAATCGGCGAACGCTTTCTGGGTGATCTTGATGAACTTGTCGGCCTTGTCGCGGTTGGCCTTGAGCCAGGTTCCGTTGGCGATGATCGAGTTGCCGTACGGGTTCACGCCGGCGTCTTTCCACGCCAGGAAGCCCAGGTCGCTGCCGAGTTCGCGGGCGAACACGTGGTGCAGGTTGAAGAACGACGTGGTGGCGTCGATGGTCTTGGCCTTGAGCGCCGAGAGTTTGGCGTTGGCGTCGATGTTGACCCAGGTCACCGAGTTTGGATCGATGCCGGCCTTCTTGGCGAGCGCCGGCCACATGGTACGCGCGCCATCGCCGGCCGGATTGCCGATCTTCTTGCCGGTCAGGTCCTTGACGCCGGTGATGCCCGAGCTCTTGAGCCAGTACATGCCCTGCGGCGAATTGGCGTACACGTTCATCAGCCCGACATTGTCGGCGCCCTTGCCGCGGAACAGCAGCACGCCCGCCATGTCGGACAGACCGAGCTGCGACTGGCCGGCGCCGACCTTCTGCGCCGACATTGCCGAACCGCGGCCGGTCTCGAAATTCACATCGATGCCGGCCTTCTTATAGAGGCCCATCTTCTGCGCGTAGAAATACGGCGCGTGATCGCCGCCCGCGACCCAGTTGAGCGTGAAGGTGATTTCCTGCGCCGCAACCGGGGCGCTGCCGAGCGCGACGCCGGCGCACGCCGCAAGGGCAAATGTCGCGATAGTTCGCATGCTGAACTCCGGGGGTTGATGCTGTGGCGGCCGGCAATATTACCGGTTCTCGACGCACAGCGGAGCTTCGTGATAGCTGCTTGATTGCCGCGGACGATAGGGGCGGCTTCTCTGCCCTGTCAACATTGCGGCCGCGACCGGTCGCCGCTGCGGTCGTGTGGTTGGGCGGTCATGCCGCGGTGCACAGAGCGAATTTAGACGAAAGTCGCACGATGGGATGGCGCTGGCAGGATTGGCCCACGGAGGTTCTCGCCGCGTTGCGCAGCGGCGTCGCCATCCCGGCGCATCCGCTGGCGCTTGACGCCGGGCGGCAGTTCGATCGTCGGCGGCAGCGCGCGCTGACCCGCTATTATCTCGACGCCGGGGCCGGCGGGCTTGCGGTCGGCGTTCACACCACGCAATTCGCCATCCGCGATGTCGGGCTCTACCGGCCGGTGCTCGAACTGGCGATGCAGTCGGCGCGTGACTGGACCGACACCTCTCCCATCATGATCGCCGGGCTTGCCGGCCGCACCGCACAGGCGACGCAGGAGGCCGCGCTCGCCCGCGACCTCGGCTATCACGCCGGGCTTCTGTCGCTTGCCGCCATGAAGGGCGCGTCGGAAGACGACCTGATCGCGCACGCGCAGGCGGTGGCGAGCGAGATTCCGCTGGTCGGCTTCTACCTGCAGCCCGCCGTTGGCGGCATCGTCCTGCCGGTATCGTTCTGGCGGCGGTTCGCCGCGATCGAAAACGTCGTGGCGGTGAAGATCGCGCCGTTCAATCGCTACCGCACGCTCGACGTCATCCGCGGCGTGGTCGAAGCCGGCGCCACCGACCGGGTCACGCTTTATACCGGCAACGACGACCACATCCTTCTCGATCTGCTGCTGCCGTTTACGGTGCCGACCCCACAGGGTCCGGTGACCGTGCGGATTAAAGGCGGGCTGCTCGGGCATTGGAGCGTGTGGGTCAAACGCGCGGTCGAATTGCTGGAGCGGGTTCACCGGGCGGTCGATGCGCCCGTGCCGACGGACCTGCTCGCGCTCGATGCGCAGATCACCGACTGCAACGCCGCAATCTTCGACGTGCGCAACGACTTCCACGGCGTGATCGCCGGCTGTCACGAAGTCCTGCGGAGGCAGGGGCTGCTGGAAGGCATCTGGTGCCTCGATCCGGACGAGACGCTGGGGCCGGGCCAGATGGCGGAGATCGACCGCGTCTACGCGGCCTATCCGCACCTCAACGACGACGACTTCGTCCTCGCCAACCTCGATCGATGGCTGTCGTGAAGAAATGCGCGCGGTAAATCCTACCCTCGGGCCGCAAACTCGGTGCGCTCCCTCTCCCCGGCGGGGGAGGGTTGGGGTGAGGGCGCTCATCGCCCTCGATAGAACTTAACCTCTCCACACCCCTTTCCCTATGCGAGAGGGAGCCAACTGAGTTTGCCGTTCTGGTTTCCTTCGATGGCTTACGTTTCGATGATGCTGATGTAGCATGCGGCAAAGCAAGGGAAACAAGGGAGCAGGTGTTGACTAACCCGCAGACGCTGCAACGCTACGTGCTCGCGGTCGTGAGCCACCTCGCGCTGATCCTGGCCTGGTACCTGTTCGTCAAGCTCGGCGAGGTGCCGAAGTTCGTCATGCCGTCGCCCTACGAGACGTTCCACGCGCTGTTCGTGCCGAACTACCGCTGGGGCGAGAACATCGCCGTCACCGCCATCGAGATTTTCGGCGGCTATATCCTGGCGGTCATCGTCGGCATCGGCATTGCGCTCCTGTTCTCCTGGTTTAGCCGGCTTGAAATGGCCGTCATGCCGCTCCTCGTCAGTCTCAACATGATCCCCAAGGTCGCGCTTGGGCCGCTGATCATCGTCTGGTTCAGCTACGGCATCAAACCCAACATCCTGATGGCGTTCGCGATCTGCTTCTTTCCGATCGTGCTGACCACGGCGCGCGGCCTGCGCGAGGTCGAGCCGGACCTGCTCGATCTCGTCCGCTCGCTCAAGGGCTCGCGCTGGCAGCTGTTCATCAAGATTCAGCTGCCCGGCGCACTGCCGTTCATCTTCTCCGGGATGAAGGTTGCGGCCATCCTGGCGGTGGCGGGCGCCATCGTCGGCGAATTCCTCGGCTCCGACCGGGGGCTGGGCTACCTGATGCTCCAGGTGCAGGTGACGCTCGATACCGCCGCGATGTTCATGGCGGTGATCCTGATCACGCTGATCGGCATGGCGCTCTACGGGCTGGTTTTGCTCCTCGAGCGGCTGCTGGTGGTGCGCGACGCGCGGGTAACCTGAGAGCGCAGGTCATGGCCGTCCCTTTCATCCATCTTGCCGGCGTTCAGAAGACCTACCTCACCCGCGGCGAGCCGTTTCTCGCCATCTCGGAGGCGACATTCGACGTCGAGGCCGGCGAACTGGTCTCGCTGGTCGGGCCGTCGGGCTGCGGCAAGACCACGCTACTCAAGATTCTCGCCGGGCTGCATTCCTACGACGCGGGCGAACTGACCATCGGCTCGGCCGAGCAGCCGTTCGACCCGTCGCGTGACATCGGCATGGTGTTCCAGCAGCCGCTCTTGCTGAAGTGGCGCCGCGTCGTCGACAACGTGCTGCTGCCGGCCGAGATTCTCGGCCTGCCGATGGCGGCGAGCCGGGAACGAGCCCGCGACCTCCTGGCGCTCGTCGGCCTCAAGGGCAACGAGGAGAAGTATCCTTACGAGTTGTCGGGCGGCATGCAGCAGCGCGCCGCCATCGCCCGCGCGTTGATCCATGATCCCAAGTTGATCCTGATGGACGAGCCGTTCGGTGCGCTCGACGCGCTCACCCGCGAAAAGATGAACCTCGAACTCCTTCACATCTGGCAGAAGGCAAGGAAGACCATCGTATTCGTCACCCACGGCATCACCGAGGCGGTGTTCCTCGGCACCCGCGTGATCGTGCTCACGGCGGGCCCCGCGCGCATGGCGGACAATTTCCGGGTCGACCTGCCGCATCCGCGCACTCTCGACATGAAGACGCAGGAGAAGTTCGGCGAATACACCCGCCGCATTTACCACCTGCTGGGAATGGACTAACGACAGGGGCCCAATGTTGATCCGTCATCCTGAGGTGCCCGCCGAAGGCGGGCCTCGAAGGACGACGGCCCGGCTGCGGCAACAGCGTGGCCGTGCATCCTTCGAGGCTCTCCCGGCTCAACGCCGGGGTCGCACCTCAGGATGACGGATCAGGGTCGGACCCGCCTTCAGGAGAAGAGTACGCATGGCGCAGCAACGTCTCGGCATCATCATGAACGGCGTCACCGGCCGCATGGGGATGAACCAGCATCTGATCCGGTCGATCGTCGCGATCCGCAACGAGGGCGGCGTCGCGCTCAAGAACGGCGACCGGGTGATGCCCGACCCGATCCTGGTCGGCCGCAATGCCGAGAAGCTTGAAGGGCTCGCCAAGGCGCACGGCATTGCGCGCTGGACAACGGACCTCGACGGCGCGCTGGCAAACAAGGACGACACCCTGTTCTTCGACGCCGCCACCACCCAGTTGCGCCACAAGCTGGTCAAGCAGGCGATCGCGGCCGGCAAGGACATCTATTGCGAGAAGCCGTCAGCCGACAATCTCGCCGACGCGCTCGACCTCGTGCGCACCGCGCAGGCCGCCGGGATCAAGCACGGCGTGGTGCAGGACAAGCTGTTCCTGCCCGGCCTGCTCAAGCTCAAGATGCTGATCGATTCCGGCTTCTTCGGCCGGATGCTCTCGGTGCGCGGCGAGTTCGGCTACTGGGTGTTCGAGGGCGACATGCAGCCCGCCAACCGCCCGTCGTGGAACTACAAGAAGGCCGAAGGCGGCGGCATCATCCTCGACATGCTGTGCCACTGGCGCTACGTGCTCGACAACCTGTTCGGCGAGGTCGAGAGCGTGTCGTGCCTCGGCGCGATCCACATTCCCAAACGCTGGGACGAGAACGACAAGCCCTACGAGGCCGATGCCGACGACGCCGCCTATGCGACGTTCCAGCTCAAGGGCGGCGTGATCGCGCACATCAACAGTTCGTGGTGTACGCGGGTGCGGCGCGATGACCTCGTCACCTTCGACGTCGACGGCACCCACGGCTCGGCAGTCGCAGGCTTGCAGAAGTGCTGGAGCCAGGCGCGGGTGAACACGCCCCGGCCAGTCTGGAACCCGGACATCCCGCAGCCAATCAAGTTTTTCGAGACGTGGTCGGAGGTGCCGGGCGTCGGCAACTACGACAACGGCTTCAAGACCCAGTGGGAGATGTTCATCCGTCACCTCTATGACGGCGCGCCGTTCAAGTGGACGCTGCTCGAAGGCGCCAAGGGCTTGCAACTTGTGGAAGCCGGCCTGCAAAGCTGGAAGGAGCGGCGCTGGATCGACATCCCGCCGCTGAAGGTGTGAAGATGCGGAGGCGCGGGCAGTCTCACTTCACCCTCCCCTGGAGGGGGAGGGTCGGCGAGCGTATCGAGCCAAGGTGGGGTGAACTGCTGGCTTCGCAATTCACCCCACCCCGCTCGCCCGCGGCGAGCGTCCCTCCCCCTCCCGGGGAGGGTGCAGACCGGGAGAGTTTCTGTTGCGCACGCTCAATCTCCCGTTCGCCGGCGGTAAGCTCGCGCCGTACACGACTAAGGCGCCGCGGGCGTTGCCCGCCGCCGCGCCGCCGTTCTGCCGCATCGCCTATGCGGCCGCCCACGTGGTCGCCGATCCGCTGGCCGACACCGATCCCTGGCTCGACACCGCGATCGACTGGGAGCGTACCATCGCGTTCCGCCGTCATTTATGGGGCTTGGGCCTCGGCGTCGCCGAAGCCATGGATACCGCGCAGCGCGGCATGGGCATGGACTGGCCGCGATCGCTCGAACTCATCCGCCGCAGCATCGACGCCTCGAAGGATTTTCCGGGTGCGCGGCTCGGCTCGGGCGCCGGCACAGACCATCTTGAGCCTTCCGCCAGCGTCACCGTCGACGACGTCATCCGCGCTTACGAGGAGCAGTGCGCCGCGATTGAGAAGCTCGGCGGGCAGATCGTCCTGATGGCGAGCCGTGCCCTGGTCAAGGCGGCGCGCTCGCCCGACGACTACGCCAAGGTCTACGGCCGCATCCTCGGCCAGGTGAAGGAGCCGGTGATCATCCACTGGCTCGGCGAGATGTTCGACCCGGCGCTCGCCGGCTACTGGGGCTATGCGGACCACAATGCCGCGATGGCGGTCGCGCTCGACGTTGTTGCGGACAACGCCGCCAAGGTCGACGGCGTGAAGATTTCGCTGCTCGATAAGGACAAGGAGATCGCGATGCGCCGGCGCCTCGCCCAGGGCGTGCGCATGTATACGGGCGACGATTTCAACTATGCCGAACTGATTGCCGGCGACGACAAGGGCTATTCGGACGCGCTGCTCGGCATTTTCGACGTGATCGCTCCGGCCGCCGCCGCCGCGCTCGGCGCGCTGACCCGCGGCGAGACGCAGAGCTTCCACGACATCCTGTCGCCGACCGTTCCGCTGTCGCGCCACATCTTCAAGGCGCCGACCCGCTTCTACAAGACCGGTGTGGTGTTCATGGCCTATCTCAACGGCCTGCAGGACCACTTCACCATGGTCGGCGGGCAGGAGAGCACGCGCTCGACCTTGCATCTCGCCGAACTGTTCCGGCTAGCCGACGCCGCCGGACTGCTCGCCGATCCGGACCGCGCCGCCATCCGCATGCGCGCCGTCATGGCGACCCGCGGCGTCGCGGCGTGATGCCGACCGCAATTTCCGAGCGTGCGGCGTGCACCGTCACCCTCCCCTGGAGGGGGAGGGTCGACTGCGGAGCGAAGCGAACGCGGGCCGGGTGGGTTGATCTTCGTCGCTCGCGGTTCACCCCACCCGGTCGCCGTCGCTCACCGTGTTCGCTTGGCGCCGACCTTCCCCCTCCAGGGGAGGGTGGACCGAGTTTGCCGCGCGCTACCCAGCCCCTTACGCCAAGGCTCGCTTCAGATGCGTGACCTGACAAACGACCGGTCGTGGCTGTCGATCAACTCGATGACCGTGAAGGCATGGTCGCTCGAGCAACTGGTCGAAGGCTGCGCGCGCGCCGGGATCGGCGGAATTTCGCCCTGGCGCGACATCGTGCAGGCTTGCGGCCCCGCGCGCGCCGGACAACTGATCCGCACCCATGGCCTCACCGTCACCGGGCTGTGCCGCGGCGGCATGTTCACCGCATCCGACGAAGCCGGCCGCCGCGCCGCGCTCGACGACAACCGCCGCGCCGTCGACGAGGCCGCCGCCATCGGCGCGCAATGCCTGATCCTGGTGGTCGGAGGGTTGCCGAAGGGCTCACGCGATCTGGCGGACGCGCGCCGCCAGGTGCATGACGGCATTGCGGCGCTGCTGCCCTATGCGCGGCAGGCCGACATGCCGCTCGCCATCGAGCCGCTGCATCCAATGTTCGCGGCCGACCGCGCGTGCGTGAACACGCTCGGCCAGGCGCTCGACCTGTGCGACGCGTTAGGCGAGGGCGCGGGCGTCGCAGTCGACGTTTATCACGTCTGGTGGGATCCCGACCTGACGCGGCAGATTGCGCGCGCCGGGCGGCGCATCCTCGCCTATCACGTCAACGACTGGCTGGTGCCGACCACCGATCTGCTGCTCGATCGTGGCATGATGGGCGACGGCGTCATCGACCTGAGGGCCGTGCGCGCCCAAGTGGAGGCCGCCGGCTATGCGGGCCACTGCGAAGTCGAGATACTGTCGGCGAATAACTGGTGGAAGTGCGACCCCGACGAGGTGTTGCGCGTCTGCATCGAGCGCCATCAGAAATTCGTGTGACCATAGGCAACGCGCCCGCCGGTGCGGGTGCGCGTTCGGTAGTCCGACAATTCGGAGAAGCGACGGCGCGCAAGCGCCTTTCACGCGGGCCGGTTAGACTTTCTCTCCGACCGGCTTCAACGTCCACTCTTCGGCTTCATTGGCTTTGCGCGCGCCGATGCTGATCAGCAACCGTTCGGTCGTCGGGCCGTCTGCGCCGATGCCCTTTTCGAGCTGACCGGTCGATCGGTATCCTCGCGCGGAACGCGGATCCAGCAACATTTCGCGGAGTTTTCTCTTCTGGCTCCATTCCCGGATCTGCGTCAGAAACATCAATGCGTCCTCCCAGTTGGTTGCATCGGCAGCCTAGACGAGCTTGCGTGCGAGCGCATGCGGCAATTTGCCGGCGACCATTAACTTTTGGTCATATTCGCCTTTGGCGGGGATGTCGTGCCGAGTAAGGAAGCGGTGCTGCCTGCTCGGGAGGCAAATTGCGTCACGGGCCACGCATGCCTAAAGTCGACGGCGCCACAATTGAGGGGAGATCGGCATGGACATCGGCTTCATCGGCCTCGGCAACATGGGCTTCCCGATGGTGCGCCGCCTGCTGGAGGCCGGCCATCGCGTCGTGGTGTTCGACACCCGCAAGGAGCCGGTCGAGAAGGCTGTCCAACTCGGCGCCGAAGCCGCGCAGTCGGTGCGCGAGGTCGCCGACCGTGCCGAGACCGTGATGGCGTCACTGCCGACGCCCGACATCGTTTTGGCGGTCGCCACCGGCAAGGGCGGGTTGATCGAAGGCAACCGCGTCCGCCGATTCGTCGATCTGTCCACCACCGGCTCGGTGATGGCGCAGCGTATCTTCGACACCCTGAAGGAGCGCGAGATCGTGCAGATCGACTCGCCGGTGTCGGGCGGCGTCGCCGGCGCCGAGAACGGCACGCTTGCCGTGATGGTGTCCGGGCCGCGCGCCGAAGTCGCGGTCGCCGAGCCAGCGCTTAAAGTGATCGGCAGGGTGTTCTTCGTCGACGAGCGGCCTGGCGCCGGACAGACCATGAAGCTCTGCAACAATTACCTGTCGGCGGCCGCAATGGCGGCGACCTCGGAGGCGATGGTGCTGGGCGTCAAGGCCGGGCTCGACCCGCGCATCATGCTCGATGTCATCAACGCCGGCTCGGGCCGCAACACTGCGACCGAGAGCAAGTTTCCCAAGATGGTGGTGCCGCGCACCTTCAACCTCGGCTTCACCAACGGCCTGATGGCGAAGGACGTGGGCCTGGCGCTGTCCGAAGCGAAGGCGCTCGGCGTGCCGATGGACGTGGCGGACGCGGTGATGCGCGCGCTCAAACTCGCCTGCGACGAGATCGGCAGCGACCGGGACCTCACCACCATCGTGCAGCCGATCGAGCGCCGCACCGGCGTCGAGGTGCGCCCGCCGAAGTGACGCTGCGCAAGCGCCGCACCGTGGCAGCTCATTGCAAAATGAATCGATTTTGCAGGCGCTGAGTTAAGTCTGACCGGCAAAACCAATCGAACGGCGACAAACGGCTCGGGCGAATTAACCGACAGTGGCACTTGTCCCGTCACCATGAGGCCGTCGGGCGATGCGGCGCTGCTCCATCGCACGAAAATCAAAGACCTCACGCGAACGGGAGTTGCGTATGAAGTTGTTGACCATCCTGGCGGCCGCCGGCGCCGTCTGTCTCACCCTCGTCCCCGGAGATGCCAATGCCCAGCGGCGGGGCTACTACTGGGTCGGCGGCTATGCCGTTCCCACAACGGTTTATGGCACTTATGCCTACCGGCCGTATCGCTATCGCGCCTACCGGCCCAGGGTCTACGCGGTGAACCCATACTATGCGTACGGGTACTACCCGGCCACGTATGCCTACGGCTACTACCCGGCGGCCTACGGCTATTACCCCGTCAGCTATGGCTACTCGTGCGGCGGCTGGGGCTGCTGACCCCGCCTGACGCCGGCCCGGTCCGACGGTCGCCGGTGGTTCGTGCCGATGTCCCGGCCATCCACGTCCTCGTTCGATCCGAACGGACGTGGATGCGCGGGGCACGCGTCTTTACGACGGCGCGCATGGCAAGCTCACATGATGGCGAATTCGCTGTTGCGGCGGTCGGTGACCAGCATGCTGCCGGGATAATGCGTGATGCAGAATTCCGGTTTCACGGTCGCGACCACCGACTGCGGCGTCACGCCGCACGCCCAGAACACCGGAATCTCGTCGTCTTCGATCGTCACCGGATCCCCGTACTCCGGCTTCATGATGTCCTTGATGCCGATCAGGTCGGGCCGTCCGATGTGGATCGGCGCGCCGTGCACGGCCGGAAACCGCGTGGTGATCTGGATCGCGCGAATTGCGTTGGCAGGCGTCAGGGGCCGCATCGACACCACCAGCGGACCGTGAAACGGACCGGCCGGCGTGGTCGGCACATTGGTGCGATACATTGGCACCGCGGTGCCCTGCGTAATGTGGCGCAGCTCGATGCCGTCCTCGATCAGCGCTTCCTCGAACGAAAACGAGCAGCCGAGCGCAAAGCTCACCAGGTCGTCGCGCCAATGCGCGCGCACGTCATACGGCTCGTCGATCAATTCGCCGTTGCGGAACACGCGGTAGCGCGGAATGTCGGTGCGAATGTCGAGATCGCTGCCGAGTGACGGCAGTTGCCAGTCGCCCGGCGACGAGGTCGCGAGCAGCGGACAGGGTTTGGGATTGAGCTGGCAGAAGCGCAGAAAGTCGCCCGCCAGCGCCGCCGGCAGGATCGCCAGGTTGCCCTGCACATAGCCGGGCGCAAGCCCGGCGGTCGGCCCGGTCAGATCGCCCTGCCGGCTCATGAGCCGCGCCGCGCGTCCAGTCTGTGCCGGCTCGGCAGCCCGCGGCCCGGTGTTCAATGTCTTCATGTCAAGTTCCAAGGTTGCGTCGAACCGTCATGGATCGCGCGCCGATCGTTTGGCTATCTTAGCATCTACCGGGCGCTGGAAAATCGGTTGAATATGCCGTCCGGATCGCGTTTGCTGAAGACAGGGAACATGTTCGGACAGAACATAGAAGTCCGACAAGGAGGAACCGCATGAAGGCTCGCATTGCAAATCCTGTGGGCGCGCTTGGTCTGGCTGCCGGACTGATGCTGGCGTCGGCGACGATCGCATCCGCCCAGCAGCCGGCGGCGGCGCCGGTCAAAGTCGGAATCGTATCGTTTCTGAGCGGGCCGGCCGCGAGCCCGTTCGGCGTCCCGGGCCGCAACGGCGCCGAGGTCGTGATCGAGGCGCTCAACGCCGGCACCGCGCCTGCGCCCTACAACACCGTGGGGCTCGGCGGCGCCAAGATCGAGACCAAGTACGTCGACGAGGCGGGCTCGACCGCGCAGGTCGTCACCGAATTCCGCAACCTGGTGCAGCGCGATCAGGTCGACGCCGTGGTCGGCTACATTTCGTCCGGAAGCTGCCTGGCGGTGACGCCGGTCGCCGAAGAGCTCAAGGCGCTGACGGTCTATTACGATTGCGGCACGCCGCGCATCTTCGAGGAAAAGGCGCGCAAATACGTGTTCCGGCCGTCCCCGCACGCCACCATGGATAACACCGGCGCGGCGCGCTACCTGATCGCCAAGAAGAAAGACGTCACGCTCTATTCGGGCATCAATCAAAACTACGCCTGGGGCCAGGACTCCTGGCGCGATTTCGTCGGCGCCATGAAGGTGCTGGCGCCGAAGGCCAAGGTCGACAAGGAACTGTTCCCGAAACTGTTCGCGGGCGAGTTCGGCGCGGAGATTTCGACGCTGCTGACCTCGAAGTCGCAGGCCCTGCATTCGAGCTTCTGGGACGGCGATCTCGAAGGCTTCATCTATCAGAGCAGCGCGCGCGGCCTGAGCCGGCGCATGCCGCTGATCGGTACCACGGCCGAATCGGCGATCTGGCGGATGCGCGACAAGATGCCGGACGGCACCATCATCGGCGCCCGCGGACCGAACGGGCCGCTCGCGCCCAAGTCGGCGCTGAATGACTGGTTCCGCAAGATCTACATCGATCGCTACGGCACGCCGCCGACCTATCCGTCCTATCAGATGGCGCTCGCCGTCCTCGGCCTGAAAGTCGCATGGGAGAAGGCGCAGAAGGGCAAGGCCAACATGAAGCCGACGACCGACGAGGTCGTCGCCGCGTTCGAAGGCATCGAATATGAAGGGCCCAGCGGTCCGGTGAAGCTCACGCTCGGCAATGGCCACCAGGGCGTTCAGGAAACCGCCTATGGCACCTACCGGTTCAACAAGCAGAAGAAGGAACCGGAAGTCGTCGACGTGGTGCGGTTCCCGGCCGAATGCGTGAACCCGCCGCCCGGCGTCAACTCTGAAGACTGGCTCAAGGACGGCATGAAGGGCGCCAAGTGCTAAGGCCCGCCGCGTGACGCCCAGTTGGTGTGTCGTAGCGCCTTTCCCTCCACGCATCCGGTGCGCTCCCTCCCCCCTTGAGGGGGAGGGTTGGGGAGGGGGGTGGCGGCAGATTCGGTGTTTGCGTCTACCCCCCTCCCTGTCCCTCCCCCTCAAGGGGGGAGGGGACGTTGGGGCCCAAGCCTTTGCATCTCGACGAAGCGTTCTGCGAACAGAAGCGTGGGTTCTGCCGTGCTGACCGCTCTCGCAATCCTGACCGATGGCCTGGTCTATGCCGCCTACCTGTTCCTGGTGGCGGTCGGGCTCACGCTGATCTTCGGCGTGATGAAAATCCTCAACGTGACGCACGGCTCGTTCTACGCCTTCGGCGCCTATGGCGCCGCCACCGCGGTCGGCATCTACTTCGACCGCGGCCTGCCGGATGCCGGCGGCTTTCTGTTCATGATCCTGCTGGCGATGGCGATCGGGCTCGTGCTCGGCCTGATCCTCGAACGTGGCGTGCTGCGCTTCGTCTACGGCAAGGACGAAGTGGTGATCGTGCTCGTCACTTACGCGTGCTTCCTGATTCTGGAAGACGTCATCACGTTGATCTGGGGCCCGCGTTCGTATGCGGCCTATCAGCCGATGGTCGCGGCCGGCAGTATCGACATCGGCGAGCTTACGTTGTCGAACTACGACATCCTGCTGGTCGGGATCGCGGCTGCGGTCGCGATCCTGGTCTACTGGGCGCTCAAATACACGCGCTACGGCCGCCTGCTCAACGTGGTGATCTTCAACCGCGAGACTGCGGCGGCCTTCGGCATCAACGTGACGCTCGTGTTCACCGTCACCTTCGTCATCGGCGCAATGCTGGGGGCGCTCGGCGGCGCCGTGATGGCGCCGAAAATATCGGTGACGCTCGGCATCGGCGTCGAGGTGATCGTGCTCGCCTTCGCGGTGGTGGCGACCGGCGGCATGGGGTCGATTGAAGGCGCGCTGATCGGCGCGCTGATCGTCGGCCTGTGTCGCGCCGCCGCCGTGCACCTTGTCCCGGAGCTCGAACTGTTCGTGATCTACGCGGTGATGGCGCTGGTGCTGATCTTCCGCCCCTACGGCCTGTTCACCCAAGTCCAGCCGCGGAAGATCTGATGCGAGTGCAAATAGCACCATGCGCGGCCTTTCCTGACCCTCCCCTGGAGGGGGAGGGTCGACGCCGAGCGCGCGCGAGGCGGCGGGGTGGGGTGAATTTGCTTGCGAGAAAGCTCACCCCACCCCGCTCCCCCGCCAGGGGAGGGTGGGCATCGAGTCCGTGGCTCGTGCCGATGCGATTTCAACAGAGGCGCTCGGGGCGGACGAACTGACATGTGGACCTCGCGTTCGACATGGCTTGGAGCGCTGGCGTTCGCCGCACTGGCGGCGATCGCGCCGTTCATGCCGGCTTGGCTGGTCTCGCTCACCACCATCGCGTTCACAAACGCACTGGTGGTGCTGGGCCTCATCATCCTGTGGCGTGCCGGACTGGTGCCGTTCGGACAGGCGCTGTTCTACGCCATCGGTGCCTACGTGGTGGCGTTGCTCGGACGCTACACCCCGCTGCGTGACGTGTTCGTGCTGATCGCCGCCGCGGCGGTCGCGGCTGGGCTGGTGGCATTCCTGGTGGGATTTCTGCTGGCGCGCTACCGCGACATCTTCTTCGCCATGCTGAGCCTGGCGATGTCGATGATCCTGTGGGGCGTGCTGGTGAAATCGGAGGCACTCGGCTCGACCGACGGCTTCCACGTCGAATCCGGTACGCTGTTCGGCTATCGGCCGGAAGGCCCGGCGATGACGCTGACATTGTATTGGCTGGTGCTCGGCTGCTCGGCGCTCGCCGCGCTCTTGGTGGCGCACTACTTCCGCACCCTGGCGGGCGCGCTGGCGGTGCCGGTGCGCGATAACGAAATCCGCGTTGAGTATCTCGGCATCTCGGTCAACCGCCTCATTCACCTCAAGCTGGTCATCGCCGGCGTGCTGGCCGGGGTCGGCGGCGCGCTGGCCGCAATGGTGGTCGGGCACGTCGATCCCAACATGGCGTACTGGACGACGTCCGGCGGCTTCGTGTTCGTGACGGTATTGGCCGGCACCGCATCGGTCGCGGCGGCGTTCGTCGGCTCGTTCGTGTTCGAGCTGGTGCGCACCATCGCGTTCGACATCATGCCCGGCACCTGGCAGATCATCCTCGGCTCGGCGCTGCTGCTGACGATCCTGTTCCTGCCCGAGGGCCTCGGCTCGTTCTTTATCAGACTGCGGCGTTCGCCGGGAGGCGGCGCATGACCGCGATCCTCTCGGTCCGCGACCTGGAGAAGACCTTCGGCTCGATCGTGGCCGCGCGCGACATCACAGTCGACGTGCCGCCGCTCCAGACCGTGGGAATTATTGGTGCAAATGGCGCCGGCAAGACCACCTTCATCAATATGATCACCGGACATCTGCGGCCGACCAGGGGCACCATCCGGTTCGAGGACCGCGACATCACCGGCAAGCCGTCGCGCGAGATCACCCGACTCGGCATCTCTCGGTCGTTCCAGGTGGCGCAGATCTTCCCCTCGCTCACGGTGTTCGAGAACATGTGTGCGGCCGCCGCCATCGCGCGCAAATCGGAGCACCCGCTGGCGCACGTGCTGGCGCCGCTGAAGACGCCGCAGACGCTGACCGAGGCCGAGGCTGCGGTCGAACTGTTCCGCATCGCGGCTTACCGCGATGCCCGCGCATCTGCGTTGCCGCAGGGCGTGCGCAAGCTGCTCGACATCGCGATGGCGGTGATGGGCTCGCCGCGCGTGCTGCTGCTGGACGAGCCGACCAGCGGCATCTCGGTCGAGGAGAAATTCGGCCTGATGGACGTGGTGATGTCGGCGATGAAGACCCGCAAGCTCACCGTGCTGTTCGTCGAGCACGACATGGAGATCGTCGCGCGCTTCGCCGACCGCGTGCTGGCGTTCTACGACGGCACCGTGATCGCCGACGGCACGCCGGACGCCGCGCTTGGCGACGCTCGCGTGCAGGAACTGATCAGCGGCACCACCCGGCCTCGCCTGGAGGCGCCGCGTGCTTAGGGTCGAAAGCCTCGACGTGGCGATCGGGCCGGTGCCGATCATTCGCGGCGCGTCGCTGATGCTCGACGAGGGTGAGATGTGCGGGCTGATCGGCCGCAACGGCGCCGGCAAGACCACGCTGATGCGCGCGCTGATGGGCGCGATCCCGGCGACCGGCAAGGCCGAACTCGGCAGCGTCGACCTGTTGGCGCTGCCGCCGCATGGCCGGGTCGGGCTTGGCATCGGCTACATGCCGGAGGACCGGCGCCTGGTGCCGGGCTTCACCGTCGAGGAGAACATCCTGCTGCCGACCTGGACGACCGACATCGCCAACAAGGATGAGCGGATGAAATGGATCTTCTCGATCATGCCGGAGATCGAGGCATTCCGCGCGCGGCGCTCGCTCGAACTGTCGGGCGGCCAGCAGAAGATGGTGGCGCTGGCGCGCGCGCTGATGGCCGGGACGCAGCTTCTCCTGCTCGACGAGCCGTTCGAGGGGCTCGCGCCCGCGCTCGCGCGGCGGCTGGGCGAGGTGATTGCCGGCCTGAAGGCGCAGGGCATGTCGATCCTGATCGCCGAATCCAACGAGGGCCAGGTCGCCGACCTGCTTTCGCGCGCTTTCCGCATCGAGCGCGGCGCGGTGACGGCGCTGTGACGACCGGCCGCGGCGAGGCGCGGCTCGCCATCCGCGGTCTCGTGCCAGAAGATGCTTCGCTGGGTGACACAACGAGCCGCGAACTCGGTGTGCACCCTCCTCGCAAGAGGGAGGGGGGCCGCCGAGTCCCGTAAGACAAAAACGACGAAACAAAAGAGTCAGGGAGAAAACACCATGAACAGACGAGAGGTCTTCAAGGGCCTGGCCGTGGCCGGCATCGGCATCCCGTTCGTCCGACCGGCCTTGGCGCAGGCATACCCGTCCAAGCCGATCCGGATTCTCGTGCCGGCGCCCGGAGGCTCGCCGCCCGACATCCTGGCCCGCATTGTCGGCAACGCGATTTCGGAGGCCGAGGGCTGGACGATCGTGGTCGAGAACAAGCCCGGCGGAGCCATGACGATCGGCGCCCTCGAAGCGCTGCGCCAGCCCGCCGACGGTTACACGCTGGCCTCCGTGACGGCGCCGATCGCCGCGGCCCAGACCCTTGTTCCGAGCGCCAAGCTGCACGTCGAGACCGACTTCGCGCCGGTGATCCAGCTGGGCAAGACCTATAACGTGCTCGTGGTGGCGCAGTCGTCGCCCGCCAAGACGCTGCCGGAGTTCATCGCCTATCTCAAGCGCGATCCCGGCAAGCACACGTTCTCGTCCGGCGGCTTTGGCACGCCGGCGCACCTGCTCGGCGAATTGTTCAAGCTCGAGACCGGCGTGCAGACCCTCCACGTGCCCTACAAGGGGAATTCGCAGGCGATCGCCGATATCATCAACGGCACCAACACCTATCAGTTCATCACCGCGGTCGCGGTGGTCGATCTGATCGCCGCCGGCAAGCTCAAGGCGCTGGTGGCGATGAGCCAGAACCGCGTGCCGGTTCTCAAGGAGGTGCCGACCATCGTCGAGTCCGGCTATCCCAAGCTCGCCAGCGAGGACTGGGCCGGCATCCTGGTCAAATCCGGAACGCCCGCGCCGGTGATCGCGCAGCTCAACGCCGCCATCAACAAGGCGTTGAAGCTCGACAAGGTGCGCGCCGCCTTTGCCAAGGTAGGGGCCGATACCGCCGGCGGCACGCCGGAGGCATTCGGCAAGCTGGTGCGCGACGAGGTCGCGCACTGGTCCAAGGTCATCAAGGACGCCAACATCAAGATCAACCCTTGATGGTGGCGCGGTAGCGAAGCGCGACAGCCTCGATCCGTCATGGCCGGGTTTGTTCCCGGGCATCCACGTCTTGGTAGTGCAACAACGAAGACGTCGATGCCCGGCACAAGGCCGGGCATGACGATTCGATAGAGCATTGTCTAACGCAGCGCGAAGGAGTTGCAGCTCGTGACAACGACAAGACCGAATTTTCTGTTCTTCATCACCGACCAGCACCGCGTCGATCACCTCGGCTGCTACGGCAACCCGATCGTCCGGACGCCGAACATTGACGGCATCGCGGCCGACGGTCTGCGCTTCGAGAACTTCTACGTCGCGTGCCCGATCTGCATGCCGAACCGCATCGTGCTGATGACCGGCCGCATGCCGACCGTGAATGGCTCCCGTCACAACGGCATTCCGCTCGACCTCGATGCCGTGACGTTCGTCGACCTGCTGCGGGACGCGGGTTATCGCACTGCGCTGATCGGCAAATCGCATCTTCAGGACATGACCAGCCATGCGGTACCGAACCGCATCGAGGCAAAGGACGGCCTTGCGCTTCCGCCGAACGAACTGCGCGAGGCAAACCGCCGCCGCCGCTCGGGGCCGGCCTACGAGGTCGAGATCGGCAAGCTCTGGATGGAGAATCCGGATCGAACGGTGCCGAGCCCGTATTACGGCTTCGATTTCGTGCGCTTTGCCGACGGCCACGGCGACCAGGTGTTCGGCCACTACAGCGGCTGGCTGAGGGATCGCGCGACCGACCCCGCAAGCCTGCGCGGCTGGCGCAATGCGCTGCCGGCGCCGGGTCTCGTCGCGCCGCAGGCGTGGCGCACCGCGGTGCCGGAGGAGCTCTATCCCACGTCATTCGTGGCGGAAGAAACCATTGGCTATCTGGAACGCCACGCGCAGACATCGGGCGGCGAGCCGTTCTTTCTGCAATGCTCGTTTCCGGACCCGCATCATCCGTTCACGCCGCCCGGCCGCTATTTCGACATGTACGATCCGGCGGCGATCCCGCTGCCCAAGAGCTTTCATCACGTCGACGCCCACGAGCCTGCTTTTCAGCGGGAGCTTCGCGCCGCGGCGGCCGCCGGCAAATCGAATGCCAGCGGCCCGCCGCCGTTCGCGTTGACCGACGAGACCGCGGTGCGTCAGTGCAGCGCGCTCACCTACGGCATGATCACGATGATCGACGTCGCGATCGGCCGCGTGCTCGG
>JBFXEX010000023.1:0-58672 GCA_050179645.1 Xanthobacteraceae bacterium | reverse complement strand
GCGTCTGGGCGTCCGGCGGCCGCTCGGTCGTCAAAGGCATCGGCGCGGGCCAGCTCTCGCCGCACGGTGCGATGTCGGTCAACGACAAGTTTCGTATCGGCAGCAACACCAAGACTTTCGTCGTCACCGTCCTGCTGCAGCTCGCCCAGGAAGGCCGGCTCGGCCTCGACGACTCGGTCGCCAAGTTCAATCTCAACGTCAAAATGCCGGACGCCGACCGCATCACCATCCGGCAAATGATGGAGATGCGCAGCGGCCTGCTCGACCTTTACGCGCTCCCGGCGTTCCAGGCGCTGGACATCAAGCCGAATGCGAAATTCGACCGTCACCATTGGCTGCAACTGGCGCTCGACCAGCCGCGGCTGTTCGCTCCCGGCACGCAATACAATTACAGCAACACCAATTACATGCTGCTCGGCATGATCATCGAGGCGGTGACGAAAGATACCGTCGAGCACCAGATCGAGACCCGACTGCTCGTGCCGATGGGTCTGCGCAACACGACCTTCCCCGCGACCGACCCGGGAATGCCCTCACCCTACGCGCACGGCTACATGCTAGACGCAAAGGGCGCCTGGAAGGACGAGAGCGTTGCACTGCCGCCGTCGGTCTCCTGGGCGGCAGGCGCCATGATCTCCGACATGGCCGACATGAAGGTCTGGGTCAAAGCCTATGTCACCGGCACGACCAACAGCGCCGCGATGCAGAAGCAGCGATTGACGTGCCTGCCGGTCGGCAAGCCCAATCTCGCGTTCGGCCTTGGCATCGGCTGCTCGGCCGGCTGGTTCGGCTACACCGGCGGCATCACCGGCTACAACACGGGAGCGTATTACCTGCCGGCAATGGACGCGACGATCGTCGTGTTCGTCAACAGCCAGCAGCAGCCGAAGGACAAGCCCGACGTCGCCAGCGCAATCTTCAGGGATGTCGCGCGCGTTCTGTTTCCTGGCAACGTGCCGTTCTGACCGGCTACCTCGCGCGTCAGCGGATGACGGTGCTGCTGCCCCAGTTTCCGGGCGTGATGCAGTGCTTCTCGCGCGCGGCCTTGTTGAGAAGCTTCAACTCCTCAGTGGCGGCGACGTAGTCGGCCTTGTAGGCGATGACGTTGACGACCGCACCGGCTGCGCCCTGCTCGGCCTTCTCCATCAGCAGCCGGAGTTCCTGCTCGCGCCCCGACCAGTGCTTCAACTGCGCGTTGATCTGGTCGCAGGAGTAGTAAAGGTACTTCGCGGGATCGGCGAACACCGTGAACGAGCTGTCGACGCCGGAGGTGGAGCAGCCGCCGAGCGCCGTTGCCAGGGCGACGACCGTCGCGCTGCCGGCCACCGCAGCAGACGCACACCGCCTGAGGCCACTCGCGGTCAAGACCATCCTGCCCATCTACCCGCGCCGAACTCCATCACAACGGCCTCGCGGACCCGCCGGTAAATATCTGGTACTGTAGACAAAATTGCTCTGCCCGGAAAATACGCCGTCTTGATGACAGCGCCACTTTCGACAGTGAGAGCGCGCCCTCAACCGATGCGCACGAGCGAGCCGCCATCGACCGGCAGCGCCGCGCCGGTGATGAAGTTCGCCTCATCGGAGGCGAGAAACAGCGCCGCGTTGGCGACGTCCCAGGCGGTTCCCATGCGGCCGCGCAGCGGCACCTGGGCGTCGCGCGCCGCGGCCACCTCGGCCCGGCTCTTGCCGCTGTGGCGCGCCCGGGTGTCCACCGCCATCGGCGTGTCCATCAGCCCCGGCAGGATGACATTGGCGCGGATGCCGTATTCGGCGTTCTGGATGGCCATCTGCTGGGTGAAGGCGATCATTCCCGCCTTGGTCGCCTTGTAGGTGACGTACGGGTACATCTCCCAGGCGGCCAGCGACGAGATGGTGAGGATGACGCCGGAGCGCTGCTCGCGCATCACCGGCAGCACGTGCTTTACCGACATCATGCAGCCGCGCAGGTTGATGGTCATGACCCGGTCGAACGCCTCCTCGGTGATATCGAGGATGGGTGCATCGCCGCCGGCAAGGCTGACGCCGACATTGTAGTGCAGGATATCGACGCGCCCCCAGCGCTCGCGCGCCGCGTCGATCATCGCCGCAAGCGTCTTCTCGCGGGTGACGTCGGCCTCCCAGGCGACGCATTCGCCGCGACTGCCTTCCTTCGCCATCGCGACGGTTTCGTCGGCGGAGGCGAGATTGTTGTCGACAGCGAGCACCTTCGCACCTTCCTGCGTGAAGCGCAGCACCGTGGCGCGGCCGTTGCCCATGCCGGTGCCGGGCGATTGACCCGCGCCGACGATCACCGCAACCTTGTCCTTGAGACGCATCCTCCACACCCCGACTAAGTCTGTTGATCTGTCCGACCGGTAGCTTAAGGAAGTTGATCGCCGAAAACGAGCCAGTGTGGCGATTCAGAAACCCGCATCATCCTGCCGCAAATCCGAAATGCGGATTTCTGAATGAGCCACCCCTGGACCAACAAATTGCTGGTGTCCTTCGATTCCGAAGTTCGCTAATGTGGGTGCCGCAGAATGCTGCGAACTTCGGAATCGGGACACCAGCGACGGCCGTTGGCATTAACGCCGGGAGTGACTGCGTGCAAGACAAGACCGTTCTCTATGCCAGCGCCGGGCCGCACCTCGACCTCTATGACATCGACTTCGATGCCGCCGTCTTGCAGAAGCGTGCCACGGTCACGCTGCCAGCGAATGTCCAGTATGCCTGGCTGCATCCCTCTCGGCAGTGGCTCTACGTGGTGTCGAGCAACGGCGGCCCCGGCGTCATCGGAGACCGCCATTGGGCGAGTGCATTCCGGCTGGATGAAGCGACCGGCGTGCTCCAGCCGCACGGCGAGGCGGCGGCGCTGGCCTCGCGACCACTCCACGTCAGCGTCGATCGTACCGGCAAGTTCTTGCTGATCGCCTATAATAATCCGAGCGGCGTCACGGTGCATCGCTTGGCTGCGGACGGCACCATCGGCGCAAAGGTCGAGCAACTTGGGCCGCTCGACACGGGCCTCTACGCGCACCAAATCCTCACCACGCCCGGCAACCGGACGGCCATTCTGGTCACTCGCGGCAGCGACGCCACTGCCGACAAGGCGGAAGATCCTGGCGCGCTGAAAGTTTATGGATTCAACGAGGGCGTGCTGACCGACAAGGCGTCGATCGCGCCGGACGGCGGCACCGGCTTCGGGCCGCGGCACATCGATTTCCATCCGACGAAGCCATGGGTGTTCGTTTCGGTCGAGCGGCAGAACCGGCTCGCGGTCTACGCCCAGCAGAGCGACGGCACCCTCAGGCGCGATCCGTTGTTCGTGAACGACACGCTCATGGACCCCGCGCACGCTAAGCCGGGGCAGCAGGCTGGAGCGATCCATGTTCACCCGAACGGCCGCTTCGTCTACGTCACCAACCGCAACCGGCGCGAAACCGACGACGGCGGCCGCAAGGTGTTCGCCGGCGGCGAGAACAGCATCGCGGTGTTCGCCATTGACCCGGCAACCGGCGAGCCGACGCTCATTCAGACCGCCGAGGGCCACGGCATCCACCTTCGGACCTTCGGCATCGACCCGGGCGGACGGCTCCTTGTCGCCGCGAGCATCCGACCGATCCTGGTGCGCGACGGCAGCGAGATCAAAACGCTGACCGCCGGCCTCATGGTCTATCGCATCGGCCCTGACGGCCGGCTCAGCTTCGAGCGCAAATACGACGTCGACACCGGCGCCGGCCAACAGTTCTGGAGCGGGATGATCAAGATCGGCTGAGGCGGCGCGTGGGGCGAGTCGTCGCTGCGGGGGTTTTGCGATTTCAGGCAGCGCTTGGCATCAGGCCGGCATTCGCCTCGCCGGCGCCGAGGGCGCCAAAGCGGCGCTCGCGCCCGCGAAAATCCATCATCGCACCGGCGAGGTCTTCGCCGTCGAAGTCGGGCCACATGCGATCGGTGAAATAGAGCTCCGCATAGGCGCATTCCCACAGCAGAAAGTCGGACAGCCGCTTCTCGCCGCCGGTACGGATCAACAGATCGACATCGCCGCTCGCGTCCCGGCCGGACAGCAGCCGGCCGAAGGCTTCGCGGGTGAGGCCTCCATTGCCATCGACAACGGACGCGGCCTGCAGGATGGCATCGCGCGACGAGTAGTCGAGCGCGATCCGCAAATGCAGCGCGTCGCCCGCGGCGGTCGCCGCCTCGGCGTCTGCCAGGTCTTCCGCGAGGTCGCCGGGCAGCCGGTCGCGCCGCCCGATGATCGACAGCCGGGTGCCGTTGTCGATCAGCTTTGCAACTTCGTTGCGCAGGTAATGACGAAGCAATCCCATCAACGCTCCCACTTCCGCCGGCGGCCGCCGCCAATTGTCGGCCGAGAACGCAAACAGCGTGAGCGTCGTGACGCCGAGATCGCGCGCGGCCTCGCAGACGCGCCGCACGGTCTCGACGCCGGCACGGTGCCCCGCCGTGCGTGCAAGCCCGCGCGCCGTGGCCCAGCGGCCGTTGCCGTCCATGATGATGGCAATGTGAAGTTTCGGTCTGCACTCAAGAGCACTTTGCATCGTAAAGTCTCCGGACAAAAAAATACGAAAGGGTTACGGGCGTACCGGCGCGGGCTCACCGACGAACGCGGCCGCGTCCGCGGCATCGCGCACGACCTGTTCGAGCACGCTGAGATAGTTCAGGAAGCGCCGCCGTCCGCTTGGCGTGATCCGGCAAATCGTCTGCGGACGGTTCTGCTCATAGCCCTTGAGAATCTCGACCAGCCCGGCCTCCTGCAGCACCTGCAGATGACGGCTCAGATTGCCGTCGGTCAGCCCGCACAACCGCTTCAGGTCGGCAAACACCAACCCCTTGGGGTGTGCGATCAGCGAGGTGAGTACGCCGAGTCGCGCCTTTTCGTGGATGACGCGGTCGAGGCCCTCATAGGAGAATCGCCCGGTCTGCGCTTTCGCCGGATTACTCTTCGCCATCGGGGCCTCCGAGCGTCGCATACAAAATCGCGGCCGCAAGCAACTGTCCGATGCCGAACGGAACGCCCATGGCCCACGGCGACAGGATCGCGCCGCCCGCGCCGATCACGAGACAGACGAGGCCCGACGCCAGATACCAGGCACCTACGATGAACAGGGGCTTTGGCAGCAGCCGGCACGACGCGAACACGCCGAGGCTGAACAAAATCTGCCAAAGGCCTGGAAGCATCCAGACGTTGTCGGGCGCGAAGCGGACCAGCACGAAGGTCAGAAGCGTGCCGGCGACCGCCGGTGGAATGAGTTGCTCGATCGCCGCGTAGATCATTTCGTCGGCAAGCGCGGAATGCAGCCGCCGCGAGCGGGTGATGGTCTCGGCGCCGATCAACACGGCCGATAGCGCTGCGGCCGTCACCCAGATCGACAGATAGGTCGAAATCTGCAAAGCGGGATTGTCGAGCCAGATTGCCTGCACGCCCGCTGCGAGCAACGCTACCGCACCGGTCAGCGCCACGGTGGCAGGACCATAGCCGCGGAACACCGTTGCCCGCGCGACCTGCCCCTTGATCGCGTCGATATCGGCGAGCGCCTTGCGGAAATCCTGCATGACCACCCCGAACTTTGTATTGCAAAGTACACGAGGTCGCAAAGCCGGTCAAGTATCGTGTGGTCAAGTCGCCCCGGCTCGCAGCTATTTCCGCTCGCCCGAACCTGGCTGCGCTTGCTGCGACACCGGCACGTCGACGCACATCTCTTTCTCGATGCACACTCGCTCGGTTTGCCGCGCCTCGCCTTCCGGAACGACCGGCACCGGCGCCGCGATTTCAGGCGGCGGGCGCGGGACGGTCATCGGCGCCGGCAACGGCGGTAGCATCGGCGCGGGCGACGGCGGCGGCATCTGCGCGGGCGACGGCGGTAGCGAGCGATACTGCGCCGCCGCAGGTGCGATCAGCGTCAGCATGACGATGCCGGTGGCAACCTGCAGCCACATGCGAGGCCTGGGAATGCATTTCATGGCAAACCGTTCGCCGACGGAGACAACCTTGGTGGCCGCGGCCGGACTCGAACCGGCACTCCGGTTACCCAGAAGCAGATTTTAAGTCTGCTGTGTCTACCATTCCACCACGCGGCCTCGCTGCGTTCTAGCGCATCGATGCAGAAGGTGCAGGCTTTTCGCGCGCGCCCAATGTCGGACACCAATAGGCCGGGCGGAGAATGCGGCGCACGAGCCGCGCCGCCAGCCTCAGTCCTTAAGCGCGTGGCCCCAGATCGCGGCCCAGTCCTGGCCGGCGCTGTCGGTGATGCGGCCGTCCTTTTCGTGGAACCGGTTCGGGATCTGGAACATGGCGAGCATCAACCCGCCCTCCGGCGTCCAGGCGACGTGCCGACTGCCCGCTTCCCGCCAGACGAACTCGCCCTTCACAACCTCGAGCCCGGCGGCCGGCCCTTCCTTGTCGACCAGCTTGCCCTCCAGCACGAAGGTCTGCTCGATCTTGACGTGCTCGTGGTCAGGCAGCACCGCGCCCGGCGCGAACTTCATCAGCGCCGTCGCAAGCCCGGTCTCGGCATCGAACAACAGGGTCTTCATCTCGCAGCCGGGAAAGCGCGTCTTCTGCCACTCCATCTCGGCCGGACGGACCACATGGGAATGCTCGTCGGCGGCGGGCTTCGACTTCGGCGTCACGGCGTCCATGGCGGGTCTCCGTTCTGATGGTCCGACGCATTGCGTGGCTCGATGATAGCGGCTGCGGACGCGCTCGTCTCCCCCGCCTGCCGGCCAGCTGCCGCACACATTCCCCGTCAGGTCTCGCTGCCGCGGATTGGCGGCTGGAACGCCAAGCCGGTATCCCACGGAAAGTAGATCCAGGTGTCCTGCGACACCTCGGTGATGAAGGTATCAACCAGCGGCCGTCCCATGGGCTTGGCATAGACGGTGGCGAAATGCGCCTTCGGCAGGAGGTCGCGCACCACCTTGGCGGTCTTGCCGGTATCGACCAGGTCATCGACGATAAGTACGCCCTTCCCCTCGCCGCCGCCGAGCGCGACGATGCTCGGGGCCACGCCCTTGAGCACGCGCAGTTCGCCTTGCGTCTGGTGCGAATAGCTCGCGACACACACGGTCTCGATCAGCCGGATGTCGAGTTCGCGCGCCACGATGGTCGCCGGAACGAGGCCGCCGCGCGTTACGCAGACGATCGCCTCGAACGGCCCGGCGCCGGCGAGCCGCCAGACCAGTGCCCGGGAGTCGCGGTGAAACTGGTCCCACGACACCGGGAACGCCTTCTGCTGCTGCGGCGATATCGTCGGCATCGGCTGCGCCATGGTTCCTCCCCCGGAAAAAGACGCGAGCCTTCTAGCGCATGTCGAGGACAAAATCGAACCGCGCCGCGAGGCCGTCTCCGGCCTCCGTGGTCCGCATCACCAGTTCGCGGCGGAACAGGAAGTCGCGCTCGTTGCCCGGCTCGTCCGGGAAGTAGAGCTGAGTGGTGAGGACCGGCCGTTCCGGCGCCTGCACCTTGATGTGATAGTGGCGGGTGCGGCCGGGATAGCGCGCCGGCAGTATGGTGCGGAAGCGGTAGCGGCCTTCGTCATCGGCGAACAGGTGGCCGCGGTAGCGGAAGCCGCGGTTGTCGTATTCGCCAAACTCGTCGGCGTGCCAGAGATCGAGCAGCGCAAGCGGCACCGGACGGCACCCGCGCGTCAGCACCTGGCCGGCGATTTCGACCGGCCGCCCTTTGGTGTCCGGCTCGACAAGATCGGCCCGCTGCGGCGAGTTCGGCCTGAAGTAGGGTCCGTCGGTCTGGCGGACCGTCGGCGCGTCGCCGTCACGGCACTGCGGCGTCGCCGCGAGTTCCTGTGCTTCCCCCAAATCCGGCCGACCGACAACAAGACCAACGCCGCCAGCGGCGAGTGCGCCGCGCAGCATGCGGCGACGGAAGAGATCGACATCGTATGTCATGACAGGCTCCGGCTCCCGGCGCGCTCAGGCGCCGCTCGTTTGCGCCCCCACGACCCGCACCAGCATCTCTTCGACCGCTCGTTTGGCGACAGCCAGCTTGGACGCATCGCGCGCCCGAAGTACCACGTTGGTGTTAGGCCCGTGCTGCGGATCGAAGAACGGATAGCTGCCGATCGCAACGTCGGGATTAGCCTTGGCGATCTCGCCGAGCTGGCTGCCGATGTCGCCTTCGCGCGCATTGGCCAGCACGGTCTCGGACAGCATCCGCACGCCGGTCTTGAGTTTGGGCGCGACCTCGTCGAGCATCGCCTGCATGATCGACGGCACGCCGGCCATGACGATGACGTTTCCGATCCAGATGCCGGGTGCGCCCGAGACCTTGTTGAGCACGAGGTCGGCGCCTTTGGGGATGCGGGTCATGCGCAGGCGCGCCTCGTTCATCTGCGAACCGGTGGCAGCGACCCGCTCCTCGAGGATGGCGAGCGCGCGCGGATCGACGTCGATCGAGACGCCGAACGCCTTGGCGACGCAGTCGGCGGTAATATCGTCGTGGGTCGGGCCGATGCCGCCGGTGGTGAAGACGTAGGTGTAGCGGTGGCGCAGCGCATTGAGCGCGTCGACGATGGCCGATTCCTCGTCGCCCACGACGCGGACCTCCATCAAGTCGATGCCGACCGCGGTGAGATACTCGGCGATGTAGCCGATGTTCTTGTCCTTGGTGCGCCCGGACAGGATTTCATCGCCGATGACGAGGAGGGCGGCCGTCACCAGGGTCGCGGGATTGGAATTCGCGTCGGTCATGATGGTCCTAGACTTCCCGATCCGCGGCTGCGGACCGTGCCCTACCCTGCCATTGTGCATTATGATGCTTCAAGTCGCCCGTCAAAGCCGTGGGGACAGATTGGTCGGAGCCAAAGGCCCGTTGGGAGGAAGCCCTGATGCCGGCGCCACTGCGTCCGATTGCCTACGCCGAGCCGCACATCGTTCGCGAAGAGGCGCCGGACGGCAGCCTGCGGCTGCGTTCGACAACGCCACTTTCCGCCTATCAGCCGAGCCTCGCCCGGCTGTTTCGCGACGCAGCCGAGCGCAATCCGGACGGCCTGTTCCTCGCCGAGCGCGATGCAACCGCGGCCTGGCGCGAGCTCACCTACGAAGAGGCGCGCGGTCTGGTCGATTCGCTGGCGCAGGGGCTGATCGAGCGCGGCCTGAGCGCCGAACGCCCGGTCATGGTTCTGTCAGCCAACAGCGTCGACCATGCATTGCTGACGCTCGCCGGCCACACCGCCGGTGTCCCGGTGGCACCGATCTCGGTTGCCTATTCGCTGCAGAGCCAGGATCACGTCAAGCTCAAGTACATCGCCGCCCTGCTCAAGCCAGGACTGATCTATGTGGCAGACACCGGCCCGTTCGCCCGTTCGCTGGCCGCGCTCGACCTCGCCGGCGTAGAGGTCCTCACCGGCAACAACGGCGCGAACCTGCCCGGCGTGACGCTGTTCGAGACAATGGAGGACACCCGCCCGGGACCATCACTCGAACAGGCGGTGGCGGCGATCCGGCCCGACACCATCGCCAAGTTCCTGTTCACGTCCGGCTCGACCGGTCTGCCGAAGGGCGTGATCAACACCCACGGCATGCTCACCGCCAACCAACAGCAGCTGGCACAGATCTGGCCATTCGTCGACGAGGGGCCGCTCACCTTGCTCGACTGGCTGCCCTGGAACCACACCTTCGGTGCCAACCACAACTTCAACCTGGTGCTGCGACATGCCGGTACACTGTTCATCGACGGCGGCCGTCCGGTCCCTGGCCTGATCGAGCAGACCGTGAGAAATCTCGGCGAGATTTCACCGACCATCTATTTCAACGTCCCGGCCGGGTATGCTGCGCTGCTGCCATTCCTGGAGAAGGACGAGGCGCTGGCCCGATCGTTTTTCGCCAAGCTGCGCCTCATCTTCTATGCCGGCGCCGCGCTGCCGCAGGATTTGTGGGCACGGCTTGAAGCCGTCTCCGAGCCTGTCAGCGGCCAGCGGGTGCCGATGACCTCCTCGTGGGGCACCACCGAGACTTCGCCGGTCGCCACCGCGGCGCATTTCATCATCGACCGCGCCGGGCCGATCGGCGTGCCGGTGCCGGGGGTCGAACTCAAGTTGGTGCCGACCGGCGAAAAGCTCGAAGTCCGCGTGCGCGGCCCGAACGTCACGCCGGGCTACTGGAAGCGTCCCGATCTCACCTCCGACGCATTCGACGAGGAAGGATTTTACAAGCCCGGCGATGCGGTGCGCTTCACCGAACAGGCCGAACCGCGGCGGGGCATCGTCTTCGATGGCCGCCTTACCGAGGACTTCAAGCTCACCACCGGCACCTGGGTCGGGGTCGGCGCACTGCGGGTCGGCGTGCTGGCGGCAAGTTCGCCGGCGGTGCAGGACGCGATCGTGGCCGGTGAGAACCGCGCCTCCATCGGCCTCCTGGCCTGGCTCAACCTTGGCGGCTGCCAGCGGTTGATCGGCGCCGAATGCCCCCTGCCCGAACTGGCGCGGCATCCGGCCGTCCGCGAGCACGTGCGCAGCGCGCTCGCCAAGTGGAATACCGAACATCGCGGTTCGTCGGAGCGCATCGCACGCGTGGTTCTGCTACCCGATGCTCCGTCCATCGACGCCAACGAGATCACCGACAAGGGCTACATCAACCAGCGGCTTGCCCTGGAGCGCCGCCGCGCCGACGTCGAACGGCTGTTTGCCGAACCGCCGGACGCCGACGTGATCGTGATTCCGATACCGGACTGACGACCCCGAACGCTTACGGTGCACGAACCTCCCCATTGCGCGGACCGCACGCGGCGACTACGAACGGGGAACCATGATATTCAAGATCATCGCCTTTATCGCGGCGGCAATCCCGATCGTGCTGTTCGTGCGCGCGATGCTCTTCCGGCGGCCGACGCGGCTCAGCGCGAATTTTCAGGAATTCAAAAAGCAGGCCAACCTCGCGGTCTCGATCTTCCTGGTCCTGATCGCGTGCGTGGTGGCCATTGGCATCGGCAAGCTCGCCTGGACATGGTGGGACTCATTTTGAGTTAGGCATTCGCCACCTCGGCCGCCTTCAGGTGATCGGCGAGGATCGTCGACAGCTCGGCAGGCGGCAGCCGTCCGAACCCGCAATAAGCGCCGAGGCCGAACTGTGGCAGATACTTGCGTGCCGTGGCGATCCGATCGCCGAACCGCTCCATGTTGTGGATCGCGCCAAGATAGACGCGCGCGCCCTGCGGTTTGAGGTTTGCCAGCGGCGCGAAGAATGCGTCGTCGCTGCGATCGAGCACGGGAATATGAATCCAGTCGACGCGCCGGCCCGATGCGGTAATGAACGCATTGGCGAGTTCGACCGCCTGACCAAGATCGTCAGGCTGGAACCGCGGCCAGCCGCCCAGCGTACCGAAGCAGAGGTGATAGCCGAGCGCGACCTCCTCGGGGATGTGCGGCGACAGATTTCGCACTTCGACCAGGTTACGCTCGACCGCGCCGGCGAGCGGATAGCCCGGAATGCTGCCGTAGGAATCTTGAACCTCGGTCGAACAATCCCATTGGATGGCAAGCTCGCGCGCGGGAATTTTTTCGACGATGGTTTCGATCTCGGCCCGGGTTGCCGCCTCATAGCCCGGCCTGATCTTTTCGAGATCGTCGCGGTTGGGAAAGATGCGCGGCGGCAGCACGCTGTTGACCATCGGGATCGACACCTGGAAGCGCAGATGCGGCGGCAACAGGCCGCGCTCCTTCATCACGCTGAACACGAAATAAGAGTTGATGGCGTCGCGCGCATAACCGAGCCGCCAGCCCGGATCGCCGAAGCGCACCTGCTTGACGTCATCCTTGACCTTGAACCACCAGGCGTCGGCGGCGTTGCGCGGAAACTGCCGCTCCACGCCGCGCTCGTCGGGCGCCGGCCGCTGCACCACTTCGAGTTCGGGGTGGCCGGCGAGCACCTGATAGTGCACCCGGCTGATCCAGTGGCGGCGCGGCCCAACCTCGCCGTCGGGCATCGCAAACAGGTATTTGCCCAACGGGGCACCAAATGCCTCGAACACCTCCTGCGGAGTATCCAACGGGATGCTGCCGACCAACAGAAGCTCATTGCCCATTACGCCGCCCTCCGCTTGCGAACCGCGACGGCTACCATACACTGCCGGCAGTTCTGAAAACCGCCGGGTGCAGAATGAAACTCCTCCATCGTGTGCTGATCTGCTTTGCGCTGATTGCATCGGCCGATGCCGCATTCGCCCAGTCCTGGCCGCAACGGCCGGTGAAACTCATCGTTCCGACCGGACCGGGAGCCGCGACCGACGTGATGGCGCGGATGCTGGCCGACGGTGTCGGACGCTCCCTCGGACAACCGATCATCGTCGAGAACATGCCCGGAGCATCCGGGATCATCGCCCATCAGGCAGTTGCGCGCGCCGCGCCGGACGGTCAAACGCTGTTGTTCACCAATACGTCGGGCATGGCGATCAATCCGGTGTCGTTCAAGCAGCTTCCCTACGATCCGGCTCGCGACTTTACACCGGTTGCGATGGTCTGCAGCCTCGGCCCGCAGATGCTGTCGGTAAATGCCGGTCTGCCGGTCAGTTCGCCTGCCGAGTTCGTCGCCTATGCCAAGGCCAACCGGGGCAAGCTTTCGGTCGCCTTCGACACCACCGCGGGCGCGGCGGGAGTCGCTGCCAAACTGCTCAATCGGCGCGGTGATCTCGGACTGACCGAGGTGCCCTATCGATCCGCCGGGCAGATGACGCAGGATGTTGCCGGCGGCATGGTCCAGGTCATGATCAGTTCGGTCGCGGCTGCGAACGCGGTCGTCCAGGCCGGCAAGGTACGGCGAATCGCGATCACCTCGGAGCAACGGTTCCCGGGACTGCCCGACCTGCCATCCCTCAACGAGACGGTGCCGGGCGTGGTGATGAACGGCTGGTTCGCTGTTGTCGCCCCGACCGGTACGGCGGCCGATGTCGTCACGCGTCTGAATCGGGAGATCGGCGAATTTCTCAAGGGTCAAGAGATCAGGCAACGGCTGTTGTCGTTCGGCCTGGCGACCGAAGGCGCCGGCACGCCGGAAAGTACCGGCCAGTTCATCAGGCAGCAGCAGGAGCGTTGGCGCGCGCTGGCCAAGGAGCTCGATATCGTCCCGCAATGACGCAGCCGCGATGCATATGGGCTCCTGCGATTGAGCCGTTTTCATAACCCGCTTATGCTTTTCTGTCGGTGGCATCGTCGATTCGTGTCGCCAACCCTTCGCGCTGCTTGCAAGAGGCCTCCAGGAGCCCATGGATGCGTGATCGCACGTCACAAATCTTGATCATCGTATTGTTGGGCGTCGTGGGCTTCTATTTCGCCCAGCCGTACATCGACCGGATGATGTTCTCGGCGTCCACGCCGCGCACGGTGACGCCCCGCGGCGGACTTGCCGAAATTGAGCGGACCTCGATCGATCTGTTCGAGCGAGTTTCGCCGTCGGTCGTTCAGGTGGTCGCGCGGCCCGGCAAGCTCGACGCGATGCATCCCGATGCGGACGGCCAGGACCAGTCGGGCACCGGCTTCATCTGGGACGGCGCCGGCCACATCGTCACCAACGACCACGTGGTGAATGGCACCGATCAGGTTGCCGTCCGGTTGTCGACCGGCGGCGTGCTGCGGGCCCGCATCGTCGGCGCCTCTCCGAACTACGATATCGCGGTGCTACGGGTCGACGACACGCGCGGACTACCGCCGCCGCTACCCATCGGGACCTCCGACGACTTGCGGGTCGGCCAACTCGTCTTCGCCATCGGCAATCCGTTCGGCCTCGACCAGTCGCTCACCACCGGCATCATCAGCGCCCTGAAACGGCGACTGCCGACGGCGGCCGGCCGCGAGATCACCAACGTCATTCAGACCGATGCCGCCATCAATCCGGGAAATTCCGGCGGGCCGCTGCTCGATTCCGCGGGCCGCGTCATCGGAGTCAACACCGCCATCCTGTCGCCATCAGGGACAAACGCCGGCATCGGCTTTGCCATCCCGATCGATACCGTGAACCGCGTGGTGCCGCAGATCATTGCCCGCGGCTATGTGGCGACCCCCGGCATCGGCATTGTCGCAGCCAACGAAGACGCGGCGACACGGGCCGGCGTCGAAGGCGTGGTGATCGCGCGGACCATTCCGGGCTCGGCTGCCGACCGCGCCGGCCTGCGCGGCATCGACCTTGCCAGCCGCCGGCTTGGCGACGTCATCGTCGGCGTCAACGGCAAGCCGGTCCGCCGGCTGCCGGATCTGGCCGAGGAACTCGAACGCGTCGGCGTCGGCAACAAGGCGACGTTGCAGATCAAGCGCGACGGCCGCGACATGACGGTGGAGGTCGAGATCATCGACATCGGCCGGCGGTCCTAGCCCGTTTGTCCAACCCCTAGCCGGCCAGCGCCGCGACGGGTTGCGGCCCGGCCGCCACGACCGCCGGCCTGCTGGCGATGGTGAGAATACAATCGACGACGCCGCGCAAGGACCGCTCGACCAGATCGGGACCATCGGAATCGTTGGCGGGTGCAACCGTCACCGGGTCGGAGAACAGTGCGACCAGAATGGGCACGTTGGGCGCGCGCCGGCGGATACGGCGGATGGCATAGCGGACCTGCGCCGCAGAGACCTCTTCGAGATAACAAAGGCAGATGAGCGACACATTCTCGGTGTCCCAGGCGAAGATGCGCGCGACGCTCAGCGCGCCCGCCTCCTCGGCACGTGCGCCGATTCCCTGCCGCTCGACCAGTTGTGCGACCATGGCGGCTGTCGACTCGTCGAGCACACTCGGTCCTGGAATGCAGAGCACGGGTTTGCCCTGGCGCCATTCGTCAGATACTTCCCGACGCGCGGTCTCCAACTCCGCGCGTTCGAGTCGTGCCAGCGGAGACACTTTCTCCCCGTCCGTGTCATCCTCCCGCACCTCAATCTTGTCCTTGTGCATCGTCAGATCGTCGACGATCTCGGATGCGGCCTCGCGGATGTGCTGCATGCGCTCGTCGTCGAGCAATCCGCGATCGGCGTCGGCTTGCGCCAGCCTCAGGCCGGCCATCAGGATGTCGTCGTAATACGCGGCAAGCGGCTTATCCTTGAGGTAGGCACGGGCCTGCTCAACGGCCTCGACCGGATCGCGCGCCAGCATGCGCTGATAGGTCAGTTCAGCAGGCGTCAAGGGCGGCTCGTCGCCGAACATCACTTCCAGGAATTTCAGCTGGTCGACATGGCGGCCGAGCACCACCAGGCACATAGTGAGCGGCGTTGCCAGGATGAGCCCGATCGGCCCCCACAGCCACGTCCAGAACGTGGCCGAAACGATGACCGCCACCGGCGACAATCCGGTGCTTTGGCCATAGATCATCGGCTCGATGACATGGCCGACGATCGGTTCGGTCACGAGGAACAGCGCCGCCGTCGCCATCACCATCCCCCAGCCAGGACCGACGGCAGCTGCCAGAACCAGGGGGAAAATCGCCGACACCAACGCGCCAATGTAAGGCACGAAGCGCATGATCATCGCCAGCATGCCCCACAGCGGCGCGCTCGGCACGCCGATCAGCCAAAGGCCCACTCCGATGATCAGCCCGAAGCCGGCATTGAGGGCAAGTTGCGTCAGGAACAACCGACTGAGCCGCTGTCCGGCATCGTCGAGGGCGGCGGTGGTCCGCTGCAGATCCTGCGCACCGGCAAGTCGCACCAGCCGGTTTCGGAGATCCTGGCGCTGAATAAGGATAAACATCACGAAGATGACGACGATGCCGGTCGTGGTCAATGGATGCAGCAGCGGCGTAATCAGTCCCGACAGCACCTTGAGGGCGCCAGGATCGGGCTGCCAGACTTCGACTTGGATTGGACGGTCGCGACCCAGCGACGGCACCGTGGCGCCACTGCTCGGCCGGTCGATTTCCTTGCTGAGGTCCTGCAGAACTTCCGACGCGCGTTCGAGCGTGCCGGCGCCGCCCGCCGCGCCGCGCAAACTTTGAATCTTCTCACGCAGCGTCGACTGGTACACCGGCAGATCGCCGGCGAGTTGCGTGACCTGCGACACCATGAGGGCGCCTAGCCCGAATATGGTCGAGAACGCCAGCAGCACCACAACGAGCACCGCAGCGATGCGCGGCACATGAAACCGCTGCAGAAAACGCACCAAAGGCGCGAGGATGAAGCTGAGAATCAGCGCAAGCGCGATGGGGACCAGAACTTCGCGCCCAAAATAAAGCGCCGCGATGACGACCACCGCGACGATCACCGTTGTCATCGTCGATGCCGGAACCGATGGCATCTGCCGCGGCAACTTGCTCGATCGTAATTGTGACATGCGATCCGCTTGAGCGTCACGACTGAGGAAACGGAACGCCCGCGCGAGGCCCGTCGCTTACTTGCCGCGAACCGTGTCCTTCAATCCGCCGACGGCGTTTTGGACCTTGCCTTCGACCTTGTCGGTCTTGCCTTCGGATTCAAGCTTGGCATCGCCCGTCACCTTGCCGACCGTCTCCTTGACGGCACCCTTGAATTGCTTCGCGGAGCCTTCGATGCGATCCTTGTCCATGACGTTGTCGACCTTTCCTGAGGAAGAGAGCTTAATAAGCGCTCGATAACCCCGCCCTCTGGAAGAAGTTCCATCCATTGGCCTGTGAGTGAATCAACCCTTGAGCAGGCCGGCGGCCCGCAACGCATTGTTGATCACCGCGCCGACGTCGATTGGAAGCGGCCGCGACGTCGGGCTTTCGTCCGAACCCGCGGATTGATCCTCGGGGCCAAGGATCTCCCCTTCCAGAACGCGGGGCGCGACGCCAAATCCGCCGTCTCTTCTCACGTGCGGCTCTACATGCGGATCGCTGGTTACAATCGCATCGCTCGCCACAGGCGTGTCATGCGATGTGAGGCCGAAGAATTTCGCGATGTGATAGGACGACGAAATTCCGACCTCCAACAGAAACGGGCCCGCGGCTCCGCACTCGTCATGCCCGGAGCCGGTCGCGAGGGGCGTGCCATGCATCATCTGTGGAATCGTGTAGGACTCGATGATCTCGGTGCCGGCTTCGTTCGCCCACACCTGGCGCGGATAACCGTCAACGACGCCTTCCAGCGACGGCGTTACCGGCAGTCCGTGGACGTCCGTCCACTGCTTGACGATCTCTTGCGCATTCGAAGGCACCACCGTCGAATCCGCACCGCCATGCCAGACCGATATGCGCGGCCATGGTCCGATATGTGGCGATGCGGCTCGCACCAGATCACCCCAGGTGCGCGCGGGTTGGGCCGGACATTGCAGCATGGTCTGGAATGCCTGCTGGACGTTGCTCGCAGCCCCAAAGGGCAACCCGGCAATAATCGCTCCGCCGGCGAACACCTCCGGATACGTCGCCAGCATGACCGAAGTCATCGCGCCGCCCGCCGACAGTCCGGTAATGAATATGCGCCCGGTATCGACACCATGTGTGGACACCATCTTTTCGATCATCTGTCGGATCGACAGGGCCTCTCCTGATCCGCGCCGGGTGTCGCCAGGCTCGAACCAGTTGAAACAGCCGTTCGCATTGTTGGCCCGTTTCTGCTCAGGAAGCAGCAACGCAAACCCGAAGCGGTCGGCAAGCGTCGACCAGCCCGCGCCCAGATCGTAGCTCGCGGCGGTCTGCGCGCACCCGTGCAGCACCACCACCAGCGCGCAGCCCCGAGATGCATGTGACGGCACATGTCTGAACATCCGCAACGCACCGGGATTTGAGCCGAAATTCTTCGTCTCCACGAGGTGACTTGGCTTCAAACCGCTCCCGACGCCTGCTGAACCATTTCGGGCCGTCGCCCGCATCAGTTTCTCCAATGTTCCGTGCTGGCTGAGGAGGCTCGATACCATTCCCGGTAGTTTGACCATGCGTCGATGTCCTTGCCCGATCCTTCAACTATCGAGGCTCCAAATGGTTGCTGCACTGCAGCATGCAAGTCCCACCTCAGTGCTCGAAAGCATGGTCGCGATGCCGTACACCCGTCGATCGACCGCGGACCATGGGGCATCTCGTGCCCTTCAACTATGCACGCGGGCGAATGCCCTCATCGGCGCAGCCGCGCCCTCTCGACGCTCCAATGGATTCCGGCTAGTTCACTCCGGCCGGCCGCTCATCGGGCCCGTCGGATTTCATTTCAGCGACGACCATAGGGAAGCAGCACGTGATCGATCTTTACACCTGGACCACCCCGAACGGCCGCAAGGCGTCCATCATGCTTGAGGAAATCGGCCTGCCCTACACGGCGCACGCCGTCGACATCAGCAAGGACGAGCAGTTCAAGCCGGAGTTCCTCAAGATCAGCCCGAACAATCGCATTCCGGCGATCGTCGATCGCGACACCGGAATCGCGCTGATGGAGTCGGCGGCGCTGATGATCTATCTCGCCGACAAGACCGGCAAGCTGCTGCCGAAGGAAGGCGAGCCGCGCTACCGCGTGCTGGAGTGGCTGGAATGGCAGATGGGCGGCCCGGGGCCGATCTTCGGGCAGGTGCATCACTTCGTGAAGTACAACAAGGGCAAGGCCCCCTACGCCGAGGAGCGCTTTTCGAAGGAGGCGCACCGGCTCTATGGCGTGCTCGACCGCCGGCTGGCGGACCACGAGTTCGTCGCCGACGCCTACTCGATCGCAGACATCGCGATCTGGCCGTGGGTGTCGCGCTACGAGTGGCAGGAAGTCGACCTCAACAAGTACCCCAACGTCAAGCGATGGTACGTGACCATCGCCAAGCGGCCGGCGGTGCAGAAGGGCTACAAAGTCCCCAAGGACGTCGGCGAAGTCCCGATCCCGGCGTAGGCGCGGACCGCAGCCGCTGGATTCGGGGGCGAGCTTCCTCGATTGCTTCGCCTTGGGCTCGCAATGACGGTACCGGCCGCCCAATTCCAGTCTGTGGCCCGCGGCTTGGTCAGTTGCCGCCTAAAAGCTGGGCAACGGGCCGGCCGGATCGGCCGGCAGCGCACGGCCATTCCCCTCTTGGGTTGGCGCGTAGCTTGCAGATAGACTGCCAGGTAGACTGACGAGGCAGACGGATCGCGTGAGGTCGCGCGAAATGGCGCGGCCCGCGACCAGGGGAACCATGGCGGTCGCGTTCGACGAAATGAAAGGTACCGACGGGGCGTTGCGTCCGGCCTACCGCGAGTTGTCGCAGTGGCTCGGCCAGATTTCCCACGACGTGCTCGACCAGCGCCGGCGCGAGGCGGAACTGCTGTTCCGCCGGATCGGCATCACCTTTGCGGTTTATGGCGAAGCCGACGCCCAGGAACGCCTGATCCCGTTCGATGTCCTGCCGCGAATTCTCGCCGCCGCCGAGTGGGACCACCTGCGGGCCGGGCTCGAACAGCGCGTCAAGGCGGTCAACCATTACATCCGCGACGTCTATGGCCGGCGCGAAATCCTCAAGGCTGGGATCGTCCCCGAGGAACTGGTGTTCCAGAACCCGGTGTTCCGGCCGGAGATGAACGGCCAGCGGGTGCCGCACGACATCTACGTTCACATCGCCGGCATCGACATCGTCCGTGTCGATTCCGACACCTTCTACGTGCTGGAAGACAATGCCCGCACGCCCTCCGGCGTATCCTACATGCTGGAGAACCGGGAAATCATGCTCCGGTTGTTTCCCGAGCTGTTCTCCCGCCATCGCGTGGCGCCGGTCGAGAACTATCCCGACGAACTTCTAGCGACGCTCAAGTCGGTGGCGGCGTCGACGTCGAGCGCCGACCCGACCGTGGTGCTGCTGACGCCGGGCGTGTTCAACTCAGCGTACTACGAGCACTCGTTTCTGGCCGACAAGCTCGGTGTCGAACTGGTCGAAGGCCGCGACCTGTTTGTCAAGGACGAGCAGGTATTCATGCGCACCACCCAGGGTCCCGAACGCGTCGATGTGATCTACCGGCGGATCGACGACGATTTCCTCGACCCGCTCGCCTTCCGCCCGGACTCGGCGCTCGGCGTTCCGGGCCTGATGTCGGCCTACCAGGCCGGCAACGTGACACTGGCCAACGCGGTCGGCACCGGTATCGCCGACGACAAGGCGGTCTACAGCTACATGCCGGCGATTCTGAAATTCTATCTCGGCGAAGAGCCGATCCTGAAAAACGTGCCAACGTGGCGTTGCCGCGAGCCGGAGCATCTCGCCTATGTGCTCGACCACCTCGACGAACTGGTGGTCAAGGAAGTCCACGGCTCGGGCGGCTACGGCATGCTGGTCGGGCCGAAATCCGACAAGGCAACGATCGCCGCCTTCCGCGCCAAGCTGAAATCGAATCCGCGGAATTTCATCGCCCAGCCGACGCTGGCGCTGTCGACCTGTCCGACCTGTGTCGACGAGGGCGTGGCGCCTCGGCACGTCGACCTGCGGCCGTTCGTCCTCACCGGCCGTGACCGCATCCGCATCGTGCCGGGCGGGCTTACCCGGGTTGCCATCACCAAGGGCTCGCTGGTGGTCAATTCGAGCCAGGGCGGCGGCACCAAGGACACCTGGGTGCTGGACCAATGATCCGCCATCTTTCAGCGAGCACGGTCTTCACCTCCCCCTGGAGGGGGGAGGTCGGCGAGCGCAGCGAGCCGGGTGGGGGTGATCATCGCCTTAGCATTCACGTTCGCTCGCCGAGAGTTGACACGCGTCCGCTACACTCACCCCACCCCGCCGCCTTCGGCGGCGACCCTCCCCCTCCAGGGGAGGGTAGGCATCGAGCATTTGGCTAGACATGCTCTCGCGCACTGCCGACAACCTGTACTGGCTCGCGCGCTACGTGGAGCGCGCCGAATATCTCGCGCGCATTCTCGAGGTCACGCAACGCCTGACCACGCTGCCGCTCGCCTATGTCGGCTCCACCAACGAATGGGAATCGGCTGTCCTGACCGCCGGCTGCCATCACGCCTTTTCTCAAGCGTATCCGGAGGCGAATGAGGAAACCGTCATCGACTTCCTCTGCTTCTCTGCTGCGAACCCGTCCTCGATCCGCAACTGCTTCGAAGTCGCCCGTACCAATGCCCGCGCAGTGCGAACCGCGCTGACGGTCGAGATGTGGGACGCGATCAATGGCGCCTGGCTCGAGCTCAAGCGCTTCGGTAACGGCCCGACCTCGCGCGAGGAGTTCATGCGCTTCCTGCGCTGGGTACAGGAGAGCTCGTTGCGCTTCGACGGCTCGGCCTATCGGACGATGTTGCGCAACGACGCGCACTGGTTCTCGCGCTTGGGCGTCTACCAGGAACGCGCCGACAACACCGCGCGGATCCTCGACGTCAAGTATCACCTGCTGCTGCCGGCCGATCAGCGCGTCGGCGGGCCGCTCGACTATTTCCAGTGGGCCGCAATCCTGCGCTCGGTCTCGGCGCTGACCGCCTATCACTGGGTCTACCGCGAGAGCGTCAAGCCCTGGCTGATCGCCGACCTGCTGATCCTGCGGGACGAGATGCCGCGCTCGCTCGCCAGCTGCTACGAGAACCTGGTGCGCCATCTCGACCAGCTCGGGCGAGCCTATGGTCGGCAGGGGCCGGCGCAGCGCCAGGCGCGGGCGGTCCGGGCGCGGCTGGAGAACAGCCGCATGGAGGAGATTTTCCAGAGCGGCTTGCACGAATTCATCGGCGACTTTATCGACGGCAACAATCGTCTTGGCGCGGCCATTACCGAGCAGTATTTGATGTGATATGGCTTGCCTTGTCGGCCCCGAGGCCCGGGGGGACCTAACTTTGCCCCGCGCTGCTCCATGCTGATCCGCATTTCGCATCTGACGAGCTATCGGTACGAGCCGCCGGCCACCAGCGTAATTCAGATTCTGCGCCTGACGCCGCGCAATCATGACGGCCAGTACATCACCCAGTGGCGGATCGACCTCTCCACCGACTGCCGGCTCGATCAGCATGAGGATGCTTTCGGCAACATCAGCCACGTCTTCACGGCCGACGGTCCCTTGGGTGAGCTGTCCGTTCAGGTCGAAGGTGAAGTCGAAACCCGCGACACGCAGGGCATCGTGCGCGGCGCCGTCGAACGATTTCCACCGAGCCTTTATCTGCGCGAGACGCCGCTGACCGCGGCCGACGACGCAATCGCACAGTTCGCCGCGAATGCCCGTAAGTCCGCCGGCCACGATGTGCTTGGTTTGCTGCACGAGATCCTCGACCGGCTGCACGAGCAGATGACCTTCGATCCCGGTCCAACGCACGTCGCAACCCCGGCCGCGGAGGCATTTGCCCTCAAGCGCGGCGTCTGCCAGGATTTCGCCCACATCTACATCACTGCGGCACGCAGCCTCGGCGTCCCGGCCCGGTATGTGGGCGGCTATTTCGCCCGCGGCGATGGAGTGACCGTGCAGGAGGCTGGCCACGCCTGGGCGGAGGCGTATGTTCCCGAACTCGGTTGGATTGCGTTCGATGCGGCCAATGGAATTTGCGCAACCGATGCGCATGTACGGGTCGCCATCGGCTTGGACTATCTCGGGGCTTCGCCGTTGCGCGGTACCCGATATGGTGGTGGCAGCGAGACACTGACGGTGAGGCTTCAAGTCCAGCAAGCTATGCAGCAGACCCAGGACTGATCCTGAGGTCCGCGCCCCGACAGGTCGAACCTGCGTCCGATTTCACATTTCCCGATCTTGACGTTGCCGGTCGGCCGCCGGGCTCGCTATAACGACGCATCCGAATTCGCGGGGGCCGGGCGAACCTCATGACCTATTGTTGCGGCATCCTCGTCCGGGACGGCCTCGTCATGTTTGCCGACACCCGCACCAACGCGGGCGTCGACAACATCGCAACCTTCCGCAAACTCCACCTGTTCCTCGACCCGGGCGATCGGATCATGGCGATTGCATCGGCCGGCAATCTCTCGATCAGCCAGTCGGTTATCAGCATGCTGCGCGAGGGCTGGGAGAATCCCGAGACCGGCGAGATCGAAACGCTGATCAACTCTCCGACCATCTTCCAGGCCGCGCAGCGCGTCGGCCGCACCATCCGCCTGCTGCACAGCGTCGAAGGCAAGGCGCTGGAGGCCTCCGACGTCAAGTTCGACGTTTCGTTTCTGTTCGGCGGCCAGATCAAGGGCGAGCGGCCCAGGCTGTTCATGCTTTATTCCGCCGGAAACTTCATCGAATGCACGCAGGACACCCCCTATCTGCAGATCGGCGAGCACAAGTACGGCAAGCCGGTGCTCGACCGCGCGATCACCTACGATATCGACCTTTACGACGCCCTGAAGGTCGGCCTGGTTTCGGTCGACTCCACCATGCGTTCGAACCTCAGCGTCGGGATGCCGCTCGACGTGCTGATCGTCCGCCGCGACGCCTGCGATGCCGAACTGAATTACCGGATCGAGCCCGGTGAGCCCTATTTTCACGATTTGAGAGAGCGCTGGTCCGCCGCGCTGCGGGCCGCCCATGCCGGCATCCCCCGGCCGCCCTACAAGAATATCCGATGAATCCAGCAATGCCTTTACCGCCAATTAACGGCATCGCGTGAAAGGTGCCGCCGCAATCGAACAAATACGCTGGCGCGAAACCGCGGCGAACCAACGGAAAATCATTCTGATCTAGACTTTCCGCTCCCGAGGACCCCGGAGCGCGGAAACTCTTGCCTCTGAACCCACCCGGACTGGACCACGGCGCGAAGGCCGTCGGCCGGCGCCACATACGCCTGAGCGTTGTAGTGCCGATCGGCATCATCGTCGCGGTCGCCATCGTGTGCGTGATCGTCGCGGTCATCGGTTCAACCCGCCGCGCGGATGAAGTCGCGCTCGATCATGAGCGGGAGCTGTTTATCCGTTCGCTGACGAACAACGCCGAGCGCGTGCTGCGCGAAACCGAGAGCATCGTCACGTCAGAAGCGGCCGCTCACAGAATTGGGGCTGGCTTCAATCCGGAGTGGGTGGAGACTTACGTCGGTCAGCGTTTGCAGTCATTTTTCGCGCATAACCTCGTCTTCGTCACCGACGCCAAGGATCGCCTCCTCTACGCCTCCCCCGGATCGCGAAATCTCGATCCGAACTGGTTCAGTTCGATCATTCCGAACTTGCAGCCGATGCTGGACGAATTGCGTGGCCGCGCTCCGCGCTCGCCCGCGTCCGGCGCGGCCATCGAGCTATCGAGTGCTGCCGCCGCCCACCGCGCTCTTCGCCTGCAAGCGTTCCTCGCACGGCCTGCCATCGTCGCGGCTGTCGCCGTCGCGCTATCCGCCGATTCCGTTCAACCGAGCGGACAGACGGTATTGAGCGTCAAGTTCATCGATGACGATATGCTGGCGGAGATCGCCTCGCGGCTGCAACTGCGCAATCTACGCGTGCTCAACGCTCAGCCGGCGCCTGCAGGGGACTACGTCTTCGACCTGAAGGATCCGCAAGGCGCGTTGATCGCACGGTTCTCATGGACGCCAAAGCAACCCGGCGCCGAGATTATGAAAAGCGTGCTGCCGTTCATCGCCGTCGCACTCGCAGGCTTTGCCCTGCTCGCCGGCCTCGTGCTGCACAACATGCGGCGGACCGCGATGACGATCGCGTCCGGCGAGAGCCGTCTGCGATATCTTGCCCTGCACGATCCGTTGTGCGGCTTGCCCAATCGCATTTACTTCGGCGAACGACTGGAGGAAATGATCGAGAAGGTCCGGATGGGTGGTCAGCCGGCGGCGGTCCTCTATATCGACCTCGACCATTTCAAGGATGTCAACGATACGCTCGGCCATCCGATCGGCGACGACCTTATCCGCAACGTCACTCGCCGGATTACGCACAGCCTGCGCAATGACGATGTCGTGGCGCGGCTCGGCGGCGACGAGTTCGCGGTCATCACCGCCGATGTCGATCTAGCGGCGCTGCAAACGCTCGCCACGCGAATGATCGCGACGTTGTGCGCGCCCTATTCCATCGGCAACCATACGATCGTCATCGGCGCCAGCATCGGCATCGCTATCATCCACGAGCACGTGAGCGGGGCCGCCGATGTGATGCGGCACGCCGACATGGCGCTTTATCGCGCCAAGAACGAAGGCCGCAACCGGGCGTGCATCTACGACGAGGCGATGGACGCCAACCTGTTGCGGCGCAAACTGCTGGAGAACGACCTGCGGTTGGCGATCGAGAACGACGAGTTGAAATTGGCCTACCAGCCAATCGTCAACAGCAGCGGCGAATCGATCCTGGGCGTCGAGGCACTGTGCCGCTGGACCCACCCGCAGCGCGGGGAGATTGCGCCCATCGAATTCATCCCGGTCGCCGAGAACAGCGGACTGATCGTCCCGCTCGGCGAACTGGTGCTGCGCCGCGCCTGCCTCGACGCCAAGGCGTGGCCTGGCATATTCCTCGCAGTCAATGTTTCCCCGCTGCAGTTCCGGCGCACCGACTTTGTCGAAGTGGTGGAACGGATTCTGGCCGAAACCGGCCTCGATCCCTCCCGGCTTGAGATCGAAGTCACCGAGAGCACGCTCATCGGCAACGTGGATTCGGCAGAGCTGGCGATGTTCCGCCTCAAGGCCCTGGGCGTGCGGCTGGCGCTCGACGATTTCGGCACGGGCTATTCCAGCCTGCAATACCTGCGCCGTTTTCCGTTCGACAAGCTCAAGATCGACTCGAGCTTCGTGCGCTCCATCGAACGGGCGGCCGACGCCGCCGCCATCGTGCATGCGGTGGTGAGCCTCGGCCGCGGGCTCGGTATGAAAGTGACGGCCGAAGGCGTCGAGACTGCCGAACAGCACCTGTTCTTGCGGGCCGCCGGCGTGCATTCGCTGCAGGGCTACCGTTTCGGCCGGCCGTGCACGGCGGCGGATATCACCGCTCTGCTGCTCGCGCCCCATTCGATCAATATCGCCGACGACGTCGTCGACCTGGCCAAGGCGGGTTAGCCTCAGTCGAGCTTGAGGCCGGTCGACCGGATGACCGGCGTCCAGCGGCCAATATCATCTTCGACGAAGCGCCGGGTCTTGTCGGGGGACGAGTCAAGCTCGGCCTCGAAGCCGGATGCCAGGAGCATCTTCTGGTAATCCTTGTCCGCCATCGCGGCGCGGGTCGCCTGCGCGATCTGCTCGACGATCGGCTTCGGCGTCTTGGCCGGCGCAAACAGGCCGATGAAGTTCTGCGACACCATCCCGGGCACCCCCGCTTCGATTACGGTCGGAATGTCGGGCGCCGCCGCAAGACGCTTGGGTGACGTGACCGCGATAATCCGCAGCTTGCCGGCGCGGTGAAGTCCGATGAGTTGCCCGGTGACGTTGGCCACCACCATGGGAATTTGCCCGCTGATGGTGTCCGTCACGGCGGGGCCGGCGCCCTTGTAGGGCACGTGCACGAGATCGGTCCCGGTCAGCGACTTGAACAATTCTCCGGCCAGATGGTTGACGGTGCCGACGCCGGCGGAACCGTAGGACAGCTTGCCGGGATTGGCCTTGGCGTATGCGATCAACTCGCCGAGCGAATGCGCCGGCACGGAGGGGTTCACCACCAGCGCAAGGCCGGTGACGACGAGGATCGCAACCGGCTCGAAGTCCTTGATCGGATCGTAGGGCGTGCGGCTCGCTGCAATCGGATTGATGACCAGAGCGCCGCCGCCGCCAAGCAGCAGCGTATAGCCGTCGGGCTGCGCTCGCGCGACCGCAGCCGCGCCGAGCGTGCCTCCTGCACCGCCGATGTTTTCGACCACAACCGTGCCGAGCCCCGCCTTCATTCGCTCCGCCCAGGGTCTGCCAACGGCATCGAACACCCCGCCCGGCGCATACGGGATGACGAGCTTGATCGGCCGCTCCGGGAATTTGCCTTGGGCATGCGCCAATTCAATTGCGGCCGCCGGGGCGCACAGTGCCGCCAGTCCCACTGCCAATACATCACGTCTTCGCATCGATCTCTCCCGGCGGTACGGCACCCGATATTGGGCCGCGCGATATACTGCATTGCCAGCCCTGCGCCGCAACGACGATAATGACCGCAACGCGGAGGAACACAGGATGTCAGGATTGCAAAAGGTTGCGGTGATCACCGGCGCGGGCACCGGCATCGGCAAGGCGGTCGCGGTGGCGCTGATGCGGGAGGGCTATGCCGCGGTGCTCGCCGGCCGCCGGCAGGACAAGCTTGAGGAGACCGCCGCCGAGGGAAAAGCAACCAACGGCTCAAGCCTCGTTGTGCCGACCGACGTCAGCGATCCGGCTTCGATCCGGGCGTTGTTTGCCAAGACCAAGGAGACCTACGGACGTCTCGACCTGCTGTTCAACAACGCCGGCATCGGAGCACCGCCGGTGCCGCTCGAGGAACTGCCGCTCGAAACCTGGCAGAAGGTGGTCGACACCAACCTGACCGGGATGTTCGTCTGCACCCAGGAAGCCATCAAGATCATGAAGGCGCAGAATCCGCGCGGCGGCCGGATCATCAACAACGGCTCGATCTCGGCGCACACGCCGCGTCCCCGCTCAGCCGCCTACACCGCGACCAAACACGCGGTCACCGGCCTGACCAAGTCGACGGCGCTCGACTGCCGCGGCAGCGATATCTGCTGCGGCCAGATCGACATCGGCAATGCCGCCACGCCGCTGACCGACCGCATGGTTCAAGGCCAGGGCGTGATGCAGCCGGACGGGCACATGGCGGTCGAGGCACGGATGGACGCCGACGATGTCGGCAAGGCGGTGGTCTATATGGCGGGCCTGCCGCTCAACACCAACGTGCTGTTCATGACGGTGATGGCCAACATGATGCCGTATGTCGGCCGCGGCTGATTCGATCAATCGACTTTGGCGACCTGTACGCGTACTCCCGGGCGCACCTGCGCCAGCGCTTTCACGTCGCCTAAGATGTTGCCGAAGACGTTGCAGGGGCTTGCCAGCCGGCACTCGCCGCCCTGCGAGATCGGCGTGCGGCCGAAGCCGAGCGCGATGCAGTGGCCGTCCGGCCAATAGGCCACCTCGCCCGGCGTCACCACCGCGCGGGCATCCTTCTCGCGCGTCAGCTTGACCGGGACATCAAAGTAGACCTCCTCGCCCCAGGTCAGCGCGCGCGACGAGATCGGCAGTGCGGCGGCAACGGCCTGCGCGGTCGGCGTGTCGAGCAGTTCGGCATCCAGCGTGAGCGTGCCGAATTCGAAGCGAATGCGCACAACATTTCTCCCATGCGTCATTGCCGAGGCTGATCCGGCAATCCATCATAGCCCCACGTCATTGGAGCCGAAGGCGAAGCAATCCAGGATGCCCGGCCATTATGCCTGGCTGGATTTGCTTCGTCGCTGATGCTCCTCGCAATGACCGGGCCGCAGAAAGGGATCGGTGCGCGGGTCAAGCCCGCGCGTGTCACACGATGCAGCAACTCCAATCCGTGCTCGGCGTCTTCGCTCTCATCGGCTTTGCCTGGGCGATCAGCGAGAACCGCCGCGCCGTGTCGTGGAAGCGGGCGGCAATTGGGCTCGCCGTCACCTTCGCGACCGCCGTGCTGCTGCTCAAGGTGCCGGGCGTCAAGACTGCGTTTGCTGGCATCAATGATGCGGTCGGCGTGATCGCGGCAGCGACGCGGGCCGGCACCTCATTCGTCTTCGGCTATCTCGGCGGCGGCGCCCTGCCCTACGACCTCAAGGCACCGGGCGCCGATTTCATCCTGGCGCTGCAGGCTCTGCCGGTGGTGCTGGTGATGAGCGTGTTGACTACGCTGCTGTTCTACTGGCGCATCCTGCCGCCGATCGTGCGCGGCTTCGCCTGGCTCCTGGAACGGGCGTTCGGCATCGGCGGCGCGGTTGGGCTCTCGACCGGAGCGAACATCTTTCTCGGCATGGTCGAGGCGCCGCTGTTCATCCGGCCGTACCTCGCCTCGCTGTCCCGCAGCGAACTGTTCATCGTCATGACTGGCGGCATGGCGGGAATCGCCGGCACCGTGCTGGTGCTCTACGCCACCTTGCTCGCGCCGATCTTGCCTGATGCTGCCGGGCATTTTGTCGTCGCCTCGGTGCTGGGCGCGCCGGCCGCGATCCTGATCAGCCTCTTGATGGTTCCGGAGACCCAGGAGAAGCCGACCAGCGCGCTCGCCGGCACCGAACCGGTTGCGAGCAGCAGCATGGACGCGATCGTGCGCGGGACATCGGCCGGCCTCGAACTCCTGCTCAACATCTGCGCCATGCTGATCGTGCTGGTCGCGCTGGTTCACCTTGTCAACGCCATTATCGGCGTGATGCCGCCGATGGGCGGCGCCCCGATCACGCTACAGCGGCTGCTTGGATATCCAATGGCTCCGGTCTGCTGGCTGATGGGAATCCCTTGGGACCAGGCGTCGCTGGCCGGCGGCCTGATGGGGATCAAGACCGTCCTCAACGAACTGATCGCCTACGTGGAACTGTCGAAGCTGCCACCCGACGCGCTCGACGCCCGCTCGCGCCTGATTATGCTCTACGCCATGTGCGGCTTCGCCAATTTCGCCTCGCTCGGTATCATGATCGGAGGGCTCGCCACCATGGCGCCGGAGCGGCGCGAGGACGTCGTGTCGCTCGGGCTGAAATCGATCGTGTCCGGCACGCTCGCGACCTGCCTGATGGGCGCGATCGTCGGGGTGTTGATTTAGCCGGCGCAACCCCCTGAGATGCTCCGGGGGCGGGATCAGCAAAGTGAGATTGTCATGGAAGAACGCGCACCGGAGCTGTCGCAAGCCGAGGCTCCTTCGAGCCGGCCGCGGCAGACGAACTGGCGCGACCTGCGGGAGTGGCTGGCGCTGGTCGAGGCCCACGGGCAGCTCAAGCGCGTGACCGCGCCGGTCGATCCGGACGAGGAACTCGCTGCCATCACCTTCATGGCGACCCGGCGCGAGGACGCGCCGGCGCTGCTGTTCGACAACCTTAAGGGCAACGATTCGGGCGCCAGCGTGCTGGCGAACATGCTGGGCGCGAGCAAGGAACGCTATGCGTTGGCGGTCGGCCTCGACCCGGGATTGTCGATCGCCGACATGATCGCGGAGACGCGCGAGGTGATGCGGCATCGGATCGCGCCGGTGCGAATCGCCAGGAGCGCCGCGCCGGTGAACGAGGTGGTGCTGCGCGGCGACGAGATCGACCTGACCCGGTTTCCGGCGCCGAAATTCTGGCCGGGCGACGGCGGCCGCTATATCGGCACCGGTGACATCACCCTGACCTCGCATCCCGACACCGGGCGGATCAACGTCGGCTGCTATCGGCAGATGCTGCACGGACCGCGGCGGGTCGGCGTCTACTGTTCGCCGGGCAAGCATGGCGGGCTCGACCGCGATGCGTGGTGGGCGCGCGGCAAGCCTTGCGAGGTGGTCGCGGCCTACGGCATCGATCCGATCCTGTTCATGCTGGCCGCGCAGGTATTCGGCATCAAGGAGTCCGAGCTCGAGGTTGCCGGCGGCATGATGGGCCGTGCAATCGAACTCACCGACGCCGAGTATGTCAGCCTGCCGATTCCCGCCCATGCGGAGCTGGTGGTAGAAGGCCTGCTGCATCCCGGCGACACCGCCGAGGAAGGCCCGCTCGGCGAATTCACCGGCTATTACGGCCGCGAACGCGCACCTCAGCCGGTGATGGAGGTCAAGGCCCTGCACTATCGCCGTTCGCCGATCCTGACCGCGGCGCTGATGGCGAAATATCCCTCGTGCGAGATCGGCGCCTACTACGCGATCATGCGTTCGGCACGCATTCTCGACGACCTGGAGCGGATCGGCGTTCCCGGCGTTGTCGCCGCCTATGCGCATCCGGCGGCGGCGTCCGGCTGGGGCGTGGTCGTCGTCTCGGTGCAGCAGCAATATGCCGGCCACTCGGCGCAGGTGCTCGCGCTCGCCTCGCAATGCCCGGCGGCTGCCTATTTCACCAAGTGGATCATCGTGGTCGACGACGACGTCGACCCGACCGACTTCAACGAAGTGCTGTGGGCGCTCAGCACGCGCTGCAATCCGAGCGACGATCTCGACCTGTTACGAAACACCTGGTCGACCGGGCTCGACCCCAGCCAGTTTCCACCGGACGCGCGGCCTTACGGCTCGAAGGTGCTGATCAATGCGTGCAAGCCGCATCGGCACCTGAAGCAGTTTCCGCAATCGACCTCGATCCGGCGCACGACCTACGAGCGCGTCGCAGCCCGCTGGCCGGAACTTGGCTTCTCCGGCCCCGCACCGAAGCTCAGCTCATTCCACCCCGACTGACCCGAGCGAGATGGCTTGAGTTAAGACGCCACTCGCTCGGGCTTCCAGCCGCATGGTCTTGTCCGAAAAGTCTGCAACTTTTCGGGACCATGCGTTAGCTAGTGCAGCCTGAACTCGCCGTTGATCGCGCGGATCTCGGCGGGCTTGATCAGCCGCGAATGCGCGACCGTCACCGAGTGCAGCGGGCCCTCCAGCGTCTCCAGCCAGAAGGCCAGAAACTTGTTGAGCGCCGGAAACTTCGGGCAGAGATCGTAATCCTGCCAGACGTAGGTCTGCAGCAAATTCGGATGATCGGGCATGCGGTAGAGTATTTGCGCCGTCGTGAGGCCGTAGCCTGCAAGCTGGCGCTGGAAATCCTTCGAAGCCATGATTCCCTCCGTCCCCTAACGCGCCAATTCTGGTCGGCAAAGGCGCCACATGACAAGCTCAAAAATTGAATTTGGTTCCTAGAATCAAGGCATTAGCAGCAAGTCCGACTGAGTGCTGATAGCGTTCACCACGTTGCATGGCGGCGAAAAATGACGCTGGCACTCTGCCCGCCAGAGTGCTAAGGGTCGCGAGAACCGCTGTTGGCACTCGGAGGCGGTGAGTGCCAAAAATTTTGCGGGCCGGTCTTGCGGGCCAAAATCGAGCTTCCTACGTGGGCGTTCGGAGGAACCCGGCAGGCCGTTCCGGCCAGCGGTCCACCGCCAGAAACTTCAACCTTTCTGATATTTAGGAGAAGCCCATGAAATTCCGCCCGCTTCACGACCGTGTCGTCGTCAAGCGCATCGATGCCGAGGAAAAGACTGCCGGCGGCATCATCATTCCGGACTCCGCTAAGGAAAAGCCCTCCCAGGGCGAGATCACTGCCGTCGGACCGGGCGGCCGCGACGAGGCCGGCAAGCTGATCCCGATCGACCTCAAGGTCGGCGACCGCGTGCTATTCGGCAAGTGGTCCGGCACCGAGGTCAAGATCGACGGCGTCGAGCTCCTGATCATGAAGGAGAGCGACATCATGGGTGTGCTCGACGAGCCCGCCTCCAGCAAGCGCAAGGCTGCGTGACCTAGGACCTTGTCCGGAGGAGCGGCCCCAGGGCGCGGCTCGAAGGACGAGGGCAAGGACAATCGGGCCTCACCCTTCGAGAGCGAGCGTCGTTCGCTTCTCAGGGTGCGGGTCAAACACAACCCCAGGAGTGAACATCAATGGCTGCCAAGGAAGTCAAATTTGCCGTCGACGCGCGCGACCGCATGCTGCGCGGCGTCGATATTCTCGCCAACGCGGTGAAAGTGACGCTCGGCCCCAAGGGCCGCAACGTCGTACTCGACAAGTCGTTCGGCGCCCCGCGCATCACCAAGGACGGCGTCACCGTCGCCAAGGAAATCGAGCTCGAGGACAAGTTCGAGAACATGGGCGCGCAGATGGTGCGTGAGGTCGCGTCGAAGACCTCCGACATCGCCGGCGACGGCACCACCACCGCCACCGTCCTCGCCGCCGCCATCGTGCGGGAAGGCGCCAAGTCGGTTGCCGCCGGCATGAACCCGATGGACCTCAAGCGCGGCATCGACCTCGCCGTCGAGGCGATCGTAGCGGACCTGCAGAAGAACTCGAAGAAGATCACCTCGAACGAAGAGATCGCCCAGGTCGGTACCATCTCCGCCAACGGCGATTACGAGATCGGCCGATTCCTTGCCGAGGCGATGAAGAAGGTCGGCAACGAAGGCGTCATCACGGTCGAGGAAGCGAAGTCGCTCGAGACCGAGCTGGACGTGGTCGAGGGTATGCAGTTCGATCGCGGCTATATCTCGCCGTACTTCATCACCAACGCCGACAAGATGCGCGTTGAGATGGACGACGCCTACATCCTGATCAACGAGAAGAAGCTGTCTGGCCTGCAGGAACTGCTGCCGCTGCTCGAAGCAGTGGTGCAGACCGGCAAGCCGCTGCTGATCGTTGCCGAGGACGTCGAAGGCGAGGCCCTCGCCACGCTCGTCGTTAACAAGCTGCGCGGCGGCCTCAAGGTCGCGGCCGTGAAGGCGCCGGGCTTCGGCGATCGCCGCAAGGCCATGCTGCAGGACATCGCGATCCTGACCGGCGGCCAGGCGATCAGCGAAGATCTCGGCATCAAGCTCGACAACGTCACGATCAACATGCTCGGCAAAGCCAAGAAGGTGATGATCGACAAGGAGAACACCACGATCGTCAACGGCGCCGGCAAGAAGGCCGACATCGAGGCGCGCATTTCGCAGATCAAGGCGCAGATCGAGGAGACCACCTCGGACTACGACCGTGAGAAGCTGCAGGAGCGTCTGGCCAAGCTCGCGGGCGGCGTCGCGGTGATCCGCGTCGGCGGCGCGACCGAGGTCGAGGTGAAGGAGCGCAAGGACCGCGTGGACGATGCCATGCACGCGACTCGCGCGGCGGTCGAAGAGGGCATCCTGCCGGGCGGCGGCGTTGCGCTGCTGCGCGCCAGCGAAGTTCTCAAGAAGGTCCGTACCCAGAACGACGACCAGAAGACCGGCGTCGAGATCGTCCGTAAGGCGATCCAGGCTCCGGCCCGGCAGATCGCGACCAACGCAGGCGAGGACGGCTCGGTCATCGTTGGCAAGATCATCGAGAATTCGCACTACGGCTACGGCTTCGACGCGCAGAACGGCGAATACGTCGACATGGTCAAGAAGGGCATCATCGATCCGACCAAGGTGGTGCGTCAGGCGCTGCAGGGTGCGGCGTCGGTCGCCGGCCTCCTGATCACCACCGAGGCGATGGTCGCCGAGGTGCCGAAGAAGGGCGGAGCGGCAATGCCGCAGATGCCCGGTGGCGGCGGCATGGGCGGCATGGACTTCTGATCCGTCCGACCCGATCGGCTCCAAGTCAGAGGGGCGCGGCGCAAGCCGCGCCCTTTTTTTTGCAGCGAAACGATATTAAAATTAAAAAATGAACATCCAATCGCCGGTCCGCATGGAAAAGCAGGCGTTCCTGGCTTGGGCCGAAACCCAGGAGGAGCGCTACGAACTCGATCGGGGACGCGTCATCATGATGACCGGCGGGTCGCGGGCGCATTGGCAGATCACGGCCAACCTATTCAAGGCTTTGGACGTCCGTGTCGATCCAGAGCAGTGGGCGATTCTGCCGGAATTCGGCGTCGACCTCGAACAAGGATCTATTCGCTTCCCCGACATCGTCATCGATGTTGCAAATGAAGCGCCCAAAGATTTGACGGCAACGGCGCCAGTCTTTATCGCCGAGGTGTTGTCACCTTCCTCTGAGCGGGTCGATCTCGGCGACAAAGCCTCCGAATACCTGCAATTGCCAAGTCTCTCAGCTTATCTGGTGTTCGCACAGGATGCGATCAAAGCGTGGGTTTGGAGGCGAGGGCCTGCGGGATTCTCGTCCGGGCCTGAGTTGTTTGAAGGCGAAGATGCAGTGATACGGCTCGGAGCAATCAACGTTGAGTTGCCCCTGTCGGAGCTTTACCGGCGCGTCAGGATGGCTTGACGGCAGACTTCGAGCGAAAAAGGGCCGCAGCACCGCCGCGGCCCTTCGGTTTACGCCGGCTCGTCCGTCTTCAGGCGGACGAGCTTGGTGAGGAGCGCATCGAGACTCGCTCCCTCGCCCGAGTGCAGGTCGATACGGCCGACCTTCTCGACCAGCCGCTCGATCGACTCGAGCTCCTTGAGCCGGAGCACCAGCGGGTTCTCCGCCATCACGCGCGCGGTGTTGACGAGCGAACGCGTCGCCGCCGTCTCCTCCTGGCGGCGGATCAGGTTCGCCTTCGCGGTCCGCTCCGCCTCCACCACCTTGTTCACCAGCTCGCGGATCTCACCCGGCAGGATCACATCCTTGACGCCGAGCTCGGTGACCTCGATGCCGGTGTCGGCGACGCGCTCGCGGACGTACGCCCTCAGCTCGGCGTCGAGCGCGCTCTTGGCCGAGAGCACCTCGTCGAGCGTGCGCGCCGCGACCGACTCGCGGATCGCGAACTGCACCAGTCGGTAGAGCCAGACGTCGACGTCCGGCACCGCGCTGACGAGCCGCTCGGGGTCGACGATGCGGCGGAAGGCGGTAAGCGTGACACGCAGCGCGATGCGGTCCTTGGTCAGCATCTCCTGCGCTGTGATCTCGACCGCCTGCGGACGCAGGTCGAGGCGCTTGACCTCGATCTTGCGGCCCGCCGTCCAGAACGCGTGCCGGCCGGGCGCGAGCTTCTCCACGAGCCGGCCCTCGACCACGAGAAGACCGGCCTCATGGTTCTCGACCACGTGCTCCGCCACCAGCGTGTTGCGCTCGCGTGCAATCATCGCCAGGTGACGCGGCTTGACGCGGGGATCGCTCGCGACGTCGATGCGCTCGACCTCGACGCGGGTCGAGACCTTCCAGAACACGCGCGTCTGCCATGGACCCATGAGGTGGGTCGGACGGCCGTCGAGGCTCACGATGGCGACCTCGTCGGACTTCGTCTCGACCGCCTCGAACAGTTCAGCCACGAGGTCGGGACGCGCCGCCTTGAGCACCGCGTAACGCTCAGCCAGGAACTCGGCGCGCACGACCTCATGCAGCTCGACTGCAAGCTCGCGCTTCAAATCGAACAGCGTGTGGCGGCCGGGCTCGAGCGCCCGCTCGAACCGGCCGTTGCGCGTGAGGATGGCGCGCTCGCCGTCCTTCACGGTCACGCGGAGCGTGAACAGGGTCCGGCGCATTGGACAATACTCCTTCGTTGGCCGTGCGGCTTGCCGCGCGGCGCCATTGCAGTCTGAGGATTGGAGCCGGACGCACACTTCCCGCAGGAACGGCGGGCCCGGGCTTGAGCCGCGGGCGCACGACGGGCGCACGCATTCGTTCGCCGCGCCAGTGCGCGGCGGCCGAAGCGATTGCCCAACATGCGCCCGAGGCGGTATCCGCCCCGGCGCAAAGCCGGTCTTACGGTGTCGCGGTACGAGCAGGGAGCCTTGCGGCGCTACGACCGGACTGCGACTGAAGTGCGCGCCCGGTCCCCGTCATGGGAAGGTTCAGCTTTACAGGCTGTACCGGGAGCGTGGAGCGGGAGTCGAACCCGCGGCCGGATGATTACAAGTCATCTGCTCTTCCTCTGAGCTATCCTCGCGGATGATCTAATCGCCGTGATCGGGCAACGATCAAGCATTCGGTGGCGGAACACGGACATCGCATAACGCACCGTGCCAGCCGGGAATCAAAAGCCCGGACACAAAGGCCAAGCGAATGCGGGCGTGCGAATAGATGCAAAGCAAGGCAAAAGATTGACGGAATTGAATACCGTTACAAAGAACGCGTTGCACGTGGCTATCGTGGCACACGGTCGGCGTGTTTGTGCCCAGCCATACGATAAGTCCCCAAAACATCAACGACCACGAACGAGAAGGTGCGCGTACATCCGGCGTCACCCACTGATCCGTGGTCGTTCGCGACGGCGCCTTGCGGCTGCAACATCGCTATGCGTACAACATGGGGAGACGGAAAGGGTTCCGCAAGAATTGCGACAAAATGCACCGCCATCTGTTCACCATCGGCTATGAGCACGCCACCGCTGCCGCGGTCTTCGACGAACTCAAGGCAGCAAAGGTTGGCCTTCTCGTCGACGTACGGGCGGTTGCGGCCTCCCGGCGGCCCGGATTCTCCAAGCGCGTGCTCGCGGCGGGGCTCGACGAGCGCGGCATCGGCTACCTGCACCTGCGCGGGCTCGGCACGCCGGCCGAAGGCCGTCACGCCGCCCGCAGCGGCAGGCCGCAGGATATGTTCCGCATCTACGAGACGCATCTCGCGACCGAGAAGGCGCAACAGGAGCTCGCTGAGCTCAAGGAGATTGTCCGCAAAGGTCAGCGCGTGTGCCTGCTCTGCTACGAGCGTCATCCGGAAGGGTGCCACCGGCGCCGGATCGCCGAGCTCCTCTGCGACGAGCTCGACCTGCCGGTCGATCACCTGTTTGCGTCTCCGTCGATCTAACGCCAGTCTCGTCTCTCTCCGTCCGTCCTCGCGGACGCGGGACCAGCATCAATGGGCGAAAAGAATAGGATCCCGCTCGCGCGGGAGTGTGATCGCGCGAACCGCTATTCGGCCGGCGCCACAGCGCGCAGGCGACCTTTCTCCACGTCGTGGACCAGAACCGCGACGCCGATGGTCCCGACGACGAAGCCGAAGGCGATGATCGCCGTCACCACGAGCACCAGATCAAAGCCGCCGCGGCTGTGCAGGAAGGCGATCATCGTGATCGCCGCGCCCGAGATCACATAGGTGATGAAGTAGCGCACGGCATAGACTCGCGCGCGCCAGACGTCCGCGGTGTATCGGGCGATGACCACATCGTTGACCGTCACCTGCGCGTAGATGAAGGCCATGGCGAAGGCCAACGCGACCAGCAGCGTCGGTCCGCCCGCATAGGCCACCCAGACCACGCCGATGAACTGGAGCAGCCCCACCACTGCAAAGATGAGATGCGGCGGATAGCGGTCGAGGATGCGCCCGACCGTGAACTGCGCGACGGCGCCGCACAGGAACACCGCGGTGGCGATGCCGCCGACCGCAGCCAGCGAAAAGGTGTTGCCGATGCGCTCATCCAGCAGCTTCGGCAACGCGATGGTGACGGTGTTGAACACGAGGCCGGCCGCGGTGCCAATCAGGATGAACAAACCGAACACGAACGCCATGACCCAAATCGCAAGCCGCACATCAGGCGCCGAACTGCGATTGGCGGCCTCATGGCGGTCGTTCGGGATCAGCGCGAGATAGGCGATCCCGGTGACGACGCAAACCAGCGCCGGTACGAGAAAAGCCGCCCGCCAGCCGATCCAGGCCGTCAGCGCCGCGGTGATGCCCGCCGCAAACGCCACGCCAAGATTGCCGCAGACGCCGTTGAACGCGAGCGTGCGCCCACGATTGACCGCCGCCTCCGCAACGATGGCGGTGCCGACGGGATGATAGATCGACGCGAACAGGCCGAGCGCGAACAGGGCCACGCCCAGTGCGATGAAGTTGGGCGCGAAAGCCGCAGCCGCGCAGCTCAACCCGATGCCGACGTAGAACACCGCCATCATGTTGCGCCGACTCCAATGGTCACCGAGCCACCCTGCCGGCAGCGAGAAGATGCCAAAGGCGAAGAATGAGGCGGTGCCGATCACCAGCAGTTCGCCGTAAGGACGGCCGTAGACCACCTCGAGCCCGATCACCACGGTCGGGAAGATCAACATCACGTAATGGTCGAGCGCGTGGGCAAAATTGATGAACCCGATGGAAAGCCGCCGTCGGTCCGCTACGTCGGACGCTGCTGAGGTCGCAAGGGTGGGTTGTGCCATGGCTCTACGGATTCTGTCGCCCGCGTTTCGACGCCGTCGAGCATATAGCTCGAAAAGCGCCCCGGTTTCCATGCCGAATCCGCAAGGCTGGGGGGCCCGGCACGCCCTTCGGCCTCGCCCACTGTTGCCGCTATATCGCAAGGGTTGCAAAACCATAGGTAGGGAAGAGAATGAACTTGCCACTCGCTACGCACACGCAATAATTGCAGCTGTGTAACAGTCGCGGCCGGAGAAATACCGCGACAAGGCCCCGGGGGGCGGCCTCAATGCGTAGCGTAGCAGGCGTCGCCGCGCGCGTTCTCGCGGCGCTTGGATGCTTGTGTGGTGCCGGCGTCGCGCATGCCGAGACGGCGGGCGACGAGAGCGTTCCGCGGTTTCTGTTCTACAGCGGCACGGACCTCTGGCGATTCGGGGCGTTCATGCATGGCGGCGTGCTGTGGTCGCCAGACGGCGTCAACCGCGAAGGGTTCACGCTCAAGCTGCTGACGGCCGGCGGCGCCTATCGCTACAAGGCCGGCGCAAGAGACGTGATCGGGCGTCAACTTCTCGCGTCCGTGCTGCCAGGCTGGCGTTTCAAGCAGGACCGGTTCGAGACCACGGTCTATCTCGGCCTCGACCTGCAGGACCACCGCTTCTCTCCGGACGACATTGGCAACCCGCTACGGGGCATCCATGCGGGCGTACGATTCGCCGCCGACGCGTGGCTCGAGCCAGCTGACGCGTTCATGGTCTCTGGGGCATTCTCCGCTTCGACGATTCAAACGACCTATTGGGGGCGTGCCCAATTCGGGGTGCGGATTCCCCGGCTCGGCTGGGTCGGGCCTGAGGCGCATCTGTTCAGCGATCTCGGCTACCACCAGTACAGTTTCGGCCTGCACCTGACCGGCTTCAAGACGGCGGCATTCGAATGGTCGCTCGGCGCCGGCGTCGTCCGCGACGCCGAAAGCCGCACCAGCCCCTACGGCCGCATCGGCCTCAACGTGCGGCAGTAGCGTGCTCAGTCCAGCGTCCGGCGGAAGCGCGTGACCGCGATCGTCATCGCCACCAGCATGAGCGCCGCGAGCGCCAGCATGTCGAAGCGCAGATCGGAGAAGCTGGCGCCTTTCAGCATGATCGCCCGCACGATCCGCAGGTAGTGGGTCAGCGGCAGGAACTCGCCGATCCACTGCGCCCAGTTGGGCATGCCGGCGAACGGAAACATGAAGCCGGAGAGCAGGATGTTCGGCAGGAAGAACATCATCGACATCTGCATCGCCTGCAACTGGTTCTGCGCCACGGTCGAGAAGGTGTAGCCCACCGACAGGTTGGTGGTGATGAACAGCGTGCTCAGCGCGGCCAGCAGTGTGAGACTTCCCAGCAGCGGCACGCCGAACAGGCCGATGCCGAGCCCGATGATCAGAGCGGCCTGCACGAAGCCCACGAGCACATAGGGTATGATCTTGCCGAGCATGATCTCGACCGGCGTGATCGGCATCGACAACAGGCTCTCCATGGTGCCGCGCTCGATCTCGCGCGTCACCGACAGCGCGGTGAAGATCAGCATCGTCATGGTGAGGATGGTGCCGACGAGGCCCGGCACGATATTGAGCGAGGTATTGGCCGCCGGATTGTAGCGGGCGTGCGAGCGGATCTCGAACGGCGCGGGCGATGTCTCCGGAATCGCCCGATCGTGCCGCAGCGCCGTCAGCACCACCTGGTTCAGCGTGCCCAGCGCCGACCCCGAGGCCACCGGATCGGTGGCGTCGGCGGCAACCAGCAGCGCCGGCCGGTCGCCGCGGCGCAGCGCGCGCTCGAAATTCGCCGGGATCTCGACCGCGAACAGCACCCGGCCGGAGGCCAACAGCTTGTCGAACTCGGCTTCGTTGCTCAGCACATGGGTGACGTGAAAGTATTTGGTATTTTCCAGCGCCTTGAGGATCGAGCGTCCGAGATCGCTCTGCTCCTGCAGCAGCACAGCGGTCGGCAGATGGCGCGGCGTGGTATTGATCGCATAGCCGAACAGCAAGAGCTGCATCAGCGGGATCATGACGATCATCGCGAACGACACCCGGTCGCGGCGCAACTGGATGAACTCCTTAATCAGCATCGCGGCGGTCCGCCGCCAGAACTCCCCGCTGCGTGGCAAGCGAAGCGCACTCATTGAAAGTTATCCTTGGCCTTGCCCATGAGGTCGATGAACACGTCCTCGAGCGAGGGCTGCGATCGCGTCCAGGTCAGTTCCGGCCGGGCGCGAAACCGAGCGATCGCCGCTTCAAGCACCGCAGCGTCGCGGCCGGCGACGTGCAGGCTGGTGCCGAACGGCGCAACCATGTCGACGCCCGGCGTCGCGGCCAGTTCCTCGGCCAGCGCGGCAAGGCCTTCGCCGTCGACGGCTCCTACCGTGAAAGTGGTGAGTTGCGCGCTCGCGATCACCTCTTCGACGGTGCCGTGCGCCAGCAGCACGCCGTAGGCGATATAGGCGATCTCGTGACAGCGTTCGGCCTCGTCCATGTAGTGGGTCGAGACCAAGACGGTCAGGCCTTCGGCAGCGAGCGCGTGAATCTCGTTCCAGAATTCGCGGCGCGCTTTGGGGTCGACGCCGGCAGTCGGCTCGTCGAGCAGGAGAAGCTGCGGATTGGGCAACGTGCAGGCGCCAAGCGCGAGCCGCTGCTTCCAGCCGCCGGAGAGCTCGCCGGCAAGCTGCTCCTCGCGGCCTTTCAGCCCGAGCCGCTCCACCATCGCGCGGGCCGCCGCCGCCGGCTTGGGCAAGCCATAGAGTCGCGCGACGAATTCGAGATTCTCGCGGACCGACAGGTCCTGATAGAGGCTGAAACGCTGCGTCATATAGCCGACGTGCCGCTTGATCTCGTCGGCCTGGGTGCGGATGTCGAAGCCGAGGCAGGTGCCGCTACCCTCGTCGGGCGTCAGCAAGCCGGTGATCATGCGGATGGTGGTGGTCTTGCCGGAGCCGTTCGGTCCAAGGAAGCCGTAGATCGTGCCGCGTTTGACCTGCATCGACAGATTGTGGACCACGGTGCGGCCGCCGAACGATTTCGACAGCCCCTCGACATCGATGGCGATTTCAGAAGTGGCGGTCATCGGGCGTTCCCAACGTAACGCTGACCGGCTGCCCGACTCGCAGGCGCTCGGGCGTCGTGGTCCGCGCCTCGATCAGGAACACAAGCTTCGAACGCTCTTCCAGGCTGTAGATCACTGGCGGTGTGAATTCCGACGAACGCGCGATGAAGGTGATCCTGGCAGCGATGTCATTCCCGCAGCCATCGCAGCTGACCTTGATCGGATCGCCGAGGCTCAGCCGGGGCAGCATGGCTTCGTTGACGAAGAAGCGAATTTTGAGATTTCCCGGCGGCAGCAACGCCACCACGGCCTTCCCGGACGGCACCATCTCGCCGACGCGGAAATAGATTTGCTGCACCGGTCCGGCGACCGGGCTGAACACCTTGCGCCGTGCAAGCCGGGTCTGCGCCGAATTGAGCCTTGCCTGAGCGGTGCGGAGCGCCGCCTCGGCCTCGTCGAGCGCCTTCTGCGTGCCGGCCTGGCTCTTGATCAAGGCGGCGGCGCGGTCGTAGGCAAGCTGCGCGTTCTTGACGGACGCCTCCTGCATGGCGACGTCGGCGAGCTGCAGGTCGGCATCGAGCGTAAACAGCGGCGCCCGCAGCTCCACCCTATCGCCCTCGCGAACCGAGAGCGTCTCGATCCGGCCGGACTCGTCGGGACCGACAAAGATCATGTCGGCCTCCACCCAGCCCTGGAACGACGGTGTCTGCTCGCCGTTGCAGGCGGACAGCGCCATGGCCGATGCGATCAATACTGGAATGAGAAAGGCCTTGCTCATGGATCGCCCTTTCTCCCGAACAGAAGATCGAGATGGGCGTGCATCAATTCCGTCACGTCGAGCGGGGCAAAGCGCTGGAACAGCGCATTCCACATCAACGCAAGCAGCGCCGGGGCTACCAGCAGTTGCGGGAATCGGGCGAGCGCGTCGCTTTCCAGTTCACCGTTCTCGACCGCGCGCGTCAGCAGCGCCCGGATCGGCGGCAGAACTCGGGCGATGACCTCCCGGTAGTAGAACTCGGCGAGTTGCGGAAACCTCGGCCCCTCGGACAGGATGAGCTTGATCACCTCGGCGCGGCGGGTGCCGAAGACCTCATGTACGAATACCCCGGCGATGGTCTCGGCAACGACGCGCACCGGTAGATCCGCCAGTGGCGCCGCCTCGATCGCGCTCACCACCGGGCTCAGCATCGAGCGGAGAAGCTCCTGAAACAGCGTCTCCTTGTCCTCGAAGTAGAGATAGATCGTGCCCTTGGCGACGCCCGCCCGCTTGGCCACGTCATCGAGCCGCGCCGCGGCAAAGCCCTTGGCGGAAAACTCGTCGAGCGCGGCCTGCAAGATGGCATCGCGGCGTTCCGCACGGCGGTCCTTTCGCCCGGTCGCCTCTGCCGCCCGGTCCTGGGCTGGCCCCGGTTTCACTGGCGCTGATGGCTTCGGCCCGCTCATGTCTGGCTCAAATATGACTGACTGGTCAGTCATTACATAGACCGAAACTGCCCGACGCGCAAGTCCCGGCCGCCCGGAAGCACGTCAGGACCTATGAGCTGTCAGGAGTGATACGGCTGGATCAGGCTTAGGCGTCGCACGCCACGGCGCGGATGATGCCCATCGATGGCGACTGCTCTGCCAGCGTGCGCCTCAAAATCGAGGGCTTACGCGCCCTCGATCTCGGCCCTGACGCCGGTCAGTGCCTCGGGGGTGTCGATGTCGACGAACGCTCCGCGGTCATCGACTGCCACCTCGACCACCGCTTCGGGATAGCGGCCGATCAGGTGCCGCGCGCCGACGTCGCCCTCGACCGCCATCAGATCGGGAAAGAACCGGCGCGACCACAGCACCGGGTTGCCGCGCTTGCCCTCGAAGGTTGGCACAACCACCAGCGCGCCGCGCGCCGGATCGAAGGCGCCGATCAGCCGATCGATCAGGCCCGCATCGACATGCGGCATGTCGCCAAGGCAGACAATGGCGGCGTCGGCCTCAGGCGGCACCGCCGCGATCCCGGTCCGCAGCGACGTCCCCAAGCCTTGCGCAAAATCCGGATTGTGCACGATCGTAACCGGCAATCCGGCGAGCGCTTGTTCGACCTCCGGCCGTTGATGGCCGGTGACCACGATGACCGGCTTGGCGCGCGACGCCAGCGCCTCCTCGGCGGCGATCCGAACGAGCGGCCGGTGCGCGATCTCGGCGATAAGCTTGTTCGGCCCGCCCATGCGGGTCGAGCGGCCGGCAGCCAGCACGACCGCCGCGACCCGCCGGGTGTCGGCGACCGGTTCTTCACGCGGTTGGGGCCTGGTGACGATCTCCATCAGCAGGCCGCCGACACCAAGACCGGTGATCGCCGCGCGCGGCACATCGAGGCCGGCCAGGAGCCGCATCAGCACCCAGTCGAACCCGTTCTCCTTGGGCGAGCGGGCGCATCCCGGCGCGCCAAGCACCGGCCGGCCGCGTGCGGCGCCGATCAGCAGCAGGTTGCCGGGATCGACCGGCATGCCGAAGTGCTCGATCCGGCCGCCGACAGCCTCGACCGCAGCCGGAATGACATCGCGCCGGTCGGCGATCGCGGAAGCGCCGAAGATGATGACGAGTTCCGCCCCGGCTTTGAGCACCTCGTCGAGCGCCTTGGCCAGTGCGCCCTGCTCGTGCGGGACGCGCCGCTCCGCAACGATCACGGCGCCGGCTGGCGCGAGCCGCTCCTCGGTGATCCTCATTGTCTTTTCGATCACCTTGGTGGCGAGCCCGGGCAGCAGGGTCGACACCACCCCGATCTTGCGAATGCGATAGGGCGCAACCGAGATCAGCGGCGCTGCGTCGCGCACGGCCGCAAGTGCCGCGTCGCGCGCGCTGCCGGCGACCGCGAATGGAATGATCTTCACCGTCGCGATCATCTCGCCGGCGACCACCGGCTTGTAGGCGGGCAAGGTCGCGAACGTGATTGATTCATCGACCTGGTTGAGACGGTCGACGGCGTCCTTGTCGACCACGAGCACGCCGGCAGCCTCGGCGAACAGGTTGGCGCGGCCGGTGAATGCCCGATCCACCCGTACACCATCTCCAGCCAGCGCCGCCGCAATCTCGGCCGCCGCAGCGTCTTCCGACACGTCGCCCGGCTCCAGCCGCGCCACCACGATCTCGGCGATCCCCGCAGCCGTCAGCGCCGCGATCTCGGGTTTGCCAATCAGCGTACCCTTCTTGAGGACGAGGCCGGCCTGCCGGATCGAATGCACCGCGATGGCGCCTTCGGCCTCCGCGACCGGGACCGGCCCGAACTTCATGACACCAGCTCCCGCACCTTCTTCTCGCCCTGGCGCAGCCGGGCGGTGATCTCGCCCATGATCGAGATCGCAATCTCTGCCGGCGACACCGCTCCGATGTCGAGACCGATTGGCGCATGAATGCGCGCCAGCGCCGCATCGCTGACGCCCTCGCCCTTCAACCGTTCGAGGCGGCGGCCGTGCGTTTTCCTTGAGCCAAGCGCGCCGATGTAGAAGCAGTCGCGGGCCAGCGCATGCAGCAGCGCCGGATCGTCGATCTTCGGATCGTGGGTGAGCGCGACGAACGCGGTGTAGCGATCGATGCCGAGCGGCGGCAGCGCGGTGTCCGGCCACTCGGCGATCAGCTTCACGTCGGGAAACCGCTCGGGCGAAGCAAACGCCGTGCGCGGATCGACGATGGTCACGTCATAGCCGAGCAGCTTGGCGACCGGAGCGAGCGCCTGGCTGATGTGCACGGCGCCGGTGATGATCAGGCGCGGCGGCGGCACATGCACGGTGAGAAAGACCTGCCCATTGGGCGTCTCCTCCATGCCGCTCTTGCCGCTGCGGATGTGCTTGTCCAACAGGTCGGCTAGCGGATCGCGGCCGATGTCGGCCTGTTTCACCAGCCGCTGCTCGCCGCTCGCCACGTCGGTGACGACGACGACGGCGCGGCGCGCCGCCCGCTCGGTGTTCAGTAATTTGAGGATGTCGAGTTTCATTGCGCGCCCCGCCTACTCCACCTTTTCGACCAGCACCCGGATGGTGCCGCCGCAGGACAGCCCGACCTTCCAGGCGGTCTCGTCGGCGACGCCGAACTCCAGCGTCTTGGGCTTGCCGCTCTCGATCACGTCAAGCGCCTCGGTGACCACCGCACCTTCGACGCAGCCGCCGGACACCGAGCCCAGGAAGTTGCCCTGGTCGTCGATCACCAGATTGGAGCCGACCGGCCGCGGCGCCGAGCCCCAGGTCTCGACCACGGTGGCGAGCGCCACGCCGCGCCCTGCCTGACGCCACTCCTCGGCCGCCTTCAGCACATCTTCGTCGCGCGCGAGCGTTTCCATTGCTGTCTCCATCCTCATCGCCAAATCATCGCCAGGCCAGTTCGGCAATCGATCGTCAAAAGTCATTCATTTAGATGGATCGCCGGGTCAAGACTGGCAATGGCCATCGACACCCTACGCCACTTTCTTCAGCCAAGCCTTGGGATCGCCGCCGCCTTTGTCGGAGAGCGCCCGCACCAGGTCGGCCATCGCCTCGACGTTGTGAATCGGCCGAAGTTCGTCGACATGGGACACCATCGCCCGGATGCCTTTGGCCTTGGCCTCGAACCCGGCAAACCGCAGGAGCGGATTGAGCCAGATCAGCCGGCGGCACGACCGGTGCAGCCGGTCGATCTCGAATTCGAGCCGGTCGTCCGGATCGCGCTCGAGCCCGTCGGTGATCAGCAGCACGATCGCGCCCTGCGTCAGCACGCGCCGCGCCCACTGCTTGTTGAACGCCGCCAGCGAGGTTGCGATCCGCGTGCCGCCCGACCAGTCGGACACATTGAGGGCGCAGGCCGCCAATGCCTCGTCCGGATCGCGCGCCTTGAGCGCGCGGGTGACGTTGGTCAGCCGCGTGCCGAACAGAAAGGTATGCACGCGCTTGCGGGCATCGGTGACGGTGTGCAGAAAGTGCAGGAACAGCCGGGTATACTGGCTCATGGAGCCGGAAATATCGAGCAGCGCCACGATCGGCGGCGGCTTGCTGCGCTGCCCGAGGTAGCGCAGATCGATGATCGCGCCGCCGGCCTTCATGCTGGCCCGCAGCGTGCGCCGCAGATCGACACGGTGGCCGTGGCGATGGGGCGCCAGCCGCCGCGTCTTGACCTCGCCGAGCGACAGCACGAGCCGCTTGATGGCATCCTTGGCGGCGGCGATTTCCGCCGCGGTCATCTGCGCGAAGTCTTTCTTCTGCAGCACCTCGCGGTCCGAAACGGTCAGCCGCGCGTCGACTTCAAGCTCGGGCGGCTTCCTTTCGCTCTCGCCCTGCCCGGCGAGCAGCGCCTCCTGCACGCGCTGCGCTCCCGGCTTCGGCTTTTCATCCTCGCGCGGCGGCGCTTGCGGCAGCATCGCCGCGAGCAGCTTATCGAGCGTGGCACGGCGGCGGAAGAACAGGTGGAAGGCTTGGTCGAACAACAATGTATGCTCGTGGCGCTTCACGAACACCGCGTGCAGCGTCCAATAGAAATCCTCGCGGGTGCCAACGCCTGCCGTCCTCACCGCCTCAAGCGCATCGAGCACCGCGCCCGGCCCGACCGGAATTCCGGCCGCGCGCAGCGCACGTGCGAAATGAACGATGTTGTCGGCGAGTTGGCCGTCAACTCTCGCCCCTTGCTCCGTTACCCTCTCCCCTTGCGGGAGAGGGTGGGCGGAGCCCAGGACATCGTCCGGGGCGAGGACCGGGTGCGGGGCCGGCGTGCGAATAAAGCTCACGGCCCCCTCACCCGGCTCGGACTTCGCTTCGCTCATCCTCGCCACCCTCTCCCGCAAGGGCAGAGGGCAACGGAACAAGCGGCATCGCCTCCAACAACGAGAACATCCTCATCGCGCGGCTCACATCATTCCGCCGCCCGCTGCTCGGCGCGCATTTGGTCGATGAGTTCCTTGGCCTTGCTGCCTTCGATGCGGGCGATGTCGTCCTGATACTTCAGCAGCACGCCGAGCGTATCGGACACCGTCGCCGGATCGAGCGTGACGACGTCGAGCTCGGACAACGCAGCGGCCCAGTCGAGCGTCTCGGCAACGCCAGGCGACTTGAACAGGTCTTCCTTGCGCAACGCCTGGACGAAATGCACGATCTGCTCCGACAACGCCTTGCCGATGCCCGGCACCTTGGCGCGCACGATTTTCAATTCGCGCACGGCGTTGGGATAGCCGACCCAGTGATAAAGGCAGCGGCGCTTGAGCGCGTCGTGGATTTCGCGCGTGCGGTTTGACGTGATCACCACGATCGGCGGCTGCGCGGCCTTGACGGTGCCAAGCTCCGGGATGGTGACCTGGAAATCCGCCAGCACTTCGAGCAGGAACGCCTCGAACGCTTCATCGGCGCGGTCGAGTTCGTCGATCAGCAGCACGGGCGCGCCGGCGGTGTCGGGCTCCAGCGCCTGCAGCAGCGGCCGCTTGATCAGGAAGCGCTCGGAGAACACGTCGTGCTCGAGCCGCTCGCGGTCGTGCTCGCCCTGCGCCTCGGCGACGCGGATCGCGATCATCTGCGCGGCGTAATTCCACTCGTAGACCGCGGCCGCAACGTCGAGGCCCTCGTAGCATTGTAGCCGAATGAGGCGCCGGCCCAGCGTCGACGACAGCACCTTGGCGATCTCGGTCTTGCCAACCCCGGCCTCGCCTTCGAGGAATATCGGCCGGCCCATCTTGAGGGCGAGAAACAGCACCGTCGCCAGCGAACGGTCAGCGAGGTAGTCGGCCTTCGCGAGCAAATCGAGGGTGGCGTCGATTGAGGCGGGAAGCGCCGGCGACGCAGAAACGGACTTTACCATTGAGCCTCCGCGGCCGATGGGCTCGGCACGCTCCAATTCAACGACGTGAAAGATGAGCACGACGGCCGCTGGCCGCCGAGCGCGATGAAGCACCCCTTACATATACCGAGCTTTTTGCTGACCCAACCGCCAGGACTCGACTTTTGCCGAACGCACGTTAAGATTGCATCTTTATGGAAGCACAATCACATCCTCAGCTTACCGCCATCCGAGCGGCTCTCGCGAGTGCGGGCCCGGGATCGTCTGAGATTCTGATCGGCATTGTCGACGGGATTCCCGACCTGAGCCATCCGTGCTTGCGCAAGGCGGCCATCGAAATCATGGATACGATGGTGCCGACGGACGCTGGCGGCGCCGACGACCACGGAACCGAAATTTGCAGTCTGATCTTCGGATCGGAAGCCCCCATCTTCGGCCTTGCACCCGGATGCTCGGGGTTGGTCCTGCCGCTATTTCTACGCAAGGGTACCGACCCGGCGATTCGCCCGGTGTCTCAATTGGATCTGGCGCGCGCCATCACGTTCGCGCTCGAGCGCGGCGTCTCGATTATTAACATCAGCGCGGGCCAGAAGTCCGCCACCACGGAGCCCGAGGCCCATCTTGAGCAAGCCTTGCGGCATTGCGCGGAACGACGGGTTTTGTTGACGGCGGCGGCCGGCAACCAAGGTTGCGCTTGCATTAATTTACCCGCAGGAGTAGAAATAGCACTCGCGGTTGGCGCCCTCGGTAAAAAGGGTCAGCCGCTGGAGGTGAGCAACTGGGCTGAACCGTACCGCCAAAACGGACTGCTTGCGCCGGGCGACGAGCTGCCCGTCGCGGTTCCTGGCGGCAACGTCAGCTCAGCAAGCGGTACCAGTTTCGCAACGGCAGTCGTCACCGGAGTGGCGGCGCTTCTTTTGTCGGTGGCACGCCGGGAGGGCTATCGCATTGACCCGCTCGATGTTCGCGAGATCCTCCTCGAAAGCGCGGCACCGTGCAAATTGGACGGCGATGGCGCCTGCGATCGCTACCTCGCCGGGACGCTCGATGCCGTATCCGCACTGGCGATGCTGCATCGTGCCGGTACCTCGCACAGTTCATTCGCTGCGGTTCAACCCAACGAATTCCCGCAATCAGGGAGGGGGACGTTCGCAATGTCGATTGCAGGTTCTAGCGAGCTGAATGCCGTCGAAGCTGCTGGCGTGTCACAAGCCGCGTGCAGTTGCGAAACGAAATCCGATGAAGAAGCACAGGCGGCAAAGCTGACGCCACAGGGCGCGCTTCGCGCACCCGATGCACCGATTTTCGTCCAACAGAATGGCAACGTCGAGATCGGCTTGACGCAACAGGCCTGCTCCTGCGGCGGTGGGCAACCACCGCAACTCGTGTTCGCCCTCGGAGCGTTGTGGTTCGACTTCGGCACCGAGGCTCGCTACGACGCGATCGTGCAGCAAATCGGCGATCCGGTCCGCGCCAACAATCCGGCCGAACTGTTCGCATTCCTGCGGGAAAATCTGCACTTCGCGTCGGGACTCACCTTCATCCTGATGCAGGAGCAAATCCCGCTTTATGCCATTCAGCCGGCGGGACCGTTTGCGCTGCAAATCTACAGCGCGATGCTGGACGCGTTGGAGTCCTCGCTCGATGCCGCACACAACAAAGAACAGCGCGTATCGATCCCGGGCGTGATCGCCGGGTCGACCCGCCTGCTGAACGGCATGACGGTGCCGGTCGTCTTCCCCGACTTGCGCGGCATGTACAAGTGGCAGTCGAGCGAACTGATCGCCGCCGCGAAAGCCGCGGTTGGCAAAGACGTGGCGTCCGACGACGCCATCTTCAATTTCCTCAATCGCGTTTACTACGAACTGCGCAACCTCGGCGTCGCGCCGCAGGAGCGCGCGCTCAACTACGCGGCCACCAACGCCTACCAAACCAATGTCGCCTTTGCCGATTCTGCGGGCCGCAATCTCGCGCTCGACAGCATCACGGTCGCAAAGAGCCCGATCTGCCGGCCGGACTCCGACTGCTGGGACGTCCAGCTCCTGATGTTCGATCCGGAGAACGAGCGCCGCGCGAGCCGCGTCTATCGCTACACCGTGGACGTCAGCGACGTGCTGCCGGTGACGGTCGGCACGGTGCGGTCGTGGGCGGTGAGGACGGGTTCGTTGTGAAAACAGCGAGCCTGCATGCAATTCTCTCAGTTACGAGAGCAACACAGTCGGCTTGACGTTTCATGAGTGAAACAGCTCTGCAACAAAGGAGAACCTATCGATGAACAGCCCCAAGCAATCCGCGCCCGTGCAACGCAACGAACAGACCCGAAGCGTTGCTTCAGCGTCCGCCGTCACGCAATCCGGCTGCTGTGTTCAAGTTGCGGGCGTGTGCGTGGTTTCTTCTCCGCTTTGCTAATTCTCTCGGAACAGCGCGCCACCATGTACTGAATTTGCAAAGCGCAATCGCCGATTAAGGAGAAACCGACATGAACGCTCCAACGCAAGCTGCGCCCGTCATGAGAGGACAGGCGCGCGTCTATCAGGTCCAGTCAATCACCCAGCAAAGCTGCAACTGGTTCAAGTGCGCAGGCGTCGCAATCACTTGCGCAACAGCATGCCTTAGTGGAGTTGGAACGGCCGGATGCATCGCCTGCCTGGGCTCGGCGTACGATTCCTGCAAGGACTGCTTCTGATTTTTGCCTCGCTGATCGTTGATCGACGACGGTCTTTGAATTCTGCAGACTCGAAGAGGAGATAGAAATGAGTTCCATCGAGATCGAGCAAGCCTCGAAACGCCCAATACGGATGAAGCTGCCCGAACAAGCTTCACCGGTTGAACGGTCACATCGTCAGGCCGCCCAACCTCAATCGATGACTCAATTGGGCTGCTGCGTGCCTCCGATCTTTGGGTTCTGCCCCTTGGAATCGCCCTTGTGCCCGTTCTGAAGGGACACCGTTGGCGACGTCCAACCGTGGAGTAATTCTCTAAGGTGAGAGAGGTCCACGATGGAAACGCCAGTCCAAAGCGCACCGGTTGAGCGGCTCTACATGCGCCTGATGGTCGGGCGTAAAGGCAAGCCTGACCGCCCGGTGGAGGAATACGAGCCGCCAAAGAAGCGCGGCAAGGGAGAAAAACGCCCGCACGGCAAGCGCGCGGGCGATTTCCTGCTTGAGCTGACGACTTTTCACATCCGCCCGCGGCGCCGTACAGGCGTTTGACCTCGCATCCGCCGCAGACCGAGCGCACGAGGCTCGTGTCCAAACTTAACGGGCGATTACTCCGCCGCGGCGACCGCCCGGCGGGCCAGCACGCCAATCAGATGGGCCCGGTACTCGGCGCTGCCGTGGATGTCGCTCGCCATGCCGTCGGCCGGCACCGTCAAGCCTTCCAGCGATTTCGCGCCGAAGCGCTTCTTCAGCGCCTCCTCGAACGAGGTCACACGGAACACGCCGTTCGAGCCCGCACCGGTCACTGCCACGCGGATCTCGGAGCTGCGCTTCGACACGAACACGCCCACCAGCGCATAGCGCGAGGCCGGGTTGGGGAATTTCACATAAGCGGCCTTGTTGGGCTTGGGGAACTGGATCTTGGTGATGATCTCGTCGTCCTCCAGTGCGGTGGTGAACAGGCCCTGGAAGAATTCGTCCGCCGGAATGCGGCGCTTGTTGGTGATGATCGTCGCACCAAGCCCGAGGCAGGCGGCCGGATAGTCGGCGTTCGGATCGTTGTTGGCGATCGAGCCGCCGATCGTGCCGCGGTGGCGCACCGCCGGATCGCCGATCAGGCTGGCCAGATGCGCCAGCGCCGGGATGTTCTCCTTCACCACCTCTGAGGTCGCGACCTCGACGTGCGGCGTCATGGCGCCGATGGTGAGCGAGCGGCCGGACATCTCGATGCCGGTCAGACCCTCGACCTTGGACAGGTCGACAAGGTTCTTCGGGCCCGCGAGCCGCAACTTCATCGTCGGAATCAGGGTATGCCCGCCGGCGAGCAGTTTGGCTTCCTCCTGCTTCGCAAGGAGGCTCGCGGCCTGCCGCACGGTGGCCGGTCGGTGCTGATTGAATGCGTACATCGTGTTGCTCCGTCTACCGTTCCTGTCATCCCTCCGGTGGGAGGGAAATCCCTGACTATGCCGCCTTGGGGCGGTTGACCTTCTGCAAGGCCTGCCACACCGCCTGGGCGGTCGCAGGCATCGCCAAATCCTCGCTGCCGATCGCGTCAGTCAGCGCGTTGATCACCGCCGCCGGCGCCGCGATCGCGCCGGCCTCGCCGCAGCCCTTGATGCCGAGCGGGTTGGACGGCGACTTGGTTGTGGTCATGTCGACCTTGAGTAATGGGAAGTTATGGGCGCGCGGCATGCAATAGTCCATCAGCGAGCCGGTGACGAGTTGGCCCTCCCGGTCGTAGACCGCGCCCTCCAGCAAGGCTTGGCCGACCCCCTGGGCGATGCCGCCGTGGACCTGGCCCTCGACGATCATCGGGTTGATGACCGTGCCGAAATCGTCGACTGCGGTCCAGGCGACGATCTCGCTTTCGCCGGTCGCCGGATCGACCTCGACCTCGCAGATGTGGCAACCGGCCGGGAAAGTGAAGTTGACCGGATCGTAGAACGCGCCCTCCTTCAGGCCTGGCTCGAGCTCGGCGCCGACGAACTTGTGCGCGATATAAGCGTTGAGCGCGACGTCGCCCCAGGCCGCGGCCTTGTCGGTGCCGGCGACGGTGAACTTGCCATCCTTGAATTCGATATCGCCCTCGGCCGCCTCCAGCATGTGGGCGGCAACCTTCTTGGCCTTGGCCTCGACCTTGTCGAGCGCCTTGACGATCGCCGAAATGCCGACCGCGCCGGAGCGCGAGCCATAGGTGCCCATGCCGAACTGCACCTTGTCGGTGTCGCCGTGCACCACGCTGACGTTCTCGATCGGGATGCCGAGCCGCTCTGACACCACCTGGGCAAACGTGGTCTCGTGGCCCTGGCCGTGCTGGTGGCAGCCGGTGAGGAGTTCGACCGAGCCGGTCGGATTGACCCGCACCTCGGCGGATTCCCACAGCCCCACGCCACAGCCCAGCGACCCGACCGCCTGGCTCGGCGCGATCCCGCAGGCCTCGATATAAGTCGAGAAGCCGACGCCGCGCAGCTTGCCGTGGCGGGCGGATTCGCGCTTGCGCCTGCCGAAGCCCGCATAGTCGGCAATCTCCATCGCCTTCTTCAGCGAGGCCTGATAGTCGCCGGCGTCGTAATTCATGATCACCGGCGTCTGATGCGGGAACTTCCGGATGAAGTTCTTCTTGCGCAGGTCGGCCGGATCGGTCCCCTGCTCGCGCGCCGCAACCTCGATCAGCCGCTCGACCACGAACGTGGCCTCCGGCCGCCCGGCGCCGCGATAGGCATCGACCGGAACGGTGTTGGTGTAGACCGAGTCGACCTCGCAGTAGATCGCCGGGATGTCGTACTGGCCCGACAGCAGCGTGCCGTACAGATAGGTCGGCACCGACGACGAGAACGTCGACATGTAGGCGCCGAGATTGGCGATGGTCCTGGCCCGCAGGCCGGTAATCTTGCCGTCGCGGTCGAACGCCATCTCAGCATGGGTCACGTGATCGCGGCCATGCGCGTCGGTCACGAAGGCTTCGGTACGATCGGACACCCACTTCACCGGGCGCCCGGTCCGGCGCGCGGCCCACAAGCAGACCACTTCCTCGGGATAGATGAAAATCTTGGAGCCGAAGCCGCCGCCCACGTCGGGCGCAATCACGCGCAGCTTGTGCTCGGGCGCCATGCCGACGAAGGCCGCGATGATGAGCCGCGCCACATGCGGGTTCTGCGTCGTATTCCACAGCGTGAGGTGATCGGTGCCGGCATCGTACTCGGCTATTGCCGCGCGCGGCTCGATCGCGTTGGGCACCAGCCGGTTGTTGACGATATCGAGCTTGGTGACGTGCGTGGCGGCCTGGAACGCGGCGTCCGCGGCCTTCTGGTCGCCCAGGTGCCATTGATAGATGGTGTTCTTGGGCGCGACCTCGTGGATCTGCGGCGCGCCCTGCGCCTGTGCCTTGGCGGGATCGGCGACCGCCGGCAGCACCTCGTAATCGACCGTGATCTTCTCGCAGGCGTCCTTCGCCTGCGCCGGCGTCTCGGCGATCACCACCGCGACCGCATCGCCGACATGGTTGGCAGTGCCGTGCGCTAGCGCCGGATGCGGCGCCATCTTCATCGGCGAGCCGTCCTTGGAATGGATCATCCAGCCGCAGATCAGCCCGCCGATCTTGTCGGCGGCAAGCTCCGCGCCGGTCAGGACCGCCAGCACGCCCGGCATGCTATCGGCTGCCGCGTGATCGATCTTGCGGATCCGGGCCCGCGCGTGCGGCGAGCGCAGGAAGCAGGCATGAGCCTGCCCGGGACGGTTCACGTCGGCAGTGTATTGGCCCTTGCCGGTGACGAAGCGTTGATCTTCTTTGCGGCGTACCGCCGCGCCGATACCGGTCGCGCTCATGGCTGTCTCCTCCCGGGATGACGCCGTTCGCTCCCACCTAAGCTTTGTGCTGGCCTTCCCCCATGGCTTTGGCACCAGCCGCGATGGCCTTGACGATGTTGTGGTAGCCGGTGCACCGGCACAGATTGCCTTCCAGCTCGTGCCGGATGGTCTTGTCGTCGAGGTCGTTGCCCTTGCGCTGGACCATGTCGACCGCGGTCATGATCATGCCGGGAGTGCAATAGCCGCACTGCAGGCCGTGGTTCTCACGGAACGCCTCCTGCATGGGATGCAGCGGACCGTTCGGCTCGGCCAGTCCCTCGATGGTGGTGACGTTGGCGCCCTCGAGCTGCCAGGCGAACACCGTACAGGACTTCACCGCCTTGCCGTCCACGTGAACGACGCAGGCGCCGCATTGTGAGGTGTCGCACCCCACATGGGTACCCGTGAGCCGCAGATTCTCGCGCAGGTACTGCACCAGCAGGGTGCGGGGATCGACATCCCCGGTGACGGCTTTGCCGTTCACCGTCATTGCGACGGCGGACATGCTTTCCTCCTAAAACTGGGGCCGAAGGGCCTCATTCTGGCACCGACGGGCAGGACCGACGGCGGATCGGATCGAATTCGGGGCGATTTTGCCCCGGGGCGCGGTTTGGAACAAGTCAACTCTGAACCCCGGGGGCAGGAGCGGTCAAGGGTCTTGCTCGACGCCGCCTGGGGAATGGGCCGTCACTGGGCCGCCACAACCTTGAATCGCTCGAAGAAGTCGTCCGCGGTCTTCTTGGCGGCGCTGTTGATCAGCCGCTGGCCAAGCTGGGCGAGCTTGCCGCCGATCTGCGCCTCGACGTTGTAGGACAGGAGCGTCCCGCCATCCTTGTCGGCCAGCGACACCGTCGCGCCGCCCTTGGCAAATCCTGCGACACCGCCCTCGCCTTCGCCAGTGATACGGTAGCTGTTCGGCGGATCGAAATCCGAGAGCTTGATCTTGCCCTTCCAGCGCGCCTTCACCGGGCCGACCTTGACGGTGGCAACGGCCTGAAACTCGTTGTCGCCGATCCGGTCAAGCTGCTCGCAGCCGGGCACGCACTGCTTCAGGATTTCCGGATCGTTGAGCTTGTCCCAGACCTTCGCGCGCTCGGCTGGAAGTTGAACCTCACCCGTCATGGTCATCGCCATGGGACCTGCTCCTGTCGCCCGGACTTCATGTGAATTCGCACTAGTACCCCGATTCTGAAGTTCGCACGACTCTCCGGCACGCTCATCTGCGAACTTCGGAATCGAAGGATACTAGCAGCTTATTGATCTAGTGTGGCGTGGTTCAGAAGTCCGCATCTCGGACTCGCCGCAAGACCGATGCGGACTTCTGAACCGCCACACTAATGTGAGCCCGGCACCGGGTCCGGCCAACACGTGGCATGGTAATAGGCAATGACGTCCGTCGAGGAAAGACCTTTGACGCAGCACCAGGGGTTGGCGGGGCCTGCGGAGCGCGCTAGTTGTGTTGCACAATCCGCGTATCACCTATGACCGGCGCGCTCACCACCTCACTGCTGACGCCCCTGATGTCGAGCGCGGCCATGCGCGCGATCCTCGACGATCGCACCCGCCTCCAGCACATGCTCGACGTCGAGACCGCGCTGGCGCGCGCCGAGGCCGCGCTCGGGGTGATCCCGGTATCCTGCGTCGATCCGATCGCCGAAGCGGCGCACGCCGAGCGTTATGACATCGAGGCGCTCGGCCGCGAGGCGGTTGAGGCCGGTTCGGTGATTGCTCCCCTCGTCAAGGCGCTGACCGCGGAAGTCGCCAGGAAAGACCCGAAGGCCGCGGGCTACGTGCATTGGGGCGCCACCAGCCAGGACATTATCGACACTGCGCTGGTGCTCGAACTGCGCGCCGCCGTCGATGCGTTGATCGAAGACCTCAACCGCGCCATCGATAGGTTTGCAGCGCTCACCGGCAAGCACCGCCGCACCGCGACGGTCGCGCGTACCTTGCAACAGCACGCGGTGCCGATGCCGTTCGGGCTCAAGCTCGCCGGCTATGCGGCGGCGCTGGCGCGCTCGCGCGAGCGATTGCGGCGCCTGCGCAAGGACGCCCTGGTGCTGCAATTCGGCGGCGCCGCCGGCACGCTCGCCGCGCTGGGCGACCGCGGCATCGCGGTCTCGGAGCGGCTTGCCGCGCTGCTCGACCTGCCGTTGCCGGACTCGCCCTGGCACACCCATCGCGACCGGCTCGCCGAACTCGCGTCGGCCTTTGCCATCCTGGCCGGGACCTGCGGCAAGATCGCCCGCGACGTCTCGCTGCTGATGCAGACCGACGTGGCGGAAGCGTTCGAGTCGCATGCGCCCGACCGCGGCGGCTCGACGACGATGCCGCACAAGCGCAATCCGACCGCCGCAGCGCGGGCACTCGCCGCCGCCGCGATGGCGCCGAACCTCGCGGCCACGATCATTGCCGCCGAGGTCCAGGAGCACGAACGCGCGCTTGGCGGCTGGCAGGCGGAATGGTCCACCTTCCCGGCTCTTGCGCTGGTCACGTCGGGCGCGCTATCCGCGATCGTGGAAATCGCGCACGGCCTTGAGGTCGATGCCGAGCGCATGCGCACCAATCTCGGCGTCACTCGCGGGCTGATCATGTCCGAGGCCCTGACGTTCGCGCTCGCCGGCAAGCTCGGCAAGGAGGAAGCGCGCCGCATTGTCGAGGATGCGGTCCGCAAGGCGGTCGCAGGCAAACGCGACCTGCAGGACGTGATCGGCGAGGACGAACGGGTGAAGCCCCATTTCACGGTTCCGGAGCTGTCCAAGCTGTTCGACCCGATGCTCTACCAGGGCGTCGCGCAAAGCTTCATCGACCGCATCGTCGGTTCGCCGGCGCTCCGCGGCATCAAGCGGAGCTAACTCCGCGAACTCAAGAGCGAGGAAACGTATGCCTGTAATCGACGCTGACGGCTGCCCCATCCATGTCGAAGTCGAAGGCCCCGAACAAGCGCCGGTGCTGATGCTGTCGAATTCGCTCGGCACCACGCTGGCGATGTGGGAGGGCCAGGTGAAGCCGTTCACGCAGCACTTCCGCCTGGTGCGCTACGACCGGCGCGGCCACGGCAAGTCGGGCGTGCCCAAGGGACCCTACACCATGGAGCGTCTCGGCCGCGACGTGCTCGCAGTGCTCGACGGTCTCGGCATCGAGAAGGTCTACTGGTGCGGCCTGTCGATGGGCGGCATGGTCGGGCAGTGGCTCGGCGCCAATGCGCCGGAGCGGATCGAGCGCATGGTGCTCACCAATACGTCGAGCTTCTTTCCCGACAAGGCCGGCTGGAACGATCGCCTCAAGCTGGTCGAGGAGAAGGGTGTCCCCGCATTCGCGGCGCCCAACATGGCGCGCTGGTTTACGGCTGGCTTCCTGCAGCGCGCGCCCGAAGTCGTGGCACCGATCCAGGCGATGTTCGCCGCAACCCCGCTCGAAGGCTACCTCGCCTGCGGGGCCGCCGTCCGCGACATGGACCACCGCGCACTCTTACCGAAGATCACCGTGCCGACGCTGGTGATTGCCGGCCAGCACGATGGAGCCACGCCACCCGAAGCGAACGAATACATCGCCAAGAACATCCCCGGCGCCGAGTACATGACACTTGACGCCGCGCACATGTCCAGCGTCGAGCAGCGGGACGCCTACACCGACGCGGTGCTGAGCTTCCTCACCCGCCGCTAACGACTAAATGGAGGCGGTCTCTCCACCCCCCTCACCCCGCGAGCAAAGCGAGTGGTGGGGAGGGGTTTCGGGGTGGGGGGCCACTCAATCCTGCTTGCGTCGAAGCCCCCAACCCGGCCCGCACAGCGCGTGCCTAAGACGTGTACTCATAAACGCGAGCGGTAGTCTGATGTCCGCTTTCGGGGTGAAGCGGACGGGGTCGATCGTCAGCCTCACTGATCTCGGTCGAAAATGACCCTGGCTGTGTAAAAACGCGCGGCTGGATTGATTCTCGCGGTAAGATTCTCGCGCGATTTGCGGGAGGATCGGATGAGGCGCTTCGTTGAGGGGACGGATCGTGGGCAGAGCACGCTGTT
>JBFXEX010000022.1:0-58921 GCA_050179645.1 Xanthobacteraceae bacterium | reverse complement strand
AAGACACGCATTCGGTGCGATCGAGTGGCTGAATTCGCAGTCGCAGCGTTGGCCGACCGCCATGCTTTTCCTGCTGGCACTGGGTATCATTTTTCTTCTGGCGCTCTTTGGGAACGGAGGATCTGCGGATTGTCCTGAGGCGTATCAGGACCTGCGGCGGCTGTCCTTCCCGAAAATTGCTTTCGCGCGTAACGATGGTGCAATCTGCTCGGGACCGGCGTAGCAAAGATGATCTCGGATCGTTCGGCAGACTGCCCGGCGCCAGCGGTCCGCGATGGGCCGAAAGCAGAAGCGCGACGGCGCTCGCCTCGGCATCTTGACGTCGGTGGCGAGCCTCGCAACAGCGCAACGCCGGTGTCGAACACTCGGCTGCCCGTCGCGGTGTTTGAGGCGCCCGTGAGCTTGGCGCGCGGCATGCGGCACCTCCCGCTGTCCCGCGGGGCTACCGTCCCCTCGATTTGGCAGCGCTGCTGGGAAGCGACAGGAACGCCGGCGACCGATGCGCGCCGAAGATGGGATCGCCGGAAATGAGCGACAACTTGCAGCTTGTCGCGATCCTTATGCTCCCACTATCCTCCCCGCATGACCGACGCCGCTCCCACCGTCTCCCTGCCGCTCGGCGCCGCCGGATCGGCCGCTCCGGGCGAGAGCCGCTGGCGGATCGTCGCGCGCAACGCCTTCCCGTTCCTGGTGGTCGGCGCGATCTGGGAGATCGTGGCCAAGCTCGGCATTTTCCCTCGCAAGCTCTTTCCTCCACTTGAAGAAATCGCCGCGACTTTCATCCGGCTCACCGCCGACGGCATCCTGCCGCATCACGTGTTCGACACGCTGCTGCGCCTCACCGCCGGCTTCGCACTCGCGGCTCTGGCCGGTGTCGTCATCGGCATCGCGATGGGACGCTGGCGGTTCGCCGAGGATACCTTCTTGCCGCTGGTGAGCATCGGCGCGCCGATCCCCGGGATCGCCTACGCGCCGCTGTTCCTGCTGTGGTTTGGCCTTGGCGACCGATCCACGGTGCTGCTGGTCGGCTTCGTCTCGGCGTTTCCGATCATCTTCAACACCTGGACCGGCGTGAAGTCGGTGAAGGAGATCTGGGTTCGCTCCGCGCAGGCGATGGGCGCCAACGACCGGCGGCTGTTCGCCCACGTCATCCTGCCGGGTTCGCTGCCCTATATTCTGACCGGGCTACGGCTCGGCCTGGCCCAGGCTTGGCGCATCCTGGTCGGCGTCGAGATGCTGGCGGCCGTGCCCTGGGGACTCGGCTGGATGATCTTCGGCGCGCGCGAATTCCTCAACACCGACGTGATGCTGGCCGGCGTCTTCGTCATCGGCCTGATCGGCCTCGCGCTGGAGAAGCTCGTATTCCAGCGGATCGAGCGCTACACCGTCGTTCGCTGGGGGATGATGTCATGACCGCGGCCGCCCCGAGCTTCAATCTCGCGCGCGTGCGCTCGGCGTATCGGGCGGTTTTCACGCTCGTGATCGCGGCCGCGATCTACGAGGCAATTGCGCGCAGCGGCTATTTTCCGCCGGCGCTGATGCCGACCCTGCCGATGGTCGCGAACACTTTGTGGGCGTCGCTGCTCGACGGCACGATGATCGAGCACGCCGCCTTCACCATGTACCGAGTGATGGTTGGGCTCTCGCTCGCGGTTGCGGTCGGGCTGCCGCTCGGCATCCTGATGGGCCGCTTCAAGCCAGTCGAAAATTTCGTCATGCCGCTCGCCAGCGCGCTGATGCCGATTCCGTCGCTTGCCTGGGTGCCGATCTTCATCCTGTGGTTCGGACTCGGCAATACGGTGTCGATCCTGATCGTGTTCTACGCCGCGCTGTTCCCGATGCTGCTGAACGCCTGGTCGGGCGTGCGCGCCGTCAATCCGCTGTGGCTGCGCGCCGCCGGCGCGATGGGAGCCGACGAGCACTCGATGTTCTGGAAGGTGATCGTGCCGGGCGCCTCGCCGTTCATCATCACCGGGCTGCGGCAGGCCTTCCTGCGCGCCTGGATCGCAGTGGTCGGCGCCGAGATGCTGGCGTCCTCCGACTGGGGGCTCGGCTGGGTGATCTTCGACGCCAAGGAATTCCTCAACGCCGACGTGATGCTCTCCGCGCTCGCGGTGATCGGCGCCATCGGCTTTCTTTTCGAACGGCTGGTGTTCGGCTCGATCGAGAAGGCGACGGTGATGCGCTGGGGCATGATGCGCGCCGCCAAGGGCTGATCCCCGGAAACAGCTCCCCTGATGCACATTGTGTCCCGGGCGCGCTGCAGCATGAAATGCTGCAGCGCTGACCCGGGACCGCCAAAGCGGCGGTGTCCGCTACGGTCCCGGGTCTGCAGCGCACCACTATCGTGCTGCGCTGCGCCCGGGACACAAGCACCGGCTTCCGAAGACGCGTGCAGAAAAAGACGCACGCGGGGAAATCTGCTAGGGCTCTGCGACCATCCGCAGGACGCATCCATGGACCTCGAACAATTCCGCCTCGACGTCGCCGACGGCATCGCCACCGTCACCTTCGACCGACCGCCGGTCAACGCCCAGAACCGCCGCACCCGCGAGGAACTGATCCGCGTCTTCGACACCATCAGCGACCGCGACGACGTGCGTGTCGCGATCCTCACCGGCAGCGGCACCATGTTCTCGGCCGGCGCCGACCTCAAGGAGCGCGTCGACATGGTGCACGAGCCGGGCGACTACGTCCGGCACAACCGGCTGGTGCGCGAGTTCTTCTACGCCGTGACCGACTGCACCAAGCCGGTGATCGCCGCCGTCAACGGACCGGCGCTCGGCGCGGGCTTCGTGCTGATGCTCGCCTGCGACATCATGCTGGCCTGCGAGGAGGCGTATTTCTCCATGCCCGAGATCAACGTAGGTCTCGCTGGCGGCGCGCGCTTTCTGATGGAGCAGGTCGGCCGCTCCAAGACGCGCTCGATCTACTTCACCGGCCGGCGCGTCGGCGCGGCCGAGCTCTACCGTCTCGGGGTCATCGAAGCGTGCCCACCCCGCGAAAAGCTGATGGAAGCCGCGCTCGACATCGCGCGCGAGATCGCCTCGAAGAGCCCGCTCGCGGTCGCCAAGATCAAACGCACGCTCAACGCCATCGAGGAGATGCCGGTGCGCGACGCCTATCGCTTCGAGCAGTCGGTCACCGTCGAATTGTCGCACACCGAGGATGCGCGCGAGGCGCAGCGGGCCTTTGTCGAGAAGCGCAAGCCGGTGTTCAAGGGCCGCTGATCGATCGAGAACCGCGCGGCAATAGAGTGACCGCCGTCACAGCGGGACGCCAGCGGAAGCGGCAGATTGCCTGGTACGTGAGCAAACCGCTCTGCCGGAGACCGATCATGCCGATCATGCTGTATTTCATCTATCCCGCCGCCATTCTGCAGGCCTGCTTCATGCCGCCAATGCCGGCGCCCGCACAGCCGCGCCCGGCGGCCGAGGACGCCAAGCCCGTCGATTGACGCAGCCGGGCCAAGCTCTATCGTCCGCGGCGGCGATGCGAGCCGCTTACTGTTGCGCCGGCACGCGGTGCATTTCGAAGACGTTCTCCACCACGGCGAAATCCATGTAGCCGAGGCGCGAGATCGGGCGGATGCGGGCCATGTCGATCATGCCGTCGACAATCACGCTGTCGTCGATATGCACGCGCACCACTTCGCCGATCACCAGCGAACTGGTGTTCTTCCTTCCGTCCGATGAAATGAGTTCAACGGTCTTGTTGTAAAGGCACTCGAGCGCGATCGGCGAGCGCTTGACCCGCGGCGGCTTCACGGTCTTCGACGGCACCATTTCGAGGCCGGCAAGCTCCGCCTCGCTGATGTCCTCGCGGTGATCGCTTCCGGTGATGTTCATCTCGGTTCGCAGATCCCAGGTCGCAAGATTGAACACGAACTCGCCCGACAGCTCGGCGTTGCGCTGCGAGTGCTTACGGCCGGCCGACGAAAACAGCACGAATGGCGGCCTGGTCGAGACGATGTTGAAGAAACTGTAGGGCGCGAGGTTCACGACCCCGGACGGGCTGATGGTGGTGATCCAGCCGATCGGCCGCGGCACCACCAGGCAGGTGCCAGGATCGTGCTTCAGGCCGTGCGGCTCAGTACGGGGATCGTAGTCCATGCGTCACATTCCGTTCATCTGCTGGTGTCTCCCCTGCCCCCACGGAGCGAAGCGGAGTAGTGGGGAGGGGTCGGGGGTGGGGGCCTGCTGCTGCCCAACTGAGATGCTCTGCGATGCGCTCGACATCGCCAGACCGGGATGGTAGCCGGAAGGCAATCCAGCCGCCACTCAGAGCTGGTACTACGGAAACGCCGATGAAACTGCATTGGTCGCCGCGATCGCCGTTCGTGCGCAAGGTGATGATCGTCGCGCACGAACTGGGCCTGACCGGCCGCCTCGACTGCGTCCGCACGGTAGCGGCGACCACCCGGCCGCATCCCGAGCTGATGCACGACAATCCGCTGTCGAAAATCCCGACGCTGGTGCTCGACGACGGCACCGTGCTCTACGACTCGCGGGTGATCTGCGAATATCTCGACGGCCTCGACGGCCGGCACACGATGTTTCCGGCGGATGGCGTGGCCCGGTTCGTGGCGCTGCGTCGCCAGGCGCTGGGCGACGGCGCACTCGATTTCCTTCTCCTGCTACGCAACGAGCACGAGCGGCCGCAACCCTCGCCAATGCATCTCGCGGCCTACACGACCAAGAAGCAGAGCGTGCTCAAATCGCTGGAGCAAGAAGCCGACGGCCTCGCCGCCACGCCGTTCAACATCGGGCACGTCGCGATCGGCACGGCCCTGTCCTATCTCGATTTCCGCTATGCCGACGAGGACTGGCGCACGCCGCATCCGCGCATCGCAAATTGGCACCGCGACTTCTGCGCGCGGTCCTCGGTGCGCGCCACGGAGCCGATTGATGACAGTTAGATTCCCTTGCCTGTGCACGGCTCCCTCCCCGTTCGTTCCCGCGCAAGCGGGAACCCAGTCTTGTCCAAGAAGAGCTGGGTCCCCGCTTTCGCGGGGACGAACGGAGAAGGTTATCTCGCCCCGGTACAGGGGGCACTGACATGGCCGGGCCGCTGTCGCATATCCGCGTGCTCGACCTAAGCCGCATCCTGGCGGGTCCGTGGGCCGGGCAGATTCTCGCCGACCTCGGCGCCGACGTCGTGAAGGTCGAGCGCGCGGGCGCCGGCGACGACACCCGCGGCTGGGGCCCGCCGTTCCTCAAGGACAAGGATGGCGACGACACCCGCGAGGCCGGCTACTACCTCGCCGTCAACCGCGGCAAGCGCTCGATCGCACTCGATCTCGCCGACGCCGAGGCCCAGCGCATCGTGCACGCGCTCGCCGCCAAGGCGGACATCGTGCTGGAAAACTTCAAGGCCGGCACGCTGAAGAAGTACGGCCTCGACTACGAGGCGCTCAACGCCGTCAACCCGCGCCTGATCTATTGCTCGATCACCGGCTTCGGCCAGGACGGCCCGCGCCGCGACCAGGCCGCATACGACTTTATGATCCAGGGCATGTGCGGGCTGATGAGTGTCACCGGCGAGGCCGACGGCAAGCCGGGCGCCGGCCCGCAGAAGGTCGGCGTGCCGATCGTCGACCTCATGACCGGGATGTACGGCGCGATCGCAGTGCTGGCTGCGCTGGCGCGCCGCGACGCCGAAGGCCACGGCGAATACATCGACATCGGCATGCTCGACGTCGGCGTCTCGTTCCTCGCCAACCAGGCGATGAACTATCTCGTGTCCGGCCGGCCGCCGCGGCGCGCCGGCAACGCACATCCGAACATCCAGCCGCAGGACGTGTTTCGCGCCCGCGACGGCTACCTGGTGCTGGCGGTCGGCAACGACGAACAGTTCGCGCGGTTCTGCGGTGTGCTCGGCCGGCCCGATCTGGCGCAGGACGAGCGCTTCAAGACCAATGCCGGACGGGTCCGCAACAATGCCATCCTGACGCCAATTCTGGCCGAAGCGCTGGCGGCGCAGGACCGCGACCACTGGGTCGAGGGCTGCGCGCGCGCCGGCGTGCCGTGCGGGCCGATCAATACCATCCCGGAAGCGCTCGACGACGCGCAGGTCCGCCACCGCGGCATGCGGATCGATATCGCGCATCCGCTGTCTGGCACGGTGCCGCAGGTTGCGTCGCCGATGCGCTTCCGCAACGCGCCGCTCGCGCACGACCGCGCACCGCCGCTCCTCGGCGAGCACAGCGAAGAGATTTTGAATGAATTGGGTTGGACATCGACCGACGTTCGCGTGGCGACTGGGAAGAAGTAACTCCGCGATTGGAAGAAGTAACTCGCCGCTTGCTCGGTGTATTCCCCTCCCCCTGTGGGGAGGGGTTAGGGGGGGGGCTCCAAAGTTTTGGCGTACGACTTTGACTCGTTCAGCTGCCCCCCTCCCCAACCCTCCCCCACAAGGGGGGAGGGAGCACACCGCGTTTGCGGCTCGGCCTCCGGTCGTCCGACGGACAATTGAGAAGGAGCATCACGTGCCGCGTATTCCGCTCTACCCGACCGAAACGATGACGCCCGAGCAGCAGCGCGTGCATGACGCCGTGGTGGCCGGCCCGCGCGGCGAGTTGCGCGGGCCGCTGCGCGCCGTGCTGCATCGGCCAGAGCTCGCCGACAAGTGGCAGCAGCTCGGCGAACTCCTGCGCTACCGCACGTCGCTACCGGCGCACCTCAAGGAGCTGGCGATCCTGGTGACCGGCCGGAGCTGCCACGCGCAGCTGGAATGGTACATCCACACCCAGATGGCGCTGAAGGCAGGGCTGCCGCAGGCGGTGATCGACGATGTCCATTCCGGCTGCCGCCCGGCCGGGCTCGATGCTGACGGGCTCGCGGTGTTCGACTATGCCGAGGAGCTCAACCGGCGCAAAACCGTCAGCGAAGCGACCTACCGTAGGGTGCTCGAGCGCTGGCAGGCGGTCGGCGTGGTGGAACTGACCGCGCTGATCGGCTACTACACCATGGTCGCGATGACGCTGAACTGCCACGATATTCCGCTGCCGGACGGCGTCGCCCCGCCGCTGCCGCCCGCGCCTTGATGCTGCACACTCTCTCCGTTCGCGCCCGCGCAAGCGGGCATCCAGACCTTTGCTTTGGTGCGTGGGCGGCTTAGAAATTCTGGGTCCCCGCTTTCGCGGGAACGAGCGGAGGCAAGACCTCCTTCCATCGGTAGATACAGCCATGCTGGAAAAACTCACGCGATCGCCAACCCGGAGCAACAGCGCCGCCGACCTCTACGACTGGGACGAACTCGTTCAGGAAGATCGCGTCCACCGCCTGATCTACACCGATCCGGCGATCTTCGACGCCGAGATGACGCACGTGTTCGGCGCGGTCTGGGTCTATGTCGGCCACGAGAGCCAGATCGCCAAGCCGAACGACTACATCACCACCAAGCTCGGGCTGCGTCCGATCATCCTGCTGCGCGACGCCCACGGCAAAATCCGCGCGCTGTTCAACCGCTGCACCCACCGCGGCACGACGCTCTGCCGTCTGGAGAAGGGCTCGGCGTTCATGTTCGTCTGCCCGTATCACGGCTGGAGCTTCCTCAACACCGGCAGGCTGCGGGCGGTGCCGTGGCCGGACGGCTATGCCTGCGACTTCAAGGACGACAAGTACAACGTGGCGCAGGTGCCCCGCGTCGAGAGCTATCGCGGCTTCATCTTCGCCACGCTCAACCTCGATGCGCCGCCGCTGCTCGACTATCTCGGCGCCATCACGGGACCGATCGACGAATGGCTCGACCGCCAGCCCAAGGGCAAGATCGCGGTCTGCGAGGCGAACCGGCTCAAGTACAAGGGCAATTGGAAGCTCGCCTACGACAATTCGGGCGACGGCTATCACGTCGTGTTCTCGCACCGCTCGCTGCTGGAAATGGAGAACCGGCTCGCCGACGAGGCCAACAAGGGCATGTCGTATTACAAGGGCTCGCCGGATTCGAAGGCGATGTACATGGCCTATATGGGCCACGGCCATCACTTCAAGGACAAGCGGCCCAACATCGAGAGGCGCGCCGGCGGCCTGTGGGCGGTCGAAGGACCGGCGCCCGGCACGGAGCACTATCAAGACGAGTTGCGCCGGCGCTACGGCGCCAGGGCCGAGGACATTCTCGATCTGGCCTCATCCGAGCCGGTCAACATCAACGTGTTCCCGAACTTCTCGCTCCTTGGCAACCACATCCAGGTGTTCGACCCGGTGTCGGTCGACGAGACCAACGTCACCTGGTACGGCACCGCGGTGGTCGACGACGACAATGAGCTCGACGGCGCGGTCGACGAGATCAACTCGCTGCGCATGCGAACACAGGAGCAGTTTCCGAATTTCGGCGAGGTCGACGATCTCGCCAACTTCGAGGAAATCCAGCGCGGGCTCGCGTGCCTGGAGGACGAGTGGGTCTACATGCATCGCGGCCTCGGCATCCCAGGCCGCGTCACCACCGACGCGCACGGCATCGTCAAGGCGCCCGCCACCGACGAGGCCTTCATGCGCGAATACATCGCCTACTGGAAACAGCTGATGAAGACGACGCCCAACCTCGCGGTCCAGCGCGAGCCGTAAGCAGATCGCCTAACTCTCCGTTCTTGCCCGCGAAAGCGGGCACCCAGCGCTTTCATCTGCCGTCTGCGATGACAAAGAACTGGGTCCCCGCTTTCGCGGGGACGAGCGGAGGAAAGCGTAGGTCAATCGAATGCAAACCATCCGCGATCCGTCCCTCACCTCGTTCTACGTCACCGAGGCGTTCTACCAGCAACTGGTCGACGACTTCGCCGACTGGCAGCGCGACGACCTCGCCGTCACCGACCCGGCCGAGCGCGACCGTTTCCGCGTGCTGGTCGAGCGCGAGGCACGACTGCTCGACCGGCTCGACTTCGACCCCTGGCTCGCGATGTACGTGCCGGAGTGCATCTACTGGGTGCCTGGCACGCCCCATGCCGGCGACCCGCGACGCGAGATCGCGATCTCGTTCGACGACCGCCGCCGCATGGAGGACCGCATCTACCGGCTGCGCACCGGCTATGCCTGGTCGCAGGCGCCGAAATCCCGCACCGTGCGGCTCATCACCAATGTCGAGGTCTTTGCAGCGACGCGAGGCACCGCCCGCATGGTCCGCTCGAACTTCCTGATCAACGAATTCCGCATCGACGGCACGCGCACCCTGGCCGGTTGGTGCGGCCATCGCTTTGTCGAGCACGCCGGCAGCTGGCTGATCGCTGTACGGCAGGTCAACCTGATCGACTGCGACCAGAACCTGCGCAACCCCAGCATCGTCATCTGATGCACCTGCCTCTCACCGTCATTGCCGGGCTTGACCCGGCAATCCATCCTCTTCAACAAGGCGGCTTCGTTTGATGGATGCCCGGGTCATAGGCGGAGCGAAGCGACGCTTCGGACGACTATGCCCGGGCATGACGCGGATAGGCTGTGGCCCGGCCCGCTAACCTTGCCTGGAGAAAGAAAAATGCCTGCGACCGCGCTCGACTCGCTGATCTTCCGCGACATCTTCTCGACGCCGGAGATGCGGCAGGTGTTCTCCGACGAACAGCGCACCGCCTATTACCTGGAGATCGAGGCAGCACTGGCGCGCGCTCAGGGCAAGCTCGGGATCATCCCCGAAAACGCCATGCACGAGATCGTCAGCAAGTGCCGGATCGAGAACATCGACCTCAACCGCCTCAAGCAGCAGACCGAGCGCATCGGCTATCCGATCCTCGGCGTGGTGCAACAGATCGTCGGCCTGTGCAAGGACGGGCTCGGCGAATGGTGCCATTGGGGCGCGACCACGCAGGACATCACCGACACCGCCGCCATCTTGCAGATCCGCGCCGCGCTCGATCTTGTCGAGAAGGACATGGAGGCGATCGCCGCTTCGCTCGCCGAACTCTCGCGCAAATATCGCGACACACCGATGGCTGGCCGCAGCAACCTGCAGCAGGCGGTGCCGCTGACCTTCGGCTTCAAGATGGCGGCATTGCTCGCCGCCATGCAGCGCCACCGCGAGCGGCTGGCGCAGATGCGCCCGCGCGTGCTGGTCGGCGAATTTGGCGGCGCGGTCGGCAACCTCGCCTCGCTCGGCACTCGCGGCCTCGAAGTGCAGGAGGCGCTCTGCCGCGAGCTTGGACTCGGTCAGCCGGAAATCGCCTGGCACACGGTGCGCGACCGCATCGGCGAGGTCGGCTGCTTCCTCGGCCTCGTCACCGGCACGCTCGGCAAGATTTCGATGGACGTGAAGCTCCTGATGCAGACCGAGGTTGCCGAAGTCTACGAGCCGTTCCACGAAGGCCGCGGCTCGTCCAGCACCATGCCGCAGAAGCGCAATCCGATTGCCTCGCTTTACATTCATTCGACCACCGCGCTGGTGCGCCAGCACGTCGCGGCGCTGCTGGAAGCCGCGGTCGCCGATCACGAACGCTCGACCGGACCTTGGGAGATCGAGTGGATTTCGCTGCCCGAAATTTTCCTCCTCGCCTCCGGCGCGCTGTCGCAGACCAAGGCGATGGTCGCCGGCCTCGAAGTCGACGCCGCGCGGATGCGCGCCAATCTCGACATGACGCTCGGCATGGTCGTGTCGGAAGCCGTGATGATGGGGCTCGGGCCGCATCTCGGCCGCCAGCGCGCCCACGATCTCGTTTACGACATCTGCCGCAAAGTGGCTGCGACAGGCACGCCGCTCGCCGAACTGCTGGCGCAGGACGCGGAGATTTCGCGTCATCTCAGCCGCGCCGAGATCGACAACATGTGCGATCCGGCGAACTATCTCGGCCTGTCGGGCGAAATGGTCGACCGGGTACTGGCGCGGGAAACGGCTGCGGCGCGCGCACGCGGCTAGGGTGGAGGTTCAGAAGTCCGCATCAAACTCTCGCCGCGAATCCGAAGTGCGGACTTTCTGACCTAAAGCCACACTGGATCAATAAGTCGCCAATGTGTCCTTCGATTGCGAAGTTCACAAATGGGATACCGCGCAATGGTGCAACCTTCGGAATCGGGACACCAGGGGCGCGCGCGGCAAAGCGCCGGAACCTAAGGTTGTTGACGGCTTTTGCCGATGCGAATAGTCGTGGCATAGTCCATCTGCAAATCTGTCAACGGTGCGCGTGACCATGTCCCGAAATGCGTCGGCTTGTCTTGCTCTCGGTGTGATGCTTGCGGCCGCGGTCGGTCTCGTTTCCCCGGCAGCGGCGCGCGAGTTCCGGGTGACGGATACCCAGTCGGAAGACTATCCGACCGTGCAGGCGTTAGCGTTCATGGCCCGCCTGATCGAACAGCGGACCGGCGGCCGCCATCGCATCCACATTTTCCACTCGCGCCAGCTTGGCGAGGAGAAGGAGACGATCGAGCAGACCCGCGCCGGAGCGATCGACCTCAACCGGACCAACGTGGCGCCGATCGGCGCCCTGATTCCGGCGGCCAACGTGCTGGCGCTGCCGTTCCTCTTTCGCTCGTTCAACCACCTGCACAAGGTGCTAGATCACAAGATCGGCGAAGAAATCCTGGGCGGATTCCAGCGCCACGGTTTTGTCGGCTTGACCTTCTACGATTCCGGAGCCCGCTCGATCTACAATAGCGTGCGGCCGATCCGCACACTCGCCGATATGAAGGGCCTGAGGATCCGGATTCAGCAGTCCGATCTGATGTTTAGCATGATCCGGTCGCTTGGGGCCGAACCCGTCGAACTGCCCTACGGACAGGTGCTCACCGGGCTGCAGACCCAGTTGATCGACGGCGCGGAAAACAACTGGCCATCTTACGTCACCACCGGGCATTACAAAACGGCGCAGTACTACACCCTGACGGAGCACACGATGGGACCCGAAGTACTGGTCATGTCGATGCGCGCCTGGCAGAGCCTGTCCGCCGAGGACCAGACGATTTTCCGCGACGCCGCCCGCGAGTCGAGTCAGCACATGCGCGGCATCTGGCGCGGGCTGGAGAACAATTCCCGCCAGCAGGCGCGCATGAACGGCAATACGATCATCGATAATTTTGACCGCAAGCCGTTCGAGCACGCGATGAATTCGATCTATACTACTGCGGTGACCGATCCTGAATTGATCCAATTGATCGAGCGCATTCGTAAGGTTCAATGAGTTCCGATTTCGCTGTCATGTCCCAGGAACTGTCGGCCAGGTCGAGCGCCCGGCCGCGGCGGAGCATCGACCTGGAGACCGAAAGCGCGGTCCGACGGCTGCCGGTCCGCTGGCGCCTTCTGGCCATCGTCGCGCTCAACGCCACGGTCGCGGTCATTCTCGCCGCGTTGATCTGGAACGGCGCCAATGTGCTGAGCCGCGCCTGGGAAGACGTTCGCAAGGTTCGGGAATCCGACAAGCTCCTGGTCTCGCTCGAAAGCGAAGCGAGCCGCCTGCAGAACCTGATCCATCGCTATATCAACCAGCCGAATCCCGAGGTCTTTACCCAGATCCTGCGCCTGCACGGCGAAGTGCTGAGCACGCTGCGCAACCGCGGCGCGGTCGACCCGGTCCTGTCCCGGTCGGCCGACGAACTGCGCGCAGTCACCGAACGGTTTCTGCAGGGCTTCGGCGAGGTCCGCGAGGTTCAGACCACCATCGAGCACACCTACGAAAGCGACGTGCTTAAGCCGGCGAAGGAAATGGCCGGCCTCTATGCCATCATCGAGGGCGCGATCGGCAAGCGCGACGCCCTGCTCTGGCCCTCACTCGGCAAGTCGCGCGAGGCGTTCACCTCGAGCCTGGTTGCCGCCAATGCCTTTTACCTGGCACTGGCCGCCGACGCTGCCGACGAGGCGCGCCGCGGCATCGCCACCGTCGAGCAGACCATTCCGGTGATGATCGATCTCGCCGAGAACGACCTGCAGCGTGCCGCGCTGCGCGCGCTCGCCCAGCGCGCGGCGGCGTTCCGCGAGGGCCTGAAGAGCCTGAGCGAACAGTTTGCCACCCGCGCCAATCTGCTGCGCACCGCGATCGACGACAATCAAGCCGCCATGATCGAGGTAATCAACAAACTGTCCGCGCAGATGACGCTGCGGGAACTGCAGGCACAAGGCAGCTTCGACCATACACTCGCCGACATCTATCAGAACGTCGCGCTGGTCGCGATCGTGTTCCTGACGCTGATCGTCATCTTCGGCGTACTGGTGGCGCGCAGCATCAGCCTGCCGCTGAAGGACATCATCGACGCGATGCAGGCGGTCGTCGCGGAGAAATACGATCACCTGATCCGCGGCACCAAGGCGCGCGACGAGATCGGTGAAATGGCCCGCGCGCTCGAAGTTTTCCGCGAGAACGCCATCGCCAAGCGCAAGGCCGAGAACGAACTGCGCGCCTCGAAGGAGCGCGCCGAAAACGCCCTCACCGACCTGCGCGAGGCGCAGCAGAACCTGATCGCGGCCGAGAAGCTCGCCGCGCTCGGCGGTCTGGTCGCGGGCGTGGCGCACGAGGTCAACAACCCGATCGGCATCAGCCTGACGGTGGCGTCGAGCTTTGCGCGGCGTTGCGACGATTTCACCCGGGAAGTCAGCTCCGGACCGCTGCGGCGCTCGCGGCTTGACGAATTCCTGGAGGGCGGGCGCGACGCGGCCAACCAGCTGGTCGCCAATCTGCAGCGCGCCGGCGAACTCGTCCAGTCGTTCAAGCAGGTTGCGGTGGACCGCAGCCACGCCGACCGGCGGCCGTTCGACCTCAAGGAATCGACCGAGCAGATCATCGCCAGCTTGCGGCCGGTGCTGAAGAAGTCGCAGATCGTCCTGACCGTCGACATGCCGGCCGGCGTCGTGATGGACAGCTATCCGGGATCGTACGGCCAGGTGCTGACCAACCTGTTCCTCAATAGCGTCATTCACGCCTTCCCGGACGGCCGCGACGGTCATGTGGTCATCGAAGCCCGGCAGGTCGACGACGACAGCGTCGAGATCTTCGTCTCCGACGACGGCGTCGGCATGAGCGAAGAAACCCAGCGGCGCGCCATGGACCCGTTCTTCACCACACGGCGCAACGAAGGCGGCACCGGGCTTGGGCTTCACATCATCTTCAATCTCGTCACCCAGCAGCTGGGCGGCAAGTTGAGCTTCGAATCGAAGCTCGGCTGGGGTACCCGCTTCCGCATTGCCATCCCCCGGGTCGCTCCCGGCGAATCCCCGCCGATGCAGGCTGAAATCAATCACGGATCGAACCCATGGCCGAGCCAGACGACATCGTCCAACTGATCGACGACGACTCGGATTTGAAGCCGCCGGGAGAAGCCGGACCGCGCTGGAAGGTCGCGGTCATCGACGACGAGCCGGCGGTGCACGACGGTACGCGTTTCGCACTCGCCGACTACAAGCTGAACGGCCAAGGCCTCAACATCATCTCGGCCTACTCGGCGGCCGAGGGCCGCGAGTTGATGCGCGCCAATCCGGACATCGCGGTGGTGCTGCTCGACGTCATCATGGAGACCGACACCGCAGGCCTCGAACTGGTCGAGTTCATCCGCAAGGAACTGAAGAACGACACCGTCCGCATCATCCTGCGCACCGGCCAGCCCGGGCAGGCGCCGGAGCGCCGGATCATCGTCGACTACGACATCAACGACTACAAGGCGAAGACCGAGCTGACCGCCGACAAGCTGTTCACCGCGCTCACCGCGGCGCTGCGCAGCTATCAGCAGTTGCAGCGCATGATCGAGACCCGGCGCGGGCTCGAGATCATCATCGAGGCCGCCGGCACGCTGTTCGATTTCAAGTCGATGCAGCGATTGGCGGAGGGCGTGCTGACGCAGATCGCTTCGCTGCTCAAGGTGAGTTGCGCCGGCATCCTGGTGCTGCGCGAAGCGCAGAATTCGCACGAGGTGTTCTCGGTACTGGCCGGCTCCGGCTGTTACAGCCGGTTCATCGGCTCCGATGTCAGCTCGTTGATCGAGCACGATCTCGAGTCGCTGGTGCGCGAGGCCTTCACCCGCCGCCAGCACGAGTTTTCCGACAGCCGGTCGGTGCTGTACATCCAGACCATGAGCGGCCGTGAGGTCGTCGTCGTGCTGGAAGCGGCGCGGCACCTGTCCGAGACCGACCGCGCGCTGGTCGAAATCTTCTGCAGCCGGTTGTCGATCGCATTCGACAACGTCATTCTGTACGAGCAGTTGCAGGAATCGAACGCCCGCCTGGAAGAGCGCGTCGCGCAGCGCACGCAAGACCTGATGTCCGCCAACCGCCGGCTGGCCGCGCAATGGTCACGGCTGCGGCAGGCCAACAATTTCAAGAGCGAGATCCTCGGCACCGTCGCACACGACCTCAAGAATCCGCTGGCCGTGATCCTCGGCCGCACCGAGATTCTCAAGGAAGTGATCGCCGACTCCGACGCGCCCAACCCCAACATCCAGGTGCAGATCGACTATATCCGCAATGCCGCCAAGCAACTGACCGAGATGGTCGACGACCTCGTGGCCGACGCCATGACCGACGCGCTCGACATCTCGGTGCGCCGCGAAGCCATTGACCTCGCCATCCTGGTCGAGGAGGTCGCGGAGGCCAACCGGCCGCTGGCGGAACGTAAGAACCAGGTGCTGACGGTGACCGCGCCACGCGAACACATCGCGTCGGTCGACGCCGACCGGGTGCGGGACGCGATCGACAATCTGGTCAGCAACGCCATCAAATACAGTCCGATCGGCGGCGAAATCGACGTCGAAGTCGGACGCGAGGGCGACAGCATCATGGTCCAGGTCAAGGACCAGGGTGCCGGTCTGTCGCCGGAGGACATCTCGCGGCTGTTCGGACGCTTTCAGCGGTTGTCCGCCAAGCCGACCGCCGGCGAGAGTTCCACCGGACTTGGCCTGTCGATCGCCAAGCGCATCGTCGACCTGCACGGCGGCGGGATCACGGTGCAGAGCCCGGGACCGGGACAGGGCGCGACCTTCATCATGAAGTTGCCGATGACATGAGTCAGGCGCAACACATCGTGATCGTCGACGACGAACCGCCGGCCCGCGAGATGGTCGGCGACTATCTCCGCATGCACGGTTTCAGCGTCAGCCTGTGCGACGGCGGCAAGAGCCTGCGCGAAACCATCGCCAAGCAGATGCCGGACCTGATCGTCCTCGACCTCAACATGCCGGAAGAGGATGGGCTGTCGATCGTCCGCGATCTCAAGACGCGGATCAACGTGCCGATCATCATGCTGACGGCGACCGCGAGCGCGATCGACCGTGTCGTCGGGCTGGAACTGGGAGCCGACGATTATCTCGCCAAGCCGTGCGAACTGCGCGAGCTTCTGGCCCGCATCCGCGTGGTGCTGCGGCGAAGCGCTGGCGGACCGCAGCCGGTGGCCCAGCAGGTTCCGGCCACTACGCCGGGCGCGCCGGCGCAGGACGCCAAGCTGGTACGGTTCGGCACCAAGTGGCTCGACCAGGATGCCCAGGTGCTGCGCGACGACGAGGGCCACGAACACCCACTCACCGCCTCCGAATACGGGCTGCTGAAGGTGTTTGCTGCCAATCCCCGGCGCGTACTCTCCCGCGAACGGCTGCTGGAGCTGGCGAATGCCCGCGACGCGGAGGCGTTCGACCGGGCCATCGACCTGCGGATCATGCGGATTCGGCGAAAGATCGAGCCGAATCCCTCCCACCCCTCGGTCATCCGCACCGTCCGGGGCGGCGGCTATGTATTTTCACCGACGGGCGAAACACCATAATTTTCCTAAGTTTTCGTTGATCGGCGAAACACCCTCGCAACCACACTCTCAAGCCGCATTTTCACGACGAAATAATAGAGGTAAAAAAATACCTTTTATTTCGTCAGGAGCCCATTCATGAAACAATCCTGACTCCGACGAAGCCATTTTCCGTAGTCGACGTAACATCGAAGCAACAGCGCCCTGTTACACAGTCGCCCAAGGGCAAGTTAATAGGGGATCGTCATGCAAACCGGATACGCTCTGCGCGATATTGCGTCGACGCATGCAAGGGCTTCCGTTCCGGAAACCACCGACGAAGCGCTGATCACCGCGATCGCCAACGGCGACAAGCGCGCCATGCAGGTCCTCTACGGCCGGCACAACGTTCGGGTTTATCGTTTCATCGTCCGCCTCACTGGCAATACCTCGACCGCCGAAGACCTCGTCAGCGAGGTGTTCCTGGACGTGTGGCGGCAGGCCGACGCCTTCGAGGCCAAGTGCCAAGTTTCGACGTGGCTGCTGGCGATTGCGCGCTACAAGGCGCTGTCGGCGCTGCGTCGCCGCTCGGACGAGCAGCTGGACGACAAGATCGCCGCCACGATCGAGGATCCCTCCGATAACGCGGAGACGATCATGTATCACAAGGACCGCAGCGCGCTGGTCCAGAAGGCCCTCATGCAGCTGTCCGCGGCTCATCGTGAGGTGATCGACCTCGTCTACTATCACGAGAAGTCGGTCGAGGAGGTCGCCAAGATCGTCGGCGTGCCGGCGGCCACGGTGAAGACCCGCATGTTCTACGCGCGCAACAAGCTGCAAGAGCTGCTGAAGCAGTCTGGAGTTTACGCGCTGGCTTCGTAACGAGACACGTCCGTCCCCCCGGACACAACCTCCATCTCGTTATCCAGGTATAAGCGTTATCCAGGCACAAGGCGTCAACAATAACACCCATGACAAGGCTGGCGGGCCGAGCACCTTACCCCGGTGCTCGGCCCGCAACAATTTTGCGCACCCATCGCCACCTCAGGGGTTGAAGTCAACAGAGCCGGTTGTCCGTCAGTGCTAGGAGCGCAACGACGAAGCAACCCAGTCCTGAGAGGACTTCGCACGCGATGACGCCGGAGTTGCGTGAGCTCAATCGGAAAATATTACCGATCAGTGCGACGGCCGCGATGCGCTGCGCCAAAGTCCCGAAATGATCGCGGCGCCGAGCAGCAGACCGGCGATCGGAATAACGATCAGGAACGCACCGATGACGAACGTCAGGACAAGGGCGGCGACCGCGGCGGCCGCCAGCCCGAACAACGCAAGGCTGAACGGGCCGACCTTCGACACATAGATGCGATGGACGCCGTCGTCACCGTCCTGCCAGCCGCGGGGGTCCCGGCGGCCGCGTCCGGCCGGCTCGCCCGGTAGCAGAATTTCCGGTTCGCTTCTCGGCGTCTCGGCTTTCGGCGTGGATCGCTGGTCCATGGTTGGCCTCGCAGGTGGTCCGTTCACTTCTATGTAGGAACGGCGGCCGCCGGCAACAACGGCAAGGTGCGCGACCCTGGCTGCCCGCCTGCCCTTCGGCAACTCAGGGAACCTGGCCGCGTCTGAACCGGCGGCCGAAGGCGCGGACTACTGCTGCAGCATGGCGTGCGGCCAAAGTCTGCGGGCATAGGCGACCAACGCAGCGCTGACCGCATCCGGCTGCTCGACGATCACGGCGCGGCTCGCCTGCTCGATGACCACCACCGACACGCGGCTGCCGAACCGCTCGCGATAGGCTCTCGGATCCTCCACGCGTGCGAACGGATCGTGCGACGGCTGCACGTAAAGGATCGGCACCTCCGCGTCGCTGGAGTCGTTCTGCCGCGGCGTAAGAGCGCCGGCTAGACGTTCGGCCGCCAGCGCTTCCGGATACCAGCCGTGCAGCCAGACGCTGGCGTCGTTACCCGGGGCAAAGAATGCAAGCTGCAGCGCCCTGGTGCGCTCGTCATCGGGCAGCGCCGGATCGACGCTGTTGCGGATTGCCTCCAGTATCTTCGGCGTGTTGGTCGACGTGCCGACATCGGCGGCAACCATCGATATCGCGGTCACCAGTTCCGGCCGGTCGCCGGCAAGCATGCGCGCGACCCGGTTGCCGAACGCGTGTCCGACCACGAACGCCGGCCCCATCTTCTCCTGTTCGATCACCCTCGCCACGTCGGCCGCGTAATCGTGCAGATTTATGCCGGTCAGCGGCGCAACGCTGCGGCCTATGCCGCGCGGCTGCGGCCGCAACACGCGGTAGCCGGCGGATGCCAGCCTGACCGCAATCGCGTCGAAATCGGATGCGCCGCGGCCGAGCGACGGCAGCAACACGATCACCGGCCCCTCGCCTTGCGCCAGGACCTCGATCCAGCCATCGCCGTTCTGATTTGCGATAACGGTGCTTGTCGGCTCCGATGCGTCACGCGGCGCGGCAAGCACGCTTGCCGCGACAACCATCGCGACCGCACAACTCGCGATCAGCCGCAGGGACCGTTTCATCGCCCGCCTCTCCCAATGCTTGCACGCCCATCTTGTCGCAAACCCACGACAGCCGTGCAAAGCAAGTTTGGCTGCGGAACCAGGAATCGTTCCAACATCGCCGAAGCATGGCACGGCACAGGTGATTCGCAACGCCGGCGCGCCGCGAAGGCCGGAGCTTTCCCCGCTGTTTATTCCTCATGTCGTCGGCACATGCCTGTCGCAAATGCACGGCATGCGATTATGCTACTTGACCTCATTCAGGTGAGACCGAGCCATAACAACGGGGTTGACATGACACATCGTACGTCATGGGCGGGACACTCGATTGCTCGCTGCGCTCGCCATGACGGGGCGGTCCGACCGCTGACAGTTCGCGCTCGCGCGCGGCGCGCAAGGCGAGTCGATTCACCCGTAATCCGCAGCCGCCGGGCTTGACCCAGGGGGCCGTCGTTTCGCAAAGATGGCTGCCGGCTCAAGGCCGGTTGACGGAGTTGCGCGCGTTGACTGCCTCGCATCCAGACCGCTTCCTGCTCGCCGGCGTGATGGGCGATCCGGTGATGCATTCGCGCTCGCCGCTTTTGCACGGCTATTGGCTGGCAAAATACGGACTGACCGGCGCCTACCTGCCGCTGGCGATCAAGCCGGCCGGCCTGCGCGCGGCATTGCGCGCGCTGCCGGCGCTTGGCTTTGCCGGCTGCAATCTCACCATCCCGCACAAGGAGGCGGCGCTCGATATCGTCGACCGCGTCGATCCGGTAGCGCGGCGCATCGGCGCGATGAACTGCGTGGTGGTCGCTGCCGACGGTTCGCTCGACGGCTACAACTACGACGCCTTCGGCTACACCGAGAGCGTGCGCGAGACGCAGCCCGGCTGGCGGGCGGGCACTGGCCCGATCGTGGTGATCGGCGCGGGCGGCAGCGCGCGCGCCGTCGTGGTCGGCCTGATCGACGAAGGCGCGCGCGACATCCGCGTGGTCAACCGCACGCTCACCCGCGCGCAGGCGCTGGCCCGTGAGTTCGGCGAAGCGGTCAGCGCGGTGCCGTGGGACGAGCGGGCGCGTGCGCTGAACGGTGCCGCGATGCTGATCAACACCACCAATCAGGGCATGAGCGGCGAACCCGCGCTCGATCTCGCGCTCGACACCCTGCCGGTGAGCGCGCTCGTGTCCGACATCATCTATATTCCGCGCGAAACGCCGCTGCTCGCCGCCGCGCGGGCGCGCGGCAATCCGGCCGTCAACGGTCTTGGCATGCTGATTCACCAGGCGCGCCCGGCGTTCAAGGCCTGGTTCGGCATCATGCCGGAGGCCACCGCGGAGCTGCGCGCGCGGATCGAAGCGACGACCTGACGCCGCAAACCTCCCGTTTACACCGGATGCAATCCGTCCCACCATTGGCTCCAACGAAAAAAGGATTGGAGGGGCCCGATGGATCGACGCAGCCTGCTGGCAACCGGACTTGCTTCCTTGGCCGCAACGGCTGTGCCGTTCGCGGCACGCGCCTATCCGGACCGCAACATCCGCCTGGTCGTGCCGTTCTCGCCGGGCGGGGCGACCGACGTGGTCGGCCGGCTGTGGGCCGAGCGGATGAAGCCGCTGCTTGGCACCGTGGTCACCGAGAACCGCGGCGGTGCCGGCGGCCTCACCGGCGCGGCCGAAGTCGCGCGCGCGGCGCCCGACGGGCATACCTTTTTGTTCGGCAACACCTCGACCCAGGTGCTGATCCCGGCGATCACGCCCAACCCGCCGTACAATCCGCTCAAGGATTTCGTCGGCATCTTCATCGTCTGCAATTCGCCGACCTGCATCGTGGTGCACGAGTCGGTACCGGCGCGCTCGCTTGCCGAACTCATTGCCTACGCCAAGGCCAACCCCGGCAAGCTGTCCTACGGCTCGGCCGGCTCCGGCACGCTGACCAACCTGGCGGGCGAATTGTTCAAACAGCTGATCGGCGTACCCGAAATCGTGCATATTCCCTACAAGGGCGCCGCGCCCGGCGTGGCCGATCTCGCCAGCGGACATATACCGATGATGACACCGAACCTCGGCGGTCCGCTGCTCGGCTTCCACCGGTCCGGCAAGGTCCGGATTCTGGCGATCAATGCGACCGCCCGCATCAAGGGCGCGCCGGACATTCCGACCGCGATCGAAGCCGGCCTGCCCAGCATGGTGGCCGGCAATCTCAACGGCCTGTTCGCGCCCGCCGGCGTGCCGCAGGCGATCGTCGACCGGATCGCCGCCGCCACCCGCAAGGTCGCCGCGGAACCCGACTTCCAGCGCATCCTGGTCGCTTCGGGCTTCGAGCCCCTCCCCGATTCCGGCCCCGAACTGACGCGCGCCTTCGTCGCCGAGGAAACGGCACGCTGGACGCCGGTCATGAAAGCGGCCGGCTTCAAGCTCTAGCGAAGGCACTTGTCATACCCGGCCCTGTGCGCCTTGTGCCAAGCCTCCACGTCTTTGTACCCTCCCGTATCCGGCCATGACGGCCATCGCACAACGTAAAGAAGGCAACCATGGCACGTGTCCCGCTGATCCAAGAACAAGATCATCCCGAACTCGCGGAGGTGATGGCGAAATACGCCGCCGGCCGGCGCGGCAAGCTGATCAACATCTACCGCATGCTGCTGAACAGCCCGGCGCTGGCCGAAAGCTGGTTCAACCACTCAAACGCCATCCGCTGGAAGACCGCGCTTGACGGCCGTCTCCGCGAGATCGTCATCATCCGCCTCGGCCACCTCGTCGGCTCGGACTACGTGCTGCGGCAGCACGTGCCGGCGCTCGCGCTCGCCGACGGCCTCACGCTCGAGGAATGCGACGCGCTCGCCGACTGGCGCAGCAGCAAGCTGTTCAGCGAGAAGGAACGCGCGGTTCTGGACTATGCTGACACCATGACGCGCGACATCAAGGTGCCCGACCCGGTGTTCGCCGAGATCAAGCGTCATTTCGACGACCGCCAGATCGTCGAACTGACCGTCTTGATCGGCAGCTACAACATGAACGCGCGCGTCTTGACTGCGCTCGAACTCGACCTTGAACCGCTGGCAAACTGAACGATTCGGAGTTCCAACGTGGCATTGAGCCGAGGTCCGGTCCTGGTGGTCGAGGACGACCGCTTCCTGCGCGTCGTCGGCATCGTCCTCGATCCGACGACGCCGACGGAACGCATCGCCGCCTTTGCGGATTTCTTCGCCCACGACGAGCGCGACTTCGAGGGCTACTGCAAGCGCGTGCGGGCGCGCGCGCCGGCGCTCTATCCGGCGCAGGTGCGCCTCGTCACGTCGACCAATCAGATGCGGCTGCAGCTCCCGGGCAGCCAGATTCTGATCGTCGAATCGCTCCCCGTCGGGCGCGACGAGCTGGAGATCGGTCGCAGCCTCGTGGCGGTGCAGAAATTCGGCTCGCGGCCGCGCAACATCGACATGCAGGCCTGCGGGTCGCACAACGTTAAGGTGTTGACCATCCGACGGCGCGCCAATATCGCGTGCGCAGAAGTCGCCTTCACACTGATGCTGACGCTCGCCAAGAAAATGCACCGGCTGACGAACCGGATCAGCACCGACCAGCTCGCCCGCGTCGGCTACAGCTACAAACCGTTTGACCGCCGTCACACGCCGAATTCGAACTGGGCACGCATCACCGGCCTGCGCATGCTCAACGAGTCCACCATCGGTATTATCGGCATGGGCGAGATCGGCCGCGAGATCGCGATCCGGGCGGCGGCCTTCGGCATGCGCATCCTGTACTTCCAACGCACCCGGCTGTCCGAGCAGGACGAGCGCGACCTGCAGGCAAGCTATGCACCGCTCCCGCGGCTCCTTGCCGAGAGCGACTGGGTGGTGCCGCAGTTGCCCGAAGGGCCCGCTACCAAGGGCATGATCGACCGCACGCGCATTGCGCAGATGAAAGCCGGCGCCTGCCTGATCAACGTGTCGCGCGCCGACGTGATCGATCGCACGGCGCTGATCGCGGCACTGAAGTCCGGCCGTCTCGGCGGCTTCGCGCTCGACCCGCTCTATGAGGAACCCGGCCACAGCGACGACGAGCTGCTGAAATTCGACAACGTGGTGATGTTGCCGCATATCGCGGCGCAGCCGCGCACCAACGCGCTCAACGATCTGGCCGATATGATGGAGAACCTGTCGAACGTGCTGGTGGAACGCAAGCGCGCATGAGCAAGGCGTTCCGCTTCCATGCCACCGGCGGCCCCGAAGTCCTGCGCTTCGAAGACGTCGAGGTCGGCGAGCCTGGTCCCGGCCAGGTGCGGATGCGCAACCGCGCGGTCGCGGTCAACTATCGCGACGTGCTCCAACGCAGCGGCATTCACGCTGTCAAATCGTTTCCCGCACCGATCGGCCTCGAAAGCGCCGGCGTGATCGAGGCGGTCGGCCCCGATGTCAGCGGCTTCAGCGTTGGCGAGCGCGTCGTCTATGCGTCGGCACCGGAAGGCGCCTATGCGGAAGAGCGCATCGTCGCGGCCGCGCGCCTCATTCCGCTACCCGACAAGATCGACCACCGCACCGCCGCCGCAATGATGATCCGCGGCATGACGGCGCGCATGCTGCTGCGCCAGGCCTACGTGGTGCAGCCCGGCGAAACCATCCTGATCCACGCCGCCGCCGGCGGCGTCGGCCTGATCGTCTGTCAGTGGGCGAAGCACCTTGGCGCCACCGTCATCGGCACGGTGAGCAGCGACGAGAAGGCCGAGGTCGCCCGCGCCCACGGTTGCGACCATCCGATTGTCTATACGCGCGAAGATTTCGTGGGGCGGGTGCAGGAGATAACCCGCGGCGACGGCCTGCCGGTGGTTTACGATTCGGTCGGCCGCGCGACGTTCGAGGGCTCGCTGCAGTGCCTGCGCCGGCGCGGATATATGTGTTCGTTCGGCGAAGCCTCGGGCGATCCCGATCCGATGCCGCCGCGCCGGCTCGGCCAGCTCGGCTCGATCTATCTCACCCATCCGAGCGTATCGAACTTCAACGTCTCGCGGGCCGACCTGCTGGAGTCCGCCAACGAGGTGTTCGGCCTCGTGGCCGACGGCTCGATCAAGATCGAGATCGCGAAGGAATATGCCTTGCGCGACGCGCCGCGCGCCCACGCCGATCTCGAAGCCCGCAACACCATCGGCTCGATCGTGCTCGTCGTCTGAGCGCAGACACCACCGCAACGCTATTCCGTTTGCACCCGCGAAAGCTTGACCGGCGCGAGCCCCGCGATGCCAAGCGCCCGCGCCCCCGCCTTGGTGATGTCAATGCACCGCCCTTTGACGAAGGGGCCGCGATCCGTGATCGTTACGGTGACGGAATTGCCGTTCTTCTTGTTGGTCACCCGCACTTTGCTGCCGAACGGCAACGATTTGTGTGCAGCCGTCAACGCGTTGTCGTTGAGCGGAATACCGCTTGCGGTTTGTGTCCCCGATTGTGAGGAATCGCCCACGGAATAGACCGATGCCACGCAATCTTCGGCGCCTGCCGGCATGGGGAGAAGACAAAGAAATAACGTCGCGGTGAAGGACCGCATAGCACGCCCTCGCTTGTTGGTGGAATGACAGGCGCGCTCAAAGCGCCGTGAACTCAAACGCTCGTCGCAAGCGCCACTTTGTGATCGACAAAATGCGGAAGCCCCTCGTCCCGTTCCCTATATTGGGTTCTGGAAAGCCCGGCAGGGATGCGCGGAACTTTGGAACCAACAGACTGCTTCAAATGTTGGCGTGCAAGCGGGGTTATCGATGTCGGATGTTGATGGCACGCGCCGCACTGGACTGGTCGTCGAAGATGACGCCGATCTGCGCCGTCTGATGGCGGAGCTGCTGGATGACGCCGGAATGGAAGCGATGGAATGCGAGAGCGCCGAAGCGGCGCTTGCACTGATGCTTATTCACGGTCGCAAGATCGTGGTCGTGCTCACCGACGTGCAGTTGCCGGGCCCGATGGACGGACTCGACTTCGCACGCGAGGTCAAGCTGCGCTGGCCGTCGCTGCCGGTGGTGCTGACCTCTGGACAAAGCGGCGAGCGTTTCGCCAACCTGCCGTCGAACTGCGTCTTCCTTCCCAAGCCGTGGCGTGGCGATGACATCGTCAAGCTGATTGAGAACGCCCTGGCTTCCGCCGAACGGCGTACGCCTTACGGCCGTTGAGTTCGATTACGGACTCCGCGCATGCGCTCTCCTTTCCCTGCGGAGAGGTGACGAGTCGGCGCCGTCGTCACGCGCAATTCCGTCAATGCCCGGTCGCCACGGCCGCGAGCGCCGCGGGCTCTGGAGGCAGCGCGTTGCCACGCCATGCGACATGCATGTCCGGCCGCAGCAAGAGGAGATCGTGGCCGTAGACGTCGCGTGGCGCCGCGTCCGGCACGTCAAGCACTTGCAACGGCGCGCCGAGCGCGGTGAAGGCCTGCTCCAGCGCGCTCGTCTCGGCGCGTGTGCCGCCGAGTCGCAATAGCGTATAGCCGTGACCATAGCCGATGCGGTCCTGCATCGCGCTGCCGTCGTCGAGCCACATGTGCGGCAGCCGCGCGCCCGGCCAAGTGGTCGGCGTGTACTCCATGAACTTGTATTCCGGCCCCTCACCGGACTCGACCGCAATCAGTGGAGAGACGTAGCGGTAGCCGAGTTCAGCGCCGATCATGTCGCTCGACTTGCGTTGTTCGACGTCAGCCACTTTCGCGAACGCGGCGCGGGCGGCGAGGCCTTCCGGCGTGTTCTCGCGGATGAGCGGGGTGTAGAGGCCTCGCCATTTGCGACGCCCCATGGTGGCATGGCGCGAGGCCGCAACGTTGTTGGCGCCGACCTGCCGGCGCTCGGTCTCGTAGGCGGTCAAAAGCTTTTGCCCGCCCCAGCCGGCCAGCGTCGCGGCGAGTTTCCAGGAGAGATCAACGGCGTCGCCGACGCCGCTGTTCATGCCGAGCCCGCCGGTCGGGATCACCAGATGGACGGCGTCACCTGCCAGGAAGACCCGGCCGTCGCCGTAGCGTTCGGCCAGCAGCAGATTCTGCCGCCACATGCCGGCGTTGATCATCTCGTAGGCGAGCGGCATCGCGATGGTCTTCTCGAACATCGGCTTCATCTCGGCCTCGGTGTCGACCACCGAATGCAACGTGAAGTGCCGCGTCGAATCCTGCACGATCATCTGCGTGGCGCGGTCGTCGGCGACGTGATAGTGCCGGCCCTTGCCGATCGGGATGCGCTCGTAGAGTTCGTCGCAGCGAAACAGCGCCTGGCAGAGCTGCAGCAGGTTGCCTTCGCCTTCGAGCGCGATGCCGAGCTGCTTGCGCACCGTGCTGGCACCGCCGTCGCAGCCGACCAGATATCGCCCTCTGATCTCGGACGTGACGCCGGCGGATGTGCGCACCGTCGCGGTGACGCCGTCGGGGTCCTGCGCGAACGACAGAAACTCGTGGCCGAAGCGCACCGCGATCGCCGGCATCGACTCGGCGATCGATTTCAACAGCGGTTCGAGAGTATATTGCGAGATCAGCTGATAAGGCTCGAGCGGCAGCGTGGCGTCGCGGCATTTGGCGATGCGCTCCCGCGCCTGCGCCACCGAGGGATGCGGATGATGCACCAGCGGCGGCTCGACCATCGAGAATATGACGAAGATGTCCATGGGACAGTGCGCCGGCAGGCCGGCAGCGCGCACCCGTTCGGCGAGCCCCATACGGCGGTAGATTTCCATGGTGCGGGCGTTGCACCGCTCCATTTTCGGTAGGAAAGCCGGCGCCTCCTTTTGCTCGATCAGGGTCGATCGCACGCCGCGCAGCGCAAGATCGATGGCGAGGGTGAGCCCGGTCGGCCCGGCGCCGACGATGACGACCTGTGTGTCCATGCGCTGTTCATGCCGATCCGCTCATGCCCGCGCAAGCCAGAAATTCCGGGCGAGGGTTCGCGTCCATTGCATGATGGGGCGAACAACAGTGCATTAGCGATACCGTTCAACTCATGCCGCAGGGACGCGCACTCAGGGGGTACCCTTCACCCCCTGACCAGCGGCCGCAGCGAGCGGCTGATGCGGGTCACGACATCGTCCCAGGCGCGCTTCTGCTCCTGCGGATATTTCAGGTCGATGCATGACATCAGCGGGCGCGGGCCGCGGCTGAAGTTGCAGCGGCTGTAATAGATCACGCCGTCGCGGACGTTCGAGATGGCGAAGAACGACGGCGTGACGCGATGATATTCCAGCTCGTTGCGCGGCGTCTGGAGGTTGGCGCGGAGGAATCCTTCGGGCGTGAACTGCGGGTCGTTCGGCAGCGAATAGACCTCCAGGATCGCCTGGCCGTCCGCGGTGCGGAACCGCTCGCCGATGCCGCGCTCCGACTGTCCGCCGGAGCGCGAGAACACGTCAGCCGGGTAATCGACCTGGGTGCCGAACTGCGGATCGACGAACACCTGCCAGTCCTTCACCTCCAGCCGCGGGCCCTGCGCCAGCGCGGGGGTGAGCCATAAGGCTGCAATCGTTCCAAGGAAAATCCGACGCATGATGTCCCTGCCTTTCTGACCGCGATGTTCGGGGCGCGGTCGCCCGGCATGTTCCAGCGGTCAAAGATAGTTACTCATGCGCCGTGCCGCCGGATGCAGGCTGCGACAATACGTCAGCCTGGGCCGTTCAGCCGGCCGAGGGCCTGGCTGCCGCCGACCAGGCGCAGATCGATCTGGCCGATCAGCACGGCCCGCCGCGCTTCGGCGTCCTTCAGCGCGACCGCGGCTTCGTCGAGCGTGCTGCTGTTTGAGCCGAGCGTCACAACGCCGCCAAGCAGCAGGCTGAGCGAAGCCAGCACCGGCAGGCCGTCAAACCGGATCACGCCGGCCATCATGGCAAGCGCCAGAACGCCCGCCACCGCGATGGCGCCGCGCGCCGCCAGCATGATCTTGCGGCAGCGCTCGATCTTCTCGGCCAATTGCTCGATGCGGTCTTCCAGCCGCGAGATTTCGTCGTGGACGTCGTTCATGTTCGCGGGGCCAGGAAGGGAACGCGCAGCATCCCCGCCCTTCTTCGGCCCGTCCCTCATCGTGGCGTCGGCAGCCTAGCAGAATTGGAAATCGCACGGGCGCGTTGCCAGGGGGAAGCGGGCAAATGCGGCCCCGGTGTGCTAACGGTGCGCGCACATCCGCCATTCCGGGACGCCCACCATGACCGACACCCCTCCCGACCGCCTGTCGAATGATCCGAACAGCCCTTACTACAACGCCGAGGTGCTGGCCCGCGACGTCGGCATCCGATTCAAGGGCGTGGAGAAGACCAACGTCGAGGAATATTGCGTAAGCGAGGGGTGGATCCGCGTCGCCGCCGGCAACGCCAAAGACCGCCACGGCAATCCGATGACCATCAAGCTCACCGGCCCGGTCGAACCGTATTTCCGCGACAAGCCGCAAGAATAGCGCCTGTCTCCGTTCGTCCGCGCGGAAGCGGGGACCCAGGGCAAAATATCCAGTCTTGTGACTCTGGGTCCCCGCTTCCGCGGGGACGAATGGAGAGAGTCTCGCTATTCGGTTCCGCCCAGATACGCCACCGCCTGCTGGCCGGCGATGCGGCCGAACACGAAGGCGCGCAGCACCGACACCGCGTTCGGCGCGGTGCCGTGGAAATGTCCGGTGATCTCGCCGGCCGCGTAGAGGCCGGGGATCGCGCGGCCGTCGCGCAGCACTTCGGCCCGCTCGTTGGTCGCGAGCCCACCGAACGTATAGGCAATAGCGCCGATCATCGGCCAGGCGAGAAACGGCGGCTCGACGATGGCGCGCGCCCAGTTCGACTTCGGCGGCTGCAAACCGCCGCTCGCGGCGAGCCCATCGCAGCGCGTGGCGTCGAACGATTGCGGATCGCCCACGCAAGCCGCGTTGTAGGCCGCGACCGTCGCGGCGAGATTGCCGGCATCGACGCCGATCTCATGCGCCAGCGCATCGAGCGTGTCGGCCCGGTGTGGCGGCACCTCCGAGCGGGTGGCGCGCTGCCACTCCGGCACGTCGAGCAGCCGCCGGTCGAGGATCGCGTAGGCCCTGCGGCCCGGCAGGGCGAAATGCAGGTGCCGCGCGAAGGTCTCCCAGGTCTCATGCACCAGCCCGGCGCCTTCGTCGAAGAAGCGGCGGCCAGTCTCGTCGACCACGATACCGTACGGATACACCAGCACGACCGGCGCTGAATTGCTGCTGCGCGGATCGACCGGCTCGGCATGCATGCCGTTCCAGTCACCCGCCAAGTCCGCGCCCTGCGCCAGCGCCAGCCGGATGCCGTCGCCGGTGTTGAAGCGGGCGCGCGGCGCAAGCAGCGGCATCAATTCGCCCCCGATGCCGAAATGCTCGCGCATCATCGCGCCGTCGCCCTGAAAGCCGCCGCAGGCGAGGATCACCGCATCGGCCGGAATGTTGGCCGGCCCGCCATCGCCCGGCACGACTACGACTTCACGCGGCGCGCCGGCATCGCTGGCAACGGGCTTCTCGACCTTGCACGAGTAGCGGAACACGACACCCGCGGCGGCTGCGGCCTGCGTCAGCGTGCGATGGATCACCTCGCCGCCGCCGACCGGTTGAATACGCGGCGGTCCTTTGGCGAGATAGTAGGTCGGCTGATGAAACTCGACGCCGTGGCTCCCGATCCACGCGATGGTCGCCGGCGCGTCGGCCGCGAGCCGGGCGAAATAAGCTTCGTCGCCCTGAAAGCCGGTGGCGGCGAGCATGTCGTGCACAAAGCCAGCCTCGACGCGATCCGGCGCCGCCATGCGCATATAGGCCGGCGTCCAGCGGGTATTGCCGCCGGCCTCCACCGCGGTCGCTTTCTCGACCAGCGTGATATGGAGCGGCAGACCTTGTGCGCGCGCCGTCTGCGCGGCCGACAACGCCGCCGCCAGCCCGGCCGCGCCCTGACCGACGACGACGAGATTAGATGTTTTCGCCACGTCACCCCACCGGGCTTCTGCGCTGTCGCGGCGCGTCGATACTACTCCGCCGCCAACAGGCTGGCGGCCACCTCGACATCGGCGGCCGGGATGACTACCACGCCGCCCGGCTTTGCGTCAGCCGGCGCGCTTGAGCCAGACGGTCTTTTGTTCGGTGTAGTTGTCGAGCGCGGTACGGCCGAGATCGCGGCCGATTCCCGACTGGCCGCCCATGCCGCCCCACGGCAGCCGCGCGTCGGTCGGCCCATAGGTGTTGATCCACACCGTGCCGGCATCAAGCCGATCCGACATGCGGTGCGCGCGATCGATATCGCGGGTCCAGACCGCGGCCGCAAGGCTGTAGTCGGTTCCGTTGGCGAGGCTGACGGCTTCCTCCTCATCCGCGAACGACAGGACGGATATGACCGGCCCGAAGATTTCCTCCCGCGCCACCCGCATGTATCCGGTAACGCCGGTGAACAGTGTCGGCTGCACGAAGTAGCCGCGCTCGCCAACCCGCGCGCCACCGCAGACCAGTTGCGCGCCTTCGTCCCGGCCGATCCGGATATAATTGAACACGCGCTCCATCTGCGTGCGGGAAATGACCGGACCGAGAGTGACCCCCTCGGCACGCGGGTCGCCCATCCGCAGCGACTGCGCCCGCGCTGCGAGCTTATCGACGAATGCGTCCCGGATCGTCCGATCCACGACCACGCGCGTCGCCGCGGAGCACACCTGACCGGCGTTGAAGAATGCGCCGGAGGCGGTCTCGCGCACCGCCGCGTCGAGATGGGCATCGGCGAACACGACGCTCGGCGACTTGCCGCCAAGCTCCAGGCCGATCCTGGTGATATTTTCGGCCGCCGCCCGCATGATGAACTGACCGGTCCGCGGCGAGCCGGTGAATGAAATCTTGTCGATCCCCGGATGCGCGACCAGCGCGGCGCCGGCCTCGGCGCCATAACCCGGAACGATATTGAGGACACCGGGCGGCAGACCGGCTTCGAGCGCTGCCGCTCCGAGCCACAATGCCGACAGCGGCGTCAGTTCGGCCGGCTTCAGAACGACCGTGCAGCCACAGGCAAGTGCCGGCGCGACCTTCCAGACGGCGTTCATCAGGGCGAAATTCCACGGCACGATGACGGCGACCACGCCGACCGGCACGCGCTGCACATAGGTCAACGCATCGCGGCGGGTCGGCACCACTTCCCCGGCGATCTTGTCCGCCCAGCCGGCGTAATATTCCAGGCAATCGATCGCGGCCGGCAGATCCATCCGCCGGGTCGCGGCCAGCGGTTTGCCGCCGTCGAGGCTTTCGAGCAGCACCAGTTCCTCGCGCCGCTCGCGCATGATCGCCGCCAAGCGATAGAGAATTTGTCCGCGTTCCGCGCCGGTCATCATCGGCCAAGGGCCGTGCTTCAACGACTGGCGGGCGGCCGCAACCGCGGCGTCAACATCCGCAGCACCGCCTTCGGAGACCTCGACAATGATGTCTTCGGTCGCAGGATTGATGGTGCCAAAGCGCGCGCGGCGCGCGGATTCTCGCCACTCGCCATCGATGAGAAGTTGCGTCGGCGGCAGAACGATCGTGTCGGCGAACAACTGCATGGGGGACTCCAACCTGGTTCTGGTTGAAGTAGTCGGTCGCCCGCTGCGCAATCAAATCGGAACTCACCGCAGTATGATCGGATAAACCGATCAATACCGAGGCTCAAGCGCGCCCGACACGTCGTTCTCTCCCGCTGATTTCAAGAGCGCGCGGGCGAGCGGAGGCAACGGTTCGCGTTCGTGCAATACCAGGCCGACCGACTGCGACGCCTCGGGCTCGACCAGTGCCACCGCGTTGAAGCCACCCGGCGCCATCGCCGCGCGGCCGAGCAGGCCCAGAAAGGTGTGCGGGATGACGCTCGACCATTGCCCTGAACGCACGTGCGCCATCAAGGCGACCACGGAATTGGTTTCGATTGCCACCCTCGGTTTTGGCGCCCCGCCCTCGGCGAACAGGCCGTCGATGATCCGTCGATTCTGCATGTCGCGGGTCAGCAAGCACAACGGAAGAGCGGCGGCTTCGCGCCAGTTCGCGCTCCGCCGCCCGTCGAACGGCCCGCCGGTCGGCGTGAGCAGCATATAGCGCTCGCGATAGAGCGGCAGCATGCGGACGTTGCGGAGCGGTTCGTTGTCGAGATAGGTCAGGCCCGCTTCCAGTGTCCCTTCGTCTAGTCCCCGCTGGATTTCGATCGACGAGTGCATCAGCAGCCTGAGCGTCACCAGCGGATGCGTCCTGGAGAACGGATTGGTGATCAGGGGAGCAACCGGCATCGCCGCTGGAATGATGCCGAAACGGAGGTCGCCGGACAGGCCGATCCGCATCTCGGACAATTCCTGCTCCAGCGCATCCTCGTCCGCCAGAATACGCTGCGCCCAGGCGAGCACGCGTTCGCCTTCCAGCGTCAGGCCGCGGAAGCGCTGTCCGTTTCGATCGATCAACGGAACCGACAGGTCATGCTCAAGCTGACGGACTGCTTCGGACAGCGTCGGCTGGGTCACGTTGCAGGACGCCGCGGCGCGCGCGTGATTGCGCTCGCGGGCGAGTGCCACGAAGTAACGAAGGTGCCGGATATTCATGTTCGGATGCATTGACGCCGCCCGCGGGGCGGCGTCAATAACGAACACGCGGAGCTCACTCCGCCGCCACCGCCTGATCGGCCGGTTCGACCTTGGCGGCGCAGAACTTGAACTCCGGAATTTTGCCGAACGGATCGAGCGCCGGATTGGTCAAGAGATTGGCCGCCGCCTCGACATAGGCGAACGGGATGAACACCACGCCGTCCGGCACCGCGTCGTCCTGGCGCGCTGCCAATTCCACCACGCCGCGCCGCGTCGCCACCCGCACCATGTCGCCCGGCTGGATGCCGAGCCTGGCGATGGTACCGCGCGAGAGCCCCGCCACCGCCGCCGGCTCGAGGGCGTCGAGCACGGTGGCGCGGCGCGTCATCGCGCCGGTGTGCCAGTGTTCAAGCTGCCGGCCGGTGGTGAGGATGAACGGATACTCAGCGTCCGGCACCTCGTCGGGCGGCTGAAGCTTGGCGGCGACCAGCTTGGCGACGCCGCCCGGCCGCGGGAAGCCCTTGTCGAACACCACGTCGCGTCCCGGGATGTCGGGACCGTCGGACGGATAGGTCACCGCGTCCTCGCGCTCGATGCGGTCCCACGAGATGTTGTCGAGCGCCGGCATCAGGTTCGCCATCTCGGTGTAGACTTCGCTGACGTGCCGGTAATTCCAGTTCAAGCCGATGCGCTGCGCGAGGTCCTGGATGATCCAGAGGTCCTGCCGCACATCACCGGGGAGCGGCAGCGCCGCGCGGCCCATCTGCACCTGCCGGTTGGTGTTGGTCACGGTGCCGTCCTTCTCGGGCCATGCCGACGCGGGAAGAATGACGTCGGCATACGAGCAGGTCTCGGTCAGGAAGATGTCCTGCACCACCAGATGTTCGAGATGGGCCAGCGCGCCCCGCGCATGGTTGAGATCGGGGTCGGACATCGCCGGATTTTCGCCCATGATGTACATGCCCTTGATCTCGTCGGCATGCACCGCGTCCATGATCTCGACCACGGTCTTGCCGCGCTTGGGATCGAGCGTGGTGCCCCAGGCGCTCTCGTACTTGGCGCGAATTTCCGGATCCTCGACCGACTTGTAGTCGGGAAAGAACATCGGGATCAGCCCGGCGTCGGACGCGCCCTGGACGTTGTTCTGGCCCCGCAGCGGATGCAGCCCCGTGCCCGGCCGCCCGACCTGCCCGCAGATGAGCGAGAGAGCGATGAGACAGCGCGCATTGTCGGTGCCGTGGGTGTGCTGCGACACGCCCATGCCCCAGAAGATGATGGCGTTCTCGGCGCGCGCGAAGGTGCGCGCCACGGTGCGGAGCGTGTCGGCGTCAACGCCGCAGATCGGCGCCATCTCCTCGGGCGTGAAGTCTTTCACATGCTCGGCAAGCTGCGGGAAGCCCTCGACATAGGTCTGCACGTACTGCCGGTCGTAGAGATTCTCGCCGATGATGACGTTGAGCATCGCGTTGAGCATCGCGACGTCGGTGCCGTTCTTGAACTGCATCATCTGCCAGGCGTGGCGCTTCAGCGCCTGCCCGCGCGGGTCCATCACGACGAGCTTGGCGCCGCGCTTGGCGGCCTGCTTGAAGAATGTCGCGGCAACCGGGTGGTTCTCGGTCGGGTTGGCGCCGATGACGATGATGACGTCGGAGTTCTTGCACTCGTTGAACGTCGCCGTCACCGCCGCCGAGCCGACGCCTTCCAGCAGCGCCGCGACCGACGAGGCATGGCAGAGCCGCGTGCAGTGGTCGACGTTGTTACTGCCGAAGCCGGTACGCACCAGCTTCTGGAACAGGTACGCCTCTTCGTTCGAGCCCTTCGCCGAGCCGAAGCCGGCGAGCGCGCGCGGCCCGTCGCGGTCGCGAATCCTGGCGAGGCCCGCGGCTGCGCGCTCCATCGCCTCCTTCCAGGTCGCCTCGCGGAAATGCGTCCACGGGTTTCCCGGATCGACCAGGTCGTCGGCGTGCTTGGCGACGCCGTCCCGGCGGACGAGCGGCTTCAGGAGCCGCTGCGGGTTGGTCACATAGTCGAAGCCGAAGCGCCCCTTCACGCACAGCCGGTTCTGGTTCGCCGGGCCGTCGCGGCCGTCGACCGAGATCAGCTTGTCGTCCTTGATGTTGTAGGTGAGCTGACAGCCGACGCCGCAATACGGGCACACGCTGTCGACCTTGCGGTCGGGAAATTCGGTGCGGACGTTCTGCGCATCGACCAGCGTCGCCGGCATCAGCGCGCCGGTCGGGCAGGCCTGGACGCATTCGCCGCAGGCGACACACGTAGACGCGCCCATCGGGTCGTCGAAGTCGAACACGATCTTGGCGTTGTGACCGCGCCCCGCCATGCCGATCACATCGTTGACCTGCACCTCGCGGCAGGCGCGGACGCACAGGTTGCAGTGGATGCAGGCGTCGAGATTGACCGCCATCGCCGGATGGCTGCGGTCGGGCTCGGGGCGCGCATCGCGCGGGAAGCGGCCGGGCTCGATCTTCTGCCGCTTGACGAGCTGCCACAGCTCGGAGTCCGGATCGTGCGCGACTTCGAAGCCGGGCTGATCGGTGAGCAGCAGTTCGGCGACCATCCGCCGCGCGGTCTTGGCGCGGTCGGTCTGGGTCTTGACCTTCATGCCCGGCGCCGGCGTGCGGATGCAGCTTGCCGCCAGCACGCGCTCACCCTCGATCTCCACCATGCAGACGCGGCAGTTGCCGTCGGCGCGATAACCGGGCTGAGGCGCGTAGCACAGGTTCGGCAGCTTGATGTCGTGGCGGCGCGCCGCATTGAAGATCGACTCGCCCGCTCGGATGTCGACCTCCCTGTCGTCCAGGAAGAACGTGTTGGGGTTCTGTGTCTTCTCAGTCATCAAGCTATTCCCTCACGGCATCTGCCGGTGCGCTCCCCTTTGGGAAAACTATGCACCGTCTCGCCAAGCTTCACCCCACCCCATCTCGCCGCTCGCATCGCTCGGCGTCGGGGTGGGGGGAGCAACAGTCAACGACTCCTTCGCAGACGAATTCCCGGCCAAGGGACTATACCGCCGTCCATTTTGCAAATGGAGACGATCGCCGCATCTGACAACGCGCGCTGGGCCGGCGATCGTGCGGTGGGCGCGCACGAAGGCCACCGCCCACCGCTTCTCCGTCGAGTTCAAAACGGCTTGACATTTACGCAAGATATATAATTATACATGTATAAAACATCATTATCGATGCAAATGGCATGATTACGGCGCCACAGCTCCGAGCTTCGCGCGCACTTCTCGGGATTGACCAGCGGCGGCTGGCGGAGCTGTCGGACCTGTCGCTACCGACGATCCAGCGCATGGAGGCAAGCGACGGCGTCATCCGCGGCAACGTGGAATCGCTGATGAAGCTGGTCGCGGCGCTCGACGCCGCCGGCATCGAACTGATCTCCGACAATGCGGTCAGTTCCGGCGGCGGTCGCGGCGTAAGGCTCAAGAGAGCGGCGGTATGATGCTGACGCTCGCCCTCCTGTGCGTTGCCGCCTGGCTCGCCCTCGCGGCGCTCGCCGTCGGCATCGCCCGCAAGCCGGCCGGCACGACCATCGTCTACGCTGCGAGCCTCGCCATCGCGGCGCTCGCGTTCCTTGCCGGCATTGCCCATCTCCTCGGCGCAGGCGCACCGGTCACCGTGACGCTGCCGCTCGGGCTTCCCTGGCTCGGCGCGCATTTTCGTCTCGATGCGCTGGCGGCCTTCTTTCTCGTGGTGGTGAACCTCGGCGCGGCGGCGGCGAGCCTGTTTGCGCTCGGCTACGGCCGGCATGAACCCGCGCCGCAGCGCGTGCTGCCGTTCTATCCGGCCTTCCTCGCCGGCATGAACCTGGTCGTACTGGCGGACGATGCCTTTACGTTCCTGGTGTCCTGGGAGTCGATGTCGCTCGCTTCCTGGGGATTGGTCATGTCGCACGACCGGGTGCGCGCCAATGTTGAGGCCGGTTACGTCTACCTGGTGATGGCGACCTTCGGCACCATCGCCTTGCTGCTGACTTTCGGCCTGCTTGCCGGTCCGAATGGGGGCTATGGCTTTGCGGAGATGCGCGCCGCGCATCCCTCGGGCTCGCTCGCCGCGTTCGTGCTGATCCTGGCACTGGTCGGCGCCGGCTCCAAGGCCGGGCTGGTGCCGTTGCATGTCTGGCTGCCGCTCGCGCATCCGGCGGCGCCGAGCCACGTCTCCGCGCTGATGAGCGGCGTGATGACCAAGGTCGCGGTCTACGGATTCGTGCGCATCGCGTTCGATCTGCTCGGACCGCCGGAATGGTGGTGGAGCATGCCGGTGCTGGTTGTCGGCGCGGCCAGCGCCGTGCTCGGCGTGCTCTATGCGTTGATGCAGAGCGACCTCAAGCGCATCCTCGCTTACAGCACGATCGAAAATATCGGTATCATCTTCGCGGCGCTCGGGCTGGCGCTCGCCTTCAGGGCCTACGGCATGACAGCCGCGGCGGCGCTCGCCATGACCGCCGGATTGCTCCACGTCTTCAATCATTCGCTGTTCAAGAGCCTCCTGTTCTTCGGCTCGGGCGCGATCCTCCACGCCACCGGCGAGCGCGACATCGAGCGGCTCGGCGGCCTGATCCACCGGATGCCGCAGACCGCCTTCGTGTTTCTCGTCGGCACGGTCGCGATCTCGGCGCTGCCGCCGTTCAACGGGTTCGTCTCCGAGTGGCTGACCTTCCAGGCCATCCTGCTCAGCCCGCAACTGCCCTCCTGGGGCTTGAAGTTGTTGGTGCCGGCCGCAGGCGCGCTCCTGGCGCTGGCGGCGACGCTGGCCGCGGCCTGTTTCGTGCGCACTTTCGGCATGACGTTCCTCGGGCGGCCGCGCTCGTCCGCAGTCGAACGCGCGCATGAGACGGACCGGTGGTCGCTCGCCGCGATGTTCGCGCTGGCCGCGTTGTGCCTGGTGGCCGGCATTCTACCCGGCGTGTTCATCGACGCGCTGGCGCCGGTCGTGCAGGAAATGGTCGGCGCCCGCATGCCGGTCCAGACCGGCGTCGAATGGCTGTCGATCGTACCGATCGGCGAGAGCCGCAGTTCCTACAATGGCCTCCTGGTGTTCGTGTTCATGGTGATCTCGGGCACGCTCGCCGCGTGGGCGATCCACCGCCTCGCCTCCGACAAACTGCGCCGCGGACCGGCCTGGGACTGCGGCTATCCCGATCCGAGTCCGGCAACCCAATACACCGCGTCGAGCTTCGCGCAGCCGATCCGCCGCGTGTTCGGCACGATGGTCTTCCGCGTGCGCGAGCATGTCGACATGCCGCCGCCCGGCGACATGCGTCCGGCTCGTCTCACCGTCGAATGGCGCGATCTCATCTGGGACACGCTCTATGCGCCGATCGCTGATGGCGTGATGACTGCGGCCACCCGGCTCAATCACCTGCAGTTCCTGACCATCCGCCAGTTCCTGAGCCTGGTCTTCGCCGCCCTCGTTTTCCTGCTGCTGATGCTCGCGATATGGCCCTGATCTTCGACCTCATCGTGCAAGGTGTGCAGATGCTGCTGGTGCTGCTCCTCGCACCGGCTTTGACTGGCCTTGTCCGCAAAGTGAAAGCACGCCTGCTCCGCCGCCGCGGCCCGCCGCTGATCCAGCCCTATCTCGATCTGGTGCGGTTGCTGCGCAAGGAGGTGGTGCTGGCGGAGAGCGCGTCGTGGCTGTTCCGCGTCATTCCCTACCTGATCTTCGCCGCCACCTGGGTGGCGGCTTCGCTGGTGCCGACCTTCCGCACCGGCCTGTTGTTCTCCTGGTCGGCCGACCTGATCGCCATCATCGCGCTCCTCGGCAGCGCGCGCTTCTTCCTGGCGCTCGCCGGCCTCGACGTCGGCACGAGCTTCGGCGGCATCGGTTCGAGCCGCGAGGTGATGATCGCCTCGCTCGCCGAGCCCGCCATGATCATGATCGTGTTCACGGTCGCGCTGGTCGCCGGTTCGACGCAGCTCTCCACCATGGCGGGCTTCCTGGTATCGAGCGAGGTAGGCCTGAGGGTTTCGCTCGGCCTCGGACTCTTGGCGCTAATTATGGTGGCGATCGCCGAGAACGCGCGCATCCCGGTCGACAACCCGGCGACGCACCTTGAGCTCACCATGGTGCACGAGGCCATGGTGCTGGAATATTCCGGCCGCCATCTGGCGCTGATCGATCTCGCCGCTTCGCTGAAACTCGTGCTCTACGTCTCGCTTATCGCCTGCCTGTTCGCGCCGTGGGGCATGGCGCCGCCCGGCGCCGCGTTGCCGGCGCTCGCCATCGGCATCGGTGCCTATCTCGCAAAGCTCGCGGCCGGTGGCGTCCTGCTGGCGCTGTTCGAAACCTCGATCGCCAAGATGCGGGTGTTCCGGGTGCCCGAGTTCCTTGGCGCCGCGCTGATGCTCGGCCTGCTGGCGACCCTCCTGTTGTTCGTGTCGCGGAGCCTGTGATGCGCCCTCAGTTTTGCACCGGACGCGCCGCAACTTGCCCTCCCCCTTTTGGGGAGGGCGGCGAGCTCGCCGCAGCGCGAGCGAAGGCGGGGTCTTGTGGGCGCGAACCACCCCCACCCCGTCCGCCGCGTTCGCTTTGCGAACTGCGGCGGCCGACCCTCCCCACAAGGGGGAGGGTAACGGAGCGCGTGGCTTGGTTGCATAGCGATTCGCGGTCCGATCGATGTGGCAGCCCAGACGGAATTGAATGTTGCGCGGGTTGAATTTCGACATCGCGCACATGCTGGCCGGCTCGCTGGTGCTGGTGAGCTTCATGCAGCTTTACCAGGACCGGCTCTATGCGTTGCTCAATGTCTTCGCCCTGCATGCGCTGGTACTGGCAATGTCCGTCGGCTGGCAGGCCTATGTGCAGGATGCGCCGCACCTCTACGTCACGGCCGCGATCGCACTGATCTTCAAGGCCATCATCATTCCGGTCGCGCTGCACCGGATCATCGTGCGGCTCGGCATCCACCGCGAGATCGAGAAGGTGGTCGGCGTCGGGCCGACCATGCTGCTCGGCATGGGGCTCGTCGCGCTCTCCATGGTGGTGATGCTGCGCGTCACCAGCGACGCCGACCCGCTGGCCCGCGAGGATCTCGCCTTTGCGCTGGCGGTCGTGCTGCTCGGCCTCCTCATGATGGTGACGCGCCGCAACGCGGTGAGCCAGGTGGTCGGCTTCATGTCGCTGGAGAACGGCCTGGTGCTCGCCGCCACCGGTGCCAAAGGCATGCCGCTGGTGGTCGAGTTCAGCGTCGCGTTCTCGATCCTGATCGCCTTCATCGTGATCGGCATCTTCCTGTTCCGCATCCGCGAACGCTTCGACACCGTCGACCTGCAGGCGCTCGACCGCTTCCGCGGAGAGCGCCGATGAGCTTCGACGCGCTCGCCTGGGTATTGATCATTCCGGCGGCCGCCGCGGCGCTGCTCGCGGTGCTGCCCGGCTACCTGCTCAGCGCGCGCCTCAACATGCTGGCGTCGCTCTGCACCTTCCTGGTGGCGCTGTCGCTGTTCTTCGACCGGCCGGCGTCAGGCCCCTACCTGCATGTCGACGACCTCAACAACGTGTTCATCGTGCTGACCACGTTCGTCGGCTTCACCACCAGCGTGTTCAGCGCGAGCTATATCGGCCATGAACTCGAGATCGGCCGACTGACGCCGACCTATCTGCGGTTTTATCACGCCATGTACCAGGTGCTGATGCTGGCGATGAATCTCGCGCTGGTCGCCAACAATATCGGCGTGATGTGGGTGGCGATCGAGCTTGCCACGCTGACCACCGTGCTGATGGTCGGCATCTACCGCACCCACGAGGCGCTGGAAGCGGCCTGGAAATACTTCATCCTCGGCTCGGTCGGCATCGCGCTCGCGCTGTTCGGCACCATCCTGGTCTACATGGCGGCGCGGCCGGTGATCGGCGAAGGCACCGACGCGATGGTGTGGACTATTCTGGTAGCGCAGGCCGCCAGGTTCGACCCCGCGCTGCTCAACGTCGCGTTCGTGTTTCTGCTGCTCGGCTACGGCACCAAGGTCGGACTGGCGCCGCTGCACGCCTGGCTGCCCGACGCCCACGCCGAGGGTCCGACGCCGATCTCGGCGGTGCTGTCGGGCCTCCTGCTCAACGTCGCGCTCTATGCGCTGTTGCGCTTCAAGATGTTGCTCGCGGTCAATCCGGCGGCGCTCGCGCCCGGCCCGCTGATGGTGGCGATGGGGCTCATCTCGCTCGTCTTCGCGGCGTTCATGCTCTACCGCCGGCGCGACATCAAGCGGATGTTCGCCTACTCGTCGATCGAGCACATGGGCATCATCACCTTCGCGTTCGGCATGGGCGGACCGCTCGCGAACTTCGCCGGCCTCCTGCACATGACCATGCACTCGCTGACCAAGTCGGCGATCTTCTTCGCGGTCGGGCATATCGCGCAGGTCAAGGGCACCCAGAAGATCGCCGACATGGGCGGGCTCACCGAGACCAATCCGGTGCTCGGCTGGGGGCTGGTGCTGGGCGTCGTCGCCATCGCCGGCCTGCCGCCGCTCGGCATCTTCATGAGCGAGTTTCTGGTGGTCACGTCGACCTTCGCGCGCGAACCGTGGCTCGCCATCATACTTGTCTTTGGCATCCTGATCGGGGTCGCCGCGCTGTTCCTGCGGCTCAACACCATTGCGTTCGGCGAGCCGCGCGGGCCGACCGAGGAGGCCAAGGCCTCCTACGTGCCGATGTTCGCACACCTTGCGCTCGTGTTCGTCGCCGGCGTCTACCTGCCGCCGGTGGTGGTCGCCTGGTTCCAGAACGTCGCCAAGCTGCTCGGGTAGACGCGATGGCATGGATCGACACCATCGAGGGCGAACGGGTCGGGCAGCATCGGCCCTGGCCGCGCGTCGTCACCAACGAGGCCGGCTGGCGCGCCGCCATCGACCGGCTCGCCGCCAGCGACCTCACGCTGCTCGGACTGTGGGGCGACACCGGCGAAGACAGCGGCCAAGTACACATGGCGGTTCTCGACGAGCGCACGAACCAGATTGCCGTCCTCTCGCTCGCCTGCCCGGACGGACGCTATCCGTCGGTCGGCGCGCACTGCCCGCCCGCGATCCGGCTGGAGCGCGCGATCCGCGATCTCTACGGCATCGACCCGGTCGGCCTGCCGGACACGCGGCCGTGGCTCGACCTCGGCTTCTGGGACGTCAGCCACCCGCTCGGCGACAAGCGCCCGGCGCCGGCAACACGGCCGCCCTACGCCTTCCTGCCGGTCGAGGGCGAGAACCTGCACCAGATTCCAGTCGGCCCGGTGCATGCCGGCATCATCGAGCCCGGCCACTTCCGCTTCACCGCCAACGGCGAAACCGTCGTGCGATTGGAAGAGCGGCTGGGCTACGTCCACAAGGGCATCGACGGGCTCATGACCGGCGCCACGATCGAGCGGGCGGCACAACTGGCCGGCCGAACCTCGGGCGACAGCACGGTCGCCTATGCGTTCGGCTTCGCGCACGCCGTCGAGGCCGCGCTCGGCATCGCGGTCCCGCCGCGCGCCGTCCACCTCCGCGCACTGATGGCCGAACTCGAGCGGCTCGCCAACCATTTCGGCGACATCGGTGCGATCTGCAACGACGCCTCCTTCGCCATCATGCACGCGCAATGCGGCATCCTGCGCGAGCGCACGCTGCGCGCCGCCGATGCCTGCTTCGGCCATCGCCTGATGATGGACCGCATCGTGCCGGGCGGCGTCACGGCCGATCTCGCCGCCGGCGGCGCCACCGCGCTGCGCGAGCTCCTCGACGAAGCCGGGCGCCTGTTCCCACGGCTCATCGCGCTCTACGACAACACCGCCTCGTTGATGGACCGCACCGCCACCACCGGCATTCTGAGCGAGGCGCTGGCGCGGCAATTCGGCGCCGGCGGTTATGTCGGGCGGGCGAGCGGCCGCGCCTTCGATGCCCGCAAGACGCTGGGCTATCCGCCCTACGACCTGCTCACCTTCGAGACGCCGCTGCTCACCGCCGGCGACGTCAATGCCCGGGTCTGGATTCGCATCCGAGAAGTCGAGCAGAGCCTGTCGCTGATCGGCCAGATTCTCGCCAGCCTGCCCCCCGGCGCGATTGCGGCCGAACCAGTCGCCGCGGGCGAAGGCGTGCGCGGAGACATGTGCGAAGGGATGGCGCTTGTCGAAAGCTTCCGCGGCGACATACTGGTTTGGCTTCGCATCGAAAATGGCAAGATCGCGCGCTGCCATCTGCGCGATCCGTCCTGGTTCCAGTGGCCGCTGCTTGAAGCGGTGATCGAGGGCAACATCGTCGCCGACTTCCCGCTCTGCAATAAATCGTTCAACTGCTCCTATTCGGGCCACGACCTGTGAGCGCGTGCTTGCACCATCGCAATTTCGTCCCGCAGCCGCGGCGCCCGTGGCTACGCCCTCTCCCCTTGCGGGAGAGGGCTCAACGGTCGATCGACGTATTCAATTGGGAGAGGGGGTCTCTTCGTAACGACTCATTTGCTTCCTTCGTGCGAAGCGGCCCCCTCTCCCATTCCCCTTTGTTGAAATATCGAGCTGCCCTCTCCCACGAGGGGAGAGGGCTTAGCAACTACGACTGCGCCTGCGGCACGAACCATTCGCCGCAATCGCAAACCGCGTGAGGATCACGCCATGCGCCGCATCCTGTTTGAAAGCCTCACACGCCGGCCGCTGACCGAGGCGGCGCCCGCGCCCGAAGATGCGGCGCTCGCCGAGCTTGCCCAAAGCCTCGACCGCGCGGCGCGCCGCAATCTCGGCCGGAGTCTCTCGATCCGCGAGGTCGATGCCGGCTGCTGCAACGGCTGCGAGCTCGAAATCCACGCGCTCAACAACGCGTTCTACGACCTCGAACGTTTCGGTTTGCGCTTCGTCGCCTCGCCGCGCCATGCCGACGTGCTGATGGTGACCGGCCCGGTCACCAAAAACATGCGAGAGGCGCTCCAGCGCACCTACAACGCTACGCCCGATCCGAAATGGGTGGTGGCGGTCGGCGACTGCGCGCGCGACGGCGGCCTGTTCGCCGGCAGCTACGCGGTAGAGGGCGGCGTCGCCAAGGTCGTGCCGGTCGACCTGCACATTACCGGCTGCCCGCCCCGCCCGATCGACTTGTTGAAGGGGCTCTTGGCGCTGATGGAGAAGGCGTAGCCGCCGCGGTTCGCCCCCGCCCGGATCAGTCGCCGCGCGAGGTGCTAAGCGCCTGCACCAGATCGACGTAGCGGTCGTCGACGTCCTCCAGCCCAACCGACAGCCGCAGCAGATTGGGCGGACACGGCGTGCCCGCGCCTTCGATCGAGGCGCGATGCTCGATCAGGCTCTCGACCCCGCCGAGCGACGTTGCGCGTTTCCAGAGCCTGACCCGCGCCGCCACCGCGACCGCGGCCGCCTCGTCGCCCCTCACCAGGATCGACAACATGCCGCCGAAGCCGCCGCTCATCTGGCGCAACGCAATGCCATGACCCGGATGGGTCTAGAGCCCGGGATAGAGCACGCCGTGCAGTGCCGGATGGCCGACCAGGCGCGCGGCGAGCCGTGCTGCGGCCTCGGACTGCGCCCTCACGCGAACGTGCAGCGTGCGGATGCCCCGCATGAGCAGCCAGGCTTCGAACGGTCCCAGCGTAGCGCCGATCTGCGCGCGCGCGGTGCGGATGCGCTCCCACATGTCGCTCGGAGCGGCCGCCGCCAACACGCCGGCGACCACGTCGGAGTGCCCATTGAGATATTTCGTCGCCGAATGCACGACGATATCGGCGCCGAGCGCGATCGGCCGCGTGCAGATCGGCGTCGCCACGGTGGAGTCGACGCACAAGAGCGCGCCCGCCGCATGTGCGATCTCCGACACCGCAGCAATGTCGGTGATGCTCCAGAGCGGATTGCTTGGCGTCTCGATCCAGAACAGCCCGGTCTCGCCGGGCCGCACCGCCGCGCGCACGGCGTCGAGGTCCGAGGTCTCGACGAAAGTCACGCTGTGGCCGCGATCGACCACGTTGCCGAGCCAGGCGCGCAGTCCCCAATACATCACGCGCGAGGCAATGACGTGCGTCGGCCGGTCAAGCGCATGAAACACCGCGCTGGCCGCCGCCATGCCGGAGCCGAACATGATGGCGTCCTCGGCACCTTCCAGCGCCGCCAGCAGGGATTCGGCCTGCTGCACCGAAGGATTGTCAGTGCGGCCATAGACATAGCCGGCGCTGTAGCCATTGTCGGCGTCGCGCAGGTAGGTGGTCGACATGTGGATCGGCGACACCAGCGCCCGGGTGACCGGCTCCGCGGCGCCAAGGCCCTGCGCGACCAGGGTCTGCGTCTTCAATGGCGGGCGTGACTGATCGTCCATGCAGGGCTCTTTCGAGGAAGGACAACCTTAGAATGCCAGAATGAGTTCCATTGCCGGCTTCGCAATACGCTCGATGCGAGCGCCGGCCGTCCGCACACATTTACGTCGGCAACCCCTTGGCGCGCCTATGCCTCGTGCAGCGGCACGTCACAACTCCTGCCGCCGGGACCGGCACTCCTTTGGATCATTGCTGGATACGACGAGGCGCCTTGCCTGCGCACGATGCCCGTGCCTGATCCATTGACACAAGGTATTCCCACGCATGTCGCGAAGACGTGACTCGTCCGTGAACGCCGGCAGTCGTGGCAACGGCATCAGCAGCCGTGGGATCGCGCGGCGCGGCCATGCGCGAGCGCAGAAAACGTACCTTTGCAATCAATGGCGCATCTGTTTCGTCTGGCGTAACGACGGCGCCGAAGATGTCGAGATCGTGGACTACCACTGAGCACATGACATGGCGAAGAAGCTCGATCCCATACCGCCCGGTGAAATCCTCGCGAGGAGTTCATGAAGCCTCACAGCCTCAGCTAAAACCGGCTGGCGCGCGACATCGATGTCAATCCCGCGCGCATCAACGACATCGTCCACGGCCACTCCAGCATCACGGCATCGGTCGCCCTCAGGCTCGCGAAGTATTTCGGCACGACGCCCGAACTTTGGATGAACCTCCAGGCCGACTACGATCTGCGCCACGCCCGCGCGGGCGACTGGCCGAAGATCGAGCGGCGGGTGCGGGTGCTGGCGGAGGAGTAGCTACTCCGCGGCGATGAGACCCGCACGGGAGTGATGCGCGTAGGTCTTCCACGTCGGCCGATATTCGTCATCCGCCTGATTGCCCCACGTCGCCCATCCCTTGCGGGTGCCGCGCGCAAACAATTCGAGATAAGGCCCCGGGCTGCACGCCTCGATGATCTCGTATTGCTCATCGGGCTTGCGTGAGTGCTCGCGCTTGCGCGTCGCCAGAAGATTCACCTGCCGCCGCCCCGGCGCGAGCGTACGCGCGTTTTTACCCCGCACGCCGAACAGCACCAACTCAGTCACATTTCGAAAATAAAATCCGACGCCTCGTCCGTCCGAGCCGCCGTCCTTGCGCACCTTGTGCCAGACGATGTTGGACTTGTAGGTGAAGCCCCACGCCTTGAGCACCGCGATGCCCTCCGGCAGCATCGCGTTCGGACACCAGAGATACAGGTGTGCGGTCGGCGCGGCGAGTTCGGCGACCGGCAACGCCATGATCTCATCGAGCTTCATGGTGCCGTAGCGTGCCAGCCGCTTGTGCTCAGGCGCCACCTTGCCGGTCTTATTGGTGAATTGCCAGGGCGGGTCGGCGAGAACCGTCGTGAAGCGCCTCTCCCCAACAGAGTCAAGCAGATCGCAACCGGAGGGATGCATCGAATCAGCCCTTTCGTCGGAGCCTAGTGTGGGGCAAACGGCACGTACCCGGCTAGATCAAAATCGGACTCGCCAGCGCAGCAACTCCTCATGCGTCCCCCGAATTTCCTTTCCCACCCCCGCCAAACCCGGGCACAAGGGACAGGCAACGCAAGGGAGCCCCATGGCCAGCTATTTCATCTTCGGCGCGATCGGCACCTGTCCGGACTGCGGCGATAATCGCTTCTCGGGCCCGATCACCATCGCGCCGGACACCAGCGTCACCTGCCACCGGTGCGGACACGTCGCGACCGTGACGGACGCGGTTGAGACCGGGCTCAAGGCCGGCATCGTCAAGAAGCTCAGCGACCATCGCATTGTGCAAAACCGGCCGGATCGCGCTTGATGCGGAACCCGGGCGGGAGTTTGATCGGATCGGGCGTGCAGGCTTACGAGTCGCACGCAAGCCAGAGGAGAGACGGCGATGGCCAAGGGTCAGATGCGTAGCAACAAGGAAAAGAAGAAACCCAAGCAGGACAAAAACAAGAAGCAGAAAGGCGCACCGGCCCCCTCGCCGTTCGCCGCCGGCGGCTCGACCCCGGGCAAGAAGTAGGCGCTTCGCGCTCCCTTCCGTCAGCCGCCCTGGCCGCCGCCGAACAGCCCGGCGAGGCGCCTCAATAGCGGCTGCTCGTCGGTGAGGAAATCGAGTGGGCCCCGCCGGCCCATATCGAAGGCGGCTGCGGTCAGCGGCCCGCCCAGCACCGCGGCGGTGTCGAGATTGAGCCGGTGGCGTCGCAGTTCCGGCTTGCCGTCCTTGCGCGGGGTGTGGCCGTGGACGATCAGCCGGCCGCAGTCGATCTCGTCGCTGTCGCTGAGGAACGGCTCGCGCATCCAGAGCATCACCTCTTCGGCCTGGGCGTCGAGCGGGCGCGTCAGGTCGACGCCGGCATGGACGAAGAAGCGCAGCCCGTCGTCATGGCAGAACGGCAGCGCCTCGAGCCAGGCCAGATGGTCGTCGCGGATGCGGCCGCCGGTCTCCGGATAGTTGCGCTGCGTGGTCTCGCCGTTGTTGCGCAGCCAAAGCGGCATGGCGGCGGCGCTGCGGTGGGCATCGATGGCGAGCTGCTCGTGGTTGCCGCGCAGGCAGATCACCGTGCCGGGCGCCTCCGCCTGCCGGCGCATGAGCAGCTCGATGACGCCGCGGCTGTCCGGGCCGCGGTCGATGTAGTCGCCGAGCATGACGTAGCGCGCCTCCCGCCCGTCCGCGTAGGCGGCGCAGCCGTCGAGCAGGCGCCGGAGCTTGTCGAGGCAGCCGTGGACGTCGCCGATCGCAAAGGTCAGAGCCGCCATGGGGGTTCGTCCGAGCTCGCGCCGGAAGGTCTGCGATGCCGGCCGCGATGCACCGGGCACCGCAGCAAGTCTACGACCGCCGCATGGCAGCCGCAAAACAGGCCGGGAAGCCGGGCGAAGAGGCCGCATGCGGCCCTTCTGCGCTCGGGAACTGCCCGGAAGATCGCCGAACACGGAGACCGGAGCGGTATCTGACAACCTTTCGCGGGCGGAATCCCGGGAGAACCCGCGCCGGGCCGCGAAGTCGTCACATTCCCATGCGGCAATCAGTCCCGGTGGATCAGCGCCGGTTGGCGCCGAAGGGGGTTCCTGATGACACTGTTCAAATCGCGCGACACATCGGAGATCGAGTCAGCGGTGGAGACGGAAGTGGAAGGTGAAATTCGCGAGTTCGTGCGGCGCGACGTCGCCACGTTGCGGCGGCATCCGGAGAACGACAGCGAAATGGTTGCCAGCAATATCAACTCGCTGCTGCAGCGGGTGGCCGGAACGTCGATCCAGGAGATCGACAAGCTGATTGCCGAGTTGCAGACGCTGCGCGAGCGGCTCAGCAGCGAAGCGGCCCGCGTCCAGCGCGAGATCGTCGAATACGCTACGCTCAGCCAAGCGGCGATGCAGTCGACGAAGATCATCGCCGAGAGCATTTCGAGCTGGAAGAAGGTGCCTGACGCGCCAAGCATGCGCGACTGATCGCTTCAGAGCGGACCTGAGAAATCGCGCGACGGTGCCGGCCGCCGCGCGATTTTCCTTTCGCCGCTGGTGCACGCGCCTATTGCAGAACGAGTTTGTAACGCGGCATCTCCGCGACGACCTTCCGGCTGCCGGGATGCACCAGCAGGATGCGGTCGTCCAGTTTGACGAACTTGTAGCCGTCGACGAGCGGAATCTCCTGCGCCACGCCTGGCGGCAGCTCCTGCAACGCGACCCAGGTGGGCACCGGGGCGCTGTCCTCCGGGGGTTCGATGTCGGCAACCGGAACGCCCGCTATCCGAATCACGCCGTCGAAGACCTGCGCGCGCTCTTCGTCAGTCAGCGGCAACGATCCTCGCCGGATCGTCGGCATCGCCGGCAGCGCTCCCACCGTCTCCAGTGTCTCCGCCGCGAAGGCGTCGGCGTCGGATTCCGCGGCCGACCACACCAATTCGGTTGCGACGGCAGCACAGCACAAGAACGCCAACGCGATAATGCTTCGGTATGATGCGGGTCGCATGCGACCGTCCTCCCTTGCGTCACAAGCTATCGGCGCGGCTCCCACCCGTTCGTTAACAATTCCGACCGGCGAAACGTTTCATCTGGACTGTTGCAGCGAATCCTCACCTTCATAGGCGTCATTTAACCATCAGCAGAATTTGATCCGATGACGCCCACGCGGTCCGCGATTCTGCGGAGTCCGGCCAAGAAATTGCCCCGACTCGATGCGCAATTCGCGGCTTGGCAGTGAGGTAGTCTGCGATCATGCTGTTTTCGTCCGATATCCGCACCGCCGGCCTGGGGCATGTCTGCGCGCTGCTGTTGCTCGCCCTGCTGGCGGGCCATGCATCTGCCGAGCCCGCGGACACGCCCGACGAGGAGATCACGCTGGGCGACGAGCCGCTCGACCTGTCGACGCCGCTGGTCGACAGTCTCGGCAAGCCACTGGTCAACAGCACCGGAAAGACGCCCAAGCGCACACCTCCTGCCGCATCGCTGGAACGCTCCTTGGAAACCAAGCTCGGTGTGAACTATCGTCAGGCGCCGATTCCAAACGCCGAGTTTCAGCCCGATCCGTTCATACGGAACGGGTTCCAGGGCACCGGCGCCTCGCCGGACTCCACCGGTGTCGCGTGGGCACACGTCACGGCGCCGCAACTGCCGTTCGGGTGGGACTCGGTCTCGATCGACTCGCAACTCGATCCACTTGACGAACACGGAAAGGTCAGCGGCACGCTCAGCCGTTCGCTCGCTCTCGGCGATGAAATCGCCGTCACGCTGCGAAACGGCTACTCCACGGAACGCAGCCTTTCGCACAGCGACGGCGCGCACTGGGCTACGAATCAATCGTTGCGGCTCAGGCTGCTGCCGAGCGACACCACGCTGTCGCTCGACGCCAGCCTGTCGAGCGGCGCGGATCGCTGGCTACGCACGTTGAGCGCCGAGCAGAAACTCTTCGGCGGGCCGTTCAGCCTGAGCGGTGCAGTGAGCGAAACGTCGAACGGCGACTTCGCCAAGAGCCTCAAAGCCGGCTTCAAGCAAAACTGGTAGCCAGAGCCGTGCGCCTCACCGCATGGTATCGTTTCTTCCGGTGGTGGCGTCACCGTCACCCGTAAATACACCGACCACGACGCGGTTGGCCGGCGCGATCAACAGTACGCGCTCGCCAGACACGGCGAAGTGAAAACCCTGTGTAGCAGGAACCCGCGCCACCAGTCGATCGGGCACGACCTGGGTAGCGACCGTGAAGGGCAATGCGGTGCCGATCTGCGTATTCAAGCCCGTCACCGGCGGCTGGTCTTCTAGCGCCTGATAGATCGCTTGGCGCTGGTCGTTCGGCAGTGTCTTGAACGTGTACGCCAGCGTGATCAATTTGTCGTCCGCAGCGTTTTGCGCGGAGTACTTGGACGGCGTCGTATCGGTATCCCGCGGCGCGCCTGGAACCGCCAGCACGCCATTCATCAGCACGATCGTGTTGACTGGGGGCGCGGTGGGGGTATGCGAGCTCGGTTCCTCCTTGCCTGCTTTGCCGGGCGGCGTTTGCATCGCCTTTTCGGCCTCTGCTTCCCGTCCCGGGCTGCTGAGCGACTTCGGCGGGGAACCCTGCGGTGGTTCGGCTTGTGCCCGAGCCGCCGGGCTCGCCGCAATCAGGAGGGCGATCGAACTTGCGCGCATGAGGTCGTGCAGCATTGGGATCCTCCGCTGACCGGATGGCTCAAGACAACAACGGCCTGAGACTGCATTGGTTGCACGTCCGCCGAAGTTCCAACCAAGATCAGCCGAAGCGCAGCGCCAGCGCCGGTTTGAGCGCAAGCGACAGAGGGAGTGTCACCAGCACGATGCCCGCCACCACGAGCAGGGCATTCGGCACACCGAGCGCATCGCCAATGAAGCCATAGAGGGCGGGCGCCGTTGCCCCCGATCCAATTGTCCCGGTGTAGAACACGCTGAATGCATGCGCGCGCCGCTCCGGCGTGACGAGTGCAGGGACCGAGCCATAGAGCACCGACGACGTGCCGTTGAGCGCCACGCCGATCAGCGGCAGCAGAACGAAGGCAGCTTCGAGCGACAGCGGCAGCAGGGCAACAATGCCGAGAGCGGTCAGGCCCTCGGTCAACCAGACGGTGGGAAGCACACCGATCCGGCTCGCGATCGCCGCGCACACCAGCTTGCCAGCCGCACCGCCTGCGAACACCAGCGTAAGCGCCAATCCGATGGCTGGCAGACTCGCACCCTTGGCGGTCAACACGAACGGCAGGAATAGCAGGAAGCCCATGCGGGTCGCACTGTCGATGACGCCGATCGTCATCAGCAGCGGAAACGCATAGCGCGGCGCGGCGACGCGGATTCTATCGGCCGGGTTGACCTCACTCGTTCCCTCGACTGCCGGTGTCGCGACATCGCGCGGCGTCAGATAGAAAATCGCGATGGCTGCAAGCAGACCACATGCGCCGAGCAGCCCCAATGTCGGCCGCCATTCCATTCCGACGAGCAGCAATGACGCAGTTGCCGGTAGTGTCATCTTGCCGAGATCGCCGGCGAAATTGTAAGTGCCGATCGCTTGCAGCGAACGCGGCCCCTCATAGGCCCGCGCCATCAGCGTTGAAGCGAGAGGATGCTGCGTGCTCGCGCCAAGGCCGCTGACGAACAATCCGACCAGCAGCAGGCCAAGACCCGCGCTCATGCCTACGAGACAATATCCGAAGCCTGCAAGCGCCGTTCCGAGCGCCAGCACCATGGCCGGGCCGAACCGCTCCGCCAAGTAGCTCGCCGGAACCTGGAAGCCCGCCATCGTGCCGGCATAGAGCCCCCGAAGCATTCCCAGCTCGGCGTAGCCCAGGCCGAAATCGCGCTGCCACAATGGCAGCATGATGTAGATCAGGTCGGTGTAACCGTCATGCAGCGCATGCGCGCCGCATGCCACGCTGGCGGCACGCCGTTCCTTGCGCCTGCGACTCGAACTCCCGTCCATCGCAGTCGGAGCGTTCACCGGGCCCGGCCCGCCGGCGGTCGTCATGTCGCCGGGTCGGCGGAACGACGCTCGACGAAGGCCGTGCTGATAAAGGATACGACCATCTCGCCGCGCTGGTTCTTGCCGGTGTTGAGCGATGTCACCAATCCCCAGCCTGGCCGCTTCGGTAACGTTCGTTTCTCGATGACATCAGTCTGGTAGGAGACGGTGTCCCCGGCGTAGACCGGCTTGAGCCACTTGAGATCACGGAAGCCCGGTGACGGACCCAGCACTCCGAACGGTTCTCCTCGCGCACGCCGCTCGTCGTCTTCACGGCGGCGGCTTTCGATCATCAGTCGCATCCGGATACATACGGTATGCCAACCGGAGGCACACAGCCGCTTGAAATGCGAGCGTGAGGCCGCCTCCTCGTCGAGATGGAAAGGCTGCGGATCGAAACGCGCCGCAAACGATTTGATCGCCTCTGGCGTAAACGTGAAGCTTCCCACGCTTTCGCTTTCGCCGATTTGAATGTCCTCGAAAAATTTCATGGCCGCGCCCCGCCGCCGCGGCGTCCAATCATCGGGCTGACAACGAGCGTCATCAGCTTGCGATCGGCCGAACCGAAAAGCTCATAGCGAAACTTTACAAAGCCCATGTCCTGGCGGCTGCGCGACGCCCGCGTCTCGAGTACGGTAGCGCGCACCGTGAGGCATTCGCCGGGACGGACCGGCTCCAGCCATCTGACCTCCTCGACGCCGGGCGCGCCCATGAAACTCGCGCCGTCCAGCATGCCGTCGCTGATCATCCGCATCAGGATACAGCAGCTGTGCCAGCCCGATGCCGCCAGGCCGCCGAGCAAGCTGTCGCCAGCCGCCTCCTCGTCCAGATGCATCGGCTGTGGATCGAACTCCGCGGCGAACGCGATAATCTCCTCGCGTGTGATGACGCGCGGCCCGAATTCGGCCACCTGCCCGGGCGCGAAATCCTCCCAATGCGTGCGAGCCACGGTTGTCCCTTGCGGTTGTCCCTTGCGATGGTGAGCATGATCCCGAAAAGTGCAGACTTTTCGAATTGGATCGTGCAACCGGTCCATAACGCTCCGGCAGCGGGATTCCCTAAACGGGCGGTCGGGCCCGGTCAACCGCCCACCATCTTGGCGGCTCGGCCGCCGTAAAAGGCGAATTTCCGCCATCCGCCTAATCCCTTGCGGCGGCGATTGACCGGGCCGGGGTGGGCGGTGCAGTGTCCCGCCCGGTCAGCGACCGCGATCGGTCGGAGAGGCGCGGGAACCGCGTTGGCCAGGCTGCCAATTATCCCCGTTTACACCAATTGCAGACCTCGCGCGGTAGCGTTCGCGCGTTCCATCGGCCGTCGGGAGGAGGAGTAATGCTCGACTATCGCGATCTGTTTCAGTGGGAGCGCTTCATCACGCCCTCGATCATCAAGATCTTCTATTGGCTTGCGGTCGGAATTTCGGCGTTGTTCGGACTCTCCGGCATCATTACCGGCTTCACCCTGATGGCGGTGCATCCGCTCGGCGGCATCTTCTGGATCATCGCCAGCATGATCGGCATTCTGATCGGTGTGCTCTTCGCCCGCATCGTTGCCGAATTCGTGCTCATCACGTTCCGCATCAACGAGCACCTCAGCGCGATCCGCAATCGCGGCGGAACGTGAGAAGATACTTGAAGCAATCGATGCTCATTCAACGTTACGACCGGGCTCGTCTTGGCCATCCACGTCTTTGATTCGATCGAAGACGTGAATTCCCGCAACAAGCGCGGGCATGACGTTTCGGCGTGACAGGATCGGAATGAGCCACGCGAATGCTGCACCAAGATCAGGTCGCGAACCTGAAGTGCATCACGTCGCCGTCGTTGACGACGTAGTCCTTGCCTTCGAGGCGAAGCTTGCCGCTCTCGCGCGCGCCGGCCTCGCCACCAAACTTGATGTAGTCGTCATAGGCGATGACCTCGGCGCGGATGAAGCCGCGCTCGAAGTCGGTATGGATGACGCCGGCCGCTTGCGGGGCTTTGGTTCCCCGCGTCACCGTCCAGGCGCGCGTCTCTTTCGGCCCGACGGTGAAATAGGTGACGAGGTCGAGGAGCGCATAGCCGGCGCGGATCAGCCGGTCGAGGCCGGCTTCCGTGAGTTCGACCGCGGCCAAATACTCGGCCCGTTCCGCGCGCGACAGTACGGCGATCTCCGCCTCGATCTTGGCGGAGATCACGACGCAACCAGCGCCTTCCTGGCTGGCGCGATCTTCGACCTTGCGGGAGAAATCGTTGCCGGTCGCCGCGGAACCTTCCTCGACGTTGCAGACATAGAGCACCGGCAGCGAGGTGAGCAGGCCCAGCATATGGAAGGTCTTCTCCTCCTCGGGCTTGCGCGCAACCAGCCGCGCGGGCTTGCCGTCGCGCAGCAACGTCAGCGCGCGCTCCATCAGGTCGAGGGCTTCTTTGGCCTCCTTGTCGCCGCCCTTGGCTTTCTTGCCGAGGCTGTCGACGCGCTTCTCCAGGCTGTCGAGGTCGGCGAGCATCAGTTCGGTCTCGATCGTCTCGATGTCGGCGATCGGATCGATCCGGTTCTCGACATGGGTCACGTCCGGATCTTCAAAGCACCGCACGACGTGGGCGATCGCATCGACCTCGCGGATGTTGCCCAGGAACTGGTTGCCGAGCCCCTCGCCCTTGCTCGCGCCGCGCACGAGGCCGGCGATATCGACGAAGGTCAGTCGGGTCGGAATGATCTCGGCGGACTTCGCCAGCGCCGCCAGCGGCTCCAGCCGCGGATCGGGCACCGCCACCTCGCCGACATTCGGCTCGATCGTGCAGAACGGATAGTTTGCCGCCTGCGCGGCGGCGGTTTCCGTCAAGGCATTGAACAGCGTCGACTTGCCGACGTTCGGCAGGCCGACGATTCCACATTTGAAGCCCATGGTCGTTTCTGATTCCGTTACGAGTGCGGCGGGGATCGTTTCTCTGGTGAACGACGCCGATGGAGTTTCGATATCGTCGATGCGTTCCGAGCTTGCGCCCGACCTGTCAAGTTCCGCGAACCGGGGCTTCGGGCGCTTCGCCGAAGCCCTTGGCCTGCATGGCAAGATGCACCTTGTTCTGGAAGCTTGCGTCCTGCCCCTTCGCCAGCAGTTCGGCATTGTCGGCGACGATCGCGCACAGCGCGTCGACCCAGTCGCGCTCGCTCTTGGCGAAATCGGAGAGAACGTGACCGTGCACGCGCTCCTTGACACCCGGATGACCGACGCCGATCCGCACTCTGCGATAGTCGTTGCCGACATGCGCCGAGATCGAGCGCAGCCCGTTGTGGCCAGCCACACCACCGCCGGTCTTTACCCGGACTTTGGCGGGCGCGAGATCAATCTCGTCGTGAAACACCACGATCTGCTCAACGCCGAGCTTGTAAAAATGTGCGGCGTCGGCGACGGCACGGCCGGATTCGTTCATATAGGTGCCGGGCAGCAGCAGCAGCACGCGCTCCGTGCCGAGCGGCCCCTCGGCCGTCACGCCCTGGAAGCGGCGGCGCCACGGGCCGAGGTTGTGGCGCTTGGCGATCGCTTCAACCACCATGAAGCCGATGTTGTGCCGGTTGCCGACATAGCTGGAACCGGGATTGCCGAGCCCGACGAAGAGCTGCATGGGGGATCAACCCGACGTTCGAGTCCCGCGCCGCGGCGTCTCGCCAAAAAGCTGCGCCCGCCGATTCATCGCACCGGCGATGCCGCCGACCGTGCCCTCTCCTGACGGCGAGGACACGGTCTTGGCGAGGCTCGAAGCGGCGGATGCTACTTCTTGGGCGCCGCGGGCGCCGCTGTCGCGCCGGCCGCCGGAGCTGCAGTCGCGGCTCCGCCTTCGGGTGCAGCGGCCGCGGTGGCGGCAGCCGTCGCGGCGGCGGTCGCAGCTTCGGCCGCGGCCTTCATTTCTTCCGCATAGCCCGACGGCGGCACGATGGTGACCAGCGTGGTGTCGGCCCGCGAGATCACCTTGACGCCCGCCGGCAATTCGAGGTCACTCAGATGCGTCGAGTGATTGATCTCGAGCTGGCCAATATCGACGTCGATCGAGTCCGGAATCTCGTCCGCCAAGACCTCCATCTCGATCGCATGGGTGACGACGTTGACGGTGCCGCCGCGTTTCACGCCGGGCGACGTTTCGGCGTTGCGCACGTGCACCGGAATGCGCACCCGGATGCGGGCGCCGGCGCCGAGCCGCATGAAATCCACGTGCACCGGCAGTTCCTTCACCGCGTCGAGCTGGAAGTCGCGCGGGATGACGCGGTGCGTCGTGCCGTCGACATCGAGCTCGTAGATGCTGGTCAGGAAGCGCCCGGCATAGATGCGCTCCTTGAGGTCCTTGTGGTCGACCGAGACGGTCAGCGGCGGCTTGCCGTCGCCATAGATCACGCCCGGGACACGGCCGGCGCGGCGCTCGGCACGGGCGGCCCCCTTGCCGGCCCGCGGACGCGCCACAGCCTTCATCTGCTTGACGTTCGCCATCGTTCATCCTTTCGCTTGGATCGCGGCATGCCTCCAGGGGTGTCGGAGCCGCGGAATGCGGGGGCTTATAGCGGCCCACCGGCGCGATGACAAGAATCCTGCCGGAGCCGGCGCGGCGCCGGAAAAGCGGGGCGCGGACCGCGTTGGTAAGGCTGCGGGACCCTCTCGCTGGTCATTCCGGGGCGCGCAAAGGCGCGAACCCGGAATCCATAACGACCGTGTTTCCAGGGTCGGGCCCGCCGCTTCGCGGCGTCCCGGAATAACCCGGAGAAGTTTTTCGGGCAGCCTCAGCCCGGGGTTGCGGGTGGCACCCTGGCCTCCAGGGCGGCGATGCGGGCCTTGAGAGCCTCGTTCTCCTCGCGGGCGAGGCGGGCCATTTCCTTGACGGCCTCGAACTCGTCGCGCTTGATCAGGTCCATGTCGCGCAGCCAGCGATCCGCCTGGTTGCGGACCATGGTCTCGACCTCCCGCCGCACGCCCGAGGCGACGCCCGCGGCGTCGTTCATGAGCCGCGAAAATTCGTCGAGCAGGCGATTGCTGGTCTGGGTCATGATTTCGCTCCGCAACAGGATGGGGCCGGCGTGAGCGAACAATGGTGCCGCACGGGCGCAGATTCAAGGTCGGCGGGTTGAGGTGCTCCAGTTCGTCGCCCGCAGGTGGGTTCGTGACTCAGTGAGATTGGACGCGAAGGGCGGTACCCCACCAGCGGTACTCACGGCGAATTCACCCGGTTACGCTTGCGGCGTTTCCCCTGCACCTCGAACGACGGACGTAGCGGCAGGTTACGCCTGCCTCACAGAAGTACCGAGCCTCTACCGAACAGGTCGTCGGACGCGCCATCGCCCGACAGTCGCGTGGAAATTCCCGCAACGCCGCGATGAAACGAAGACTGCGCCAATTGCGAAGTCGCATGGCCATGCTTCACGGGCCGGCTCTACGTTTCCACCACTTATCTCGAAATCAATTCTGCTTCACAACTCCAATGCGTCGAAATATCCTTCCGGCGTCAGGGGCCCCGACATTGCTTGGGAGGGCTGAGCATGATCTCAGATTCTGACGTTGATCTCTACATCGACGCGTTCTGGCCATTGCTCACGGTAGAGAACATCCTGGGTGCCATTGGCGCGGTCCTATACGTCATATCAATGGGAATGAAGACGGTGATTCCATTGCGGATCACCTCGATTGCAAGTGCGGGCCTTCTTCTCCTTTCAGCGTACCTTGGAGACTCGCTCCAGTCGGTGATCATCTACGCGTTTTTGGTTCCGCTGCACTCCGTGCGACTCTATCAGATGTTGGTGCTGCTTAAGAATGTTCGGGTCGCCGCGAACGGCGACCTTTCCCTGGATTGGCTGCAACCGTTCATGTCCAAGCGCCGCTGTCGGAAAGGCGAAATTCTCTTTCGCGAAAGGGATGAGGCGACCGAAATGTTTTTGGTGGTCTCTGGCAGATATCGTGTCGTTGACTTGAATGTCGAGCTTGGGCCGGGGCAGTTTTTCGGTGAGCTTGGCTTGCTGACGGCACAGAACTTTCGCACCCACACTGTTGAATGCACCAAAACGGGGCGTGTGCTGACGATCTCTTACGACAAGGTACGCGAAATCTATTTCGAGAACCCTGCATTCGGGTTTCACCTGCTTCGCCTCTCGAGCGGCCGATTGTTGCAAAATTTGGAGCGCGTGGAGAGGATGCTTGCGGTTGAACGCGAGAGGAAGAGATCGGTAGCAACCAATGAACCGGCCCGACCGGATCATGCGCGCGGCATGATGCTGTGACTCTGCGGAACAAAAACAAGCGATTCAGCTGGCAACCGTCGCCCTTGATGCATTGCGCCGGATACACCGATCGCCGACACCGGCTCGTAACGACTACCCTGAGGATACAACTGTGCGGGCAATCAGACTGGCACTGGCTGCGAGAATCGATTTGTGCAGGCCGTTATTGCCAATCTCCGCGACGCGTTTTGCAGGAAGAAATCGAGTCATTTCGTCCAGGAAGGCCTTCTCGGTAGAGAGTTTCGTCAGTTCCTCTTGTCGCCGCTTCGCCTTGGCCTCGACGTTCGACGTGCCGTAATCGGCAAACTTGTTGGCGACCATACCTCTATCGGTTTGAGCGTTCAGCTTGTTGGTGAGAAACCAGACGTCCCAAACATCGCGGTACTTGAGAACTTGCCTGGCCGTCAGCGCAACAGCCTTGTCGGCCAGAATTTCACTGGCACTTTCAACGGTCAGGATCACATCCTGCATTTGGACCAGTCCCGGAACGGCATTTGCCACATTGGGGCCGCTGTCATACGAGGGCACGTTGGCAAATTCGATTTTGACACGCGACTTCGGCAGGTGCCGCAACGACGCGATTGGGACGCTGATCTGCCATGCAGCGACCGTAGCGGGGTCACTCTTGATGGCCATGGGGAACGGTGGCTGTTTGAGCGAGATTTCAGCGGGGTCGATATCGAATGCGCGGTGCAACGTCTTCTTGGTCGTTTCGAGGGCGCTCGCAACGAGCTTTTCGAATTCGATCTCGTCGATATAAGATCCGGCTTTGCCGCAGACAAAGTCCAGGTCTTCGCTGTAGCGCTCTCCTCCGTAGCAGAGACGCAGTGCCGTGCCGCCTTGAAACACGACGTGGCGAAGGACTCCGGCTTCGGAGAGTGCGGACAGCA
>JBFXEX010000021.1:0-60171 GCA_050179645.1 Xanthobacteraceae bacterium | reverse complement strand
CCGTCGCGCAGACCCTCGAGTGCCTTGTGCAGCCAGGCCTTCGCGTCGTCCGGCAGCATCGGAAAATGTTTTGCCGCGCAGGCCTGCACGTCGCCGCGGCAGCCCTTGCCGCGCTTGCAGCCCTTGACCACCACTTGCGGGATGCATATCCAAGAGAGCCCCGCTTAAACCGATCGCCGTAATCGACCGAGAGATGCAATCGCTTGAACAATCACTAGCCTTGATACAAATCCAGTTTCGCTCGATGGGGATATCATGACCGAATACTTGCTGGTGAGCTTCAAGACCTGCCCGTGGGTGCAGCGATCGGCGATCGTGCTGCGGGAGAAGAACACCCCGTTTGGGTTCCGCCACATCGAGCGGGACAACAGGCCCGACTGGTTCCTGGCCATTTCGCCCCACAAGAAGGTTCCGGTGCTGCGCATCGACGATGCAGTGTCGCTGTTCGAATCGAGCGCGATCAACGAATATCTCGACGAGACCATCGCCCCGCGGCTCCACCCGGAAGATCCCGTTCAACGGGCCATCAATCGTGCCTGGACCGACTACATGCCGACCTTTTCCGAGCACGTGACCGGCGTCGCTTATGCCGACGATGAAACCGAGGGCAGGAAATGCCTCGACAAGGTTCCGGTGGCGTTCGAACGGCTCGAGCGCGCGCTTGAGAAGCAGGGTGCAGGTCCGCTGTTCAACGGCACCAAGTATTCGCTGGTCGACGCCGCCTATGCGCCGTTCCTCCAGCGTTATTTCTTCCTCGACCGCATCCGGCCGATTGGCGAGATCGAGAATTACCCGCGGCTGAAGGCATGGGCGGACACGCTGATGAAACGGCCGTCGACGCATTCGTTCCCGGAGGCCGAGTTCGAACAGCTCTACCGAGCGAACGTCAAGAACCGAAAGAAGTGGCTGTCGCAGTTCATTCCCGACGTGGCGGTCGCGGCGGAGTAGCGCGGCGTCTGGTGTCTCGACGCCGAAGTTCGCGTTACACTGGCGCCGACGCACGCAGTCACAGTTTCGCCAGCACGTGCTCGCCGAACAATTCCACGGTTCGCACCGGATCTGATGCCAGACTCACGGTCAGCATCAGGCGATTGATGCCCGCCGCCTGAGCGGCGCGGGCCTGGGCCAGGCATTCTGCTGGCGTGCCGCAAATGGCGAGCCGCCGCGACAGGTAATCGAACAGACCAAGATCCTGAACCAGCTTGATGTCGGCCTCACCCGGCCGGGTGCTGTATCGCCGGCGCAATTCAAGCAGCGACTGGCGCAAAGGTTCGGGCACACCGCGGCTTTCCAAATTCTTGTCGCCGATGACGTAGCCAGCGAGAAACGCCAGCATGGCCCCAACCTTGCCGCGCGCCGCGTCGCCGTCTTCGTTGCAGTCGAGCGCTCCGATCTGCCAGATTTCGACATCGTTAGACGACCGCCCGGCGTGCCTGATCCCTTCGGCAATCAGTGCCTCGGACTCCCGGACATTGTCGGCACCGAGACCGAAATTGGCAAACACGCCATCGGCCGTGCGACCCGCGGCCTTTAGCGGACCCGGATGCGATGCGGCGAGAAACACCGGCGGCGCCCGCTTGACCCATGGCAGATGAGCGGATGCGGCACCAAGGGTCGCAGGCTTGCCCTGCAGCAAAGTCTTGATGAACGTCACACCATCGGCAAGCTCGGCCGATTTCGATTTCGACAGCCCAACATTGCGGGTACCACTATGCCCGGCGCCGATGCCGAGCGTGGCGCGGCCGTTCGAGACCAGGTCGAGCGAGGCAATCGCCGCAGCGCTCACCGCCGGATGCCGCGTCAGCAGATTGGTGACACAAAGAGAAAGGCGCGCGCGTTGCGAGGCGCGCGCCACCAGCGTGGCGGCGATCCAGGGATCCATCGCATTCCCCGGCGTGTCGGCGATGCCGATCATGGCATAGCCGTAGCGCTCGGCGCGCTCGGCCAACCGTGCACAAAGATCGGGCGTAAATGGCCAGAAAAAGAAACCTACTTGCATGGCGGTCTTGCTTTCGATTTTCTTGCACGTCACGCGCGGCAGTCAGCGCCCCCCGGCCGGCGGAAGCTCATAGATCCGGCTGTACTTGCCCCGCAGGTAAGCGAGATACGGCGCCATGCTCATCGGCGCGCCGGTTGCCCGCTCGACCAGATCGTTGGGCGCGACCTTGCGCCCATGCCGATAAATCCGGTCGCGCAGCCAGGAATGCAGCGGGCCGAACTCACCCCGTTCGATCCGATGCGAAATGTCGGGACACTCCTCGAGGGCGGCGGCGAAAAACTGCGCACTGAGGATGTTGCCGATGGTGTAGCTCTGGAAGGAGCCGCCAATGCTGCCGGCATACCAATGCACGTCCTGCAGGCAACCGTCGCGGTCGTCGGGCGGCGCGATGCCGAGATCGGACTGCATCGCGGCATGCCATGCCTCTGGCAGGTCCTTGACCCGCAGCCGGCCCTCCAACAGCTTCAATTCCAGGTCGAACCGCAACATGATGTGAAGATTATAGGTCACTTCGTCCGCATCGGTGCGGATCAGCGATCGCTCAACCTTGTTGATCGCCCGATAGAAGGTGTCGAGCGTCACGTTGCCAAGCTGTTCCGGAAACGTCCGTTGCAGCCAGGGATAACAATGCGTCCAGAACCCAAGGCTGCGCGCGACCACGTTCTCCCACAGCCGCGACTGGCTTTCGTGGACGCCGGCCGAGACGCCGTAGCCGAGCGGCGTGCCTTCGAGGGCAGCGGCGACGCCCTGCTCGTAGAGCGCGTGACCGGCCTCGTGCAAGGTCGAGAACAGCGCGTCGCCGAGATCGTTCTCGCGCACGCGGGTGGTGATACGGACATCGCCGGCAGCGAACTTGGTGCAGAACGGATGATGCGTCTTGTCGAGCCGCCCACGCTCCAGGTCGTAGCCGAAGCGCCTGGCCACCGAAAGACCGAATTCGAACTGCGCGGCTTCCGGAAAGTGCGCGCGCAGGCAACGGTCGTCCGCCGCCGGCTGATCCGCGATGGCGCGGACCATCGGCGTCAATTCGCTCCGCAGCTCCGAGAACAGCCTTTGGATGTGAGCGGTGGTCATGCCTTCGTCGGCGTCGTCGATCAGCGGATCGGCGATATGATCGTAGGGCGCAAAGAAGCCGGCGTATTCGCGGCTGAGATCGAGCGTCGTCTCCAGGTACGGAATCATGGCGGCGAAATCGTTCGCCGGCCGCGCGCGCGTCCAGGCATGATAGGAGGCCGAGCCGTGCGCGTTGGCGCGTGCGACATGATCCGCCGGGACCTTGATCGCCTTCTCGAAGTCGCGCCGCACGACGCGGATCAGGCTGGCCTCGTCTGCGTCCGGCGGCAGGCCTTCGGCATAGGGTTGCAGATCGTCGATCAGCCGGCCGAGTGCCGGGTCGACCAGCCGCTCATGCGCGAGCCGGCGCAGCGTCGCCGTCTGGCGGCCGCGTGCAGCCGCGCCACCGGCCGGCATGTAAGTGGCCTCGTCCCAGGACAGCACCGAGCCTGCGGCATTGAGATCGTAGATCTCCAACAGCCGGCGCTTGAGCTCCGTGAGTTTATCGCCCGGAGATCGACGGTCGTTGCCCGACCGAAGGTTTGGAACCTTGGCCGCGCGAATGGGCGCCTTCGTCGTCCTGGACATAGATTTCCTGGACACAGATTTCCTGGGCGCAGATTTCCCGGATTTGCCGGTTTTGCTCATGTTTCGATGTGGAGGATTCTCGAAAAAACCTCAGGCATTGCTCAACGTTTCCGCCGACAAACCGGCGGCCGCTCCTGCACACAATCCGAGAGCGCTCCGAGCCGACGGTATCGGCTATTTGAATTTCAGGCCGGCGGCTTCGACAACTTCCCCGTAGCCCTTGATGTCGTCGTCGATCAGCTTGCGGAATTCCTCGCCAGGGCGACCGTCGGGCGTATAGGCCACGGTCTTGAGCCTGGCGCGCACCGCAGGATCGGCCAAGGCTTGGCGAAACGCGGTCTCAAGCTTGCGGATGATAGCCGGCGGCGTTCCGGCAACTGCGAACGCGCCAATCCATTGCTGCCGGACTTCCACATTGCCGAAGCCGGCTTCAGCCATCGTCGGCACGTCCGGCAACTCAGGCAGACGGTTCGGCCCGGTCATGGCAAGCACCTTCACCTTCCCGCCCTGCGCCAGCGGGAGCACGATCGGCGGATCGGAGAATCCGAACAACGTCTGCCCGGCAGCGAGGCTGAGCATCATCTCGTTCGTGCTCTTGTAAGGGATCAGCGTACCGGGCATGCCTGTCTTGAGCTTGAGCAACTCCGACGGAATGGTGAATGCCGGCGAGGACGACGGATAGTTCGCCTTGTCCGGATTCGCCTTGGCGAAGGCGACAAGCTCCTTCAGCGAATTGACGCCGTACTTCGGCGCCCCGGCGATCGCCAGCCAGTACGAGCCGAGCAAGGTGAGCGGCACCAGCGTCTTGGTGGGGTGAAACGGCAGATTGGGATAGATCGTCTGCGCGATTGCAAGCTGGCCGATCGCACCGATGACGATCGTGTAGCCATCGGCCGGCTGGCTCTGGGCATAGATCACGGAGACCTGCCCCGCGGCGCCCGGCCGGTTCTCGACCACGACCGGCTGGCCGAGAAGTTCGGAGACCTTTGGCCCGACGATTCGCGCGACCATGTCATTGCCGCCGCCGGCGCCAAACCCAATGATGAGCCGGATCGGCTTGCTTGGGAAGCTCGCCGCATTTTCCTCAGCGGAGGCCGCGCCGACCAACGCGGCAAATACCGCGAACGCAAGTGGCGCAAGCAACGTCAAGCGGATCAATCGCATAGACTTCCTCCGTTCCGAGCAATTTCGGCCGCAGCGAGCGTCAGCGTAGTCATGGCACCGGGACTTTGGAAGCGATCCAGCCAGCCGATTTTGGCGAGGCACCTCGGCGTAAATGCAACCGGTCGAAGAAAGCCTGGAGCCGCGGGCTTTTCGCGCTCCCATCGGGCGCAAGCTGCGCCGGAGAGTCGCACACCTTCATCTTCATCCAAGCTGCAGCGCTAGTCCAAGCGCAAGGAACGGCTCGAGGTTTTCGCAGTCTGGCGTCTCCGGCACCATCGCCGATGGCCCGGTCCAGTACCTGCGCCTACTTGTGTCCGCTGTCCGGCGCCCAGGGCATCATGATCTTTTCCGCCAGCACGACGGCGCCGTAGAGCAGCATCCCGAGGCCGCTGAGAACGACGAGCGACGCCCAGACCAGCGCGGAGTTGAGCTGAGAGTTGGCGGTCAGCAGGAGATTGCCCAGCCCCTCGTTCGAGCCGATGAATTCGCCGATCACGGCGCCGATGACCGCAAGCGTGACCGCGATCTTGGCGCCGGAAAAAATCGACGGCAGCGCCGACGGCAACTGGATCTTGAAGAAGGTCTGCAGCCGCGAGCATTGCAGCGACCGTGCGAGCTCCAGGAGTTCGGGCGAGGTCGATCGCAGTCCGGTTGCGGTGTCGACGACCGCCGGGAAGAACGCGATCACGAAGGCCATTGCGAGCTTGGATTCGATTCCCGTCCCGAACCAGACCAGAAGGATCGGTGCGATCGCGACCTTGGGGATCGACTGGCTTGCGACCAGCAGGGGATAGAACATGAGATTAGCGATACGGGAATAGGTCATCACGACCGCAATCGGGATGCCGATCGCCATTGCCAGCACGAAGCCGTAGACGCATTCGAGGAAGGTCACCCAGCCTTCGCTCAGGAGGATCGCGGAATATTCCCTCATCGCGACCGCGACCTGCCATGGACCGGGCAGCACCACGGCAGGCACGTTCAGCATCACCACATAGAGATGCCAGGCGATCAGGATGATTGCAGTGCCGGCAAGCGGATAGAGCAGGTTGAGCAGGCCTTGCTTCATGGCTTGACGACCCCCAGCGCAATGCTCGCGCGCCGCTCGAGGTCGGTGAACTCCTTGAGGAACCGGGTCTGCTGCGAGCGCGGATACGGAATGTCGACGCCGAACTCCAACGCGATGATCGAAGGACGCTTGGAGAAAACGAACACGCGGTCCGACAGGTAGACGGCTTCCGAGATGCTGTGGGTGACGAAGATCACGGTCGCGCCGCTGACCCGCCGCAAGTCCAGCAGCAGATCGTTCATCTCCAGCCGGGTCAACTCGTCGAGCGCGCCGAACGGCTCGTCCATCAGCAGGATAGAGGGCTCGTGGATGATGGCGCGGCAGAGCGCGACGCGCTGCTGCATGCCGCCCGACAGTTGCCGCGGATAGGCCTGCTCGAAGCCCTCCAGCCCGGTCAGCTTGAGGATTTCGCGCGCACGTTCCTTGGCCTTGCGGTCGTTCTTGCCCAGCACCTCCATGGGAAACAGCACATTGCTGAGAACGCTGCGCCAGGGCATCAGCGTCGGCGTCTGGAATACGACGCCGACACCGGGAAAGGGGCCGGTGATGGCCTTGCCGTCCAGTTCCAACAGGCCGCTGCTCGCCGGGATCAGCCCTCCCATCATCTTCAGGACCGTGGTCTTGCCGCAGCCGCTCGGACCGATCAGGGAAATGAGATCGCCCTTGCGGAACTGCAGCGAGACGTCCTTGACGGCCGGCACCGACTGGCCGACGGTTTCGAACGTCTTGGTCACGTTGACCAAACGTCCGAACGGAAGCTTTTCGGCTTGGCCTGCGTCCGGACGGTTGCGGTTGATGGCGTCCACGGTCTCTGCGGGTCCTCGCCTTCCGCCTCAGGGCAGCACGGGTTGCGCCGGCAGGAAGCCGGTCATGTAGACGTCCTGGGGCTTCGGCGCCTTCTCCTTGGGGAAGCCGCCGTTCTCCACCATCCAGGCCACCGACGATTCCATCCGGGCCGGCGTGAACGAACCGATGCCGTTCTTCTTGACCTCGGGAGTCACCGTCAGGTCCTCGACGATCTTCAACTCATCGACCGTGATCTGATTGTTGAGCGCCTTGGCGTGCTTCTGAATGAGTTCGGCGGCCTCCTGTGGGTGCTTGAACGCGTACTGGTAGCCACGCAGCGTCGCCCGCACGAACGCCTTCATGACTTCCGGGTTCTCCTTGATGTAGGATTCCTTCGCGCCGATGCCGTTGGAATAAAGGTCGAGGCCGTGGTCGGCGAACAGGAAGGTCACGACCTTGGCGTCCTTCACGGCACGCTCCATCGCCGGCTTGGTCATGATGAAGAAGTCGATCGCCGGAATCTTCCGTGTCGCCAGCATGGCGATGCGGGCCGACGGTTCGATGCTATCGACGCTGAGCGTATTGGGATCGAGGCCATCCTTGCGCATCATCGCCCGGGCGATGTTTGAGATATAGCTGCCGGCGTTCGATCCGACTTTCAGGCCCACAAAGTCCTTCAGCGACCGGACATTGGCGCCAGGATCGAGCGAGAAGAAGCAGAACGGCGCCTTCTGGTAAATCACCGACACGACCTTCACGGTCGAGCCCTCCGCACGCGCCACCACCAGGCTCGCCACGTCGGTGAACCCGATCTGCGCCAGCCCGCTTTCGACGTTCTGGATGGCCTGAGCGGTGCCCTTCGCGGCGATGACTTTGACGTTGAGGTTTTCCTCTTTGAAGAAACCCTTCTCGATCGCGACGTAGAACGGCGCATGCCGCCCAAGCACGATGAAGTCGAGCGAGAAGGTGATGTCCGTCATCTTCGGCACTTGAGCGCGGGCGTCCCCTTGGTTGCCGACCACTCCACCGAACACCATCAACGTGAAGCCAAGAATGCCTACAACTAACGTGCGCATGTCAGTCTCCTTTCAAACGCCTTTGCCGTAAGTTTCCGGTTCCGTCCCGACAACATCAACAAGGTGTAGTTCCTGCCGCCTCGCCCGATGGCGAGATCCGGTGCTCGATCACCACTCCCGTCAAGTTCGCTGACGCGTCCGATATGAGATAGAGCAGCGTCGGCACGACGCCTTCCGGCTCGCCGATACCTATCGACTGGCGGTACTGCTCCCGCTCCAGCTCGGTGCTCACGCCGAGGAATATCGGCGTCGCGCGCACGCCGGGCGAGAGGACATTTGCGCGCACGTTGAACGCCTTGAGCTCATGCGCTGCGGACTTGATCATGCCGATCAGCGCGGCCTTGCTCGCCGCGTAAGCGCTCGCCCCAGGCCAGCCGGTCAAAGCCAGGCCGGACGTGAACACCACGATCGCGCCGGAGCGCTGCGACTTCAGCATCGGGATGATGCCCCGCAGGCAGTAGAATACGCCGTTGAGATTGACGTCGATGACTTCGCGCCACTCCCGCGGACTCATCTTGTCGATATCGGTGCGATACTGAACGGCGGCGCCGAGCACGGCGGCATCGAGGCGCGGATACTTCCGCGGCAGGTCGGTGATGAGCGCAGCGACGGCCTTTTCGTCGGAAACGTCGACCTGCCGCAGATCGATGCGGCTGCGCGCCGGCTCGTCGACTTGAGCCAGCAAAAGATCGTGGCGCCGGTCAACGGCGACCACGATGGCGCCTTCGCCGGCACAGTGCCGGGCAAGAGCAGCGCCGATGCCGCTGCCGGCCCCGGTCACGAGGATGACGGAATTGTCGAATCGGTAGGAGACCGAGATTGTCACGCCGGGACAGCCTCCGGTTGCGACATGCCAAGCGCTACTTGATACGCCGCCTGCGCGACACGCTGCGACATCGGTTGGATCGCCGCGATGTGATCGTCAGGGCGCACCAGCACCATGGTGTCGGGCGGACAGCCGTAACGGCGTGTCAGACAGTTGCCGACATCGAGCAGCGAACGGTTGCGAATGCCGGACGTGCGCGGCAGATCCCAGCGCGACACGACGTAGTGGCGAAGCCACGGATGCTCGTTCTCGGGAATATCCGGGTGGCGCCGCGCGTCGGTGAAATACAGGGCGACGAATGAGCGCCCGAACAGATCGTGCAGCCGGACCGAGCGCCCTTCGCTGTCCTGGACTACGCCATCGGGCGCCCGGTCGCCGAGCTCGACCGGCGGCGGCGACCCGAACGGCTTCACCATCGACCAGTTGCCGCTGTCGCCGAGCCCAAGCCGAACGCCGAGCAGCGAGCGCGTATAGGCGTTGCCCCACGCGTGCTCGGACATCGCCTTGACGTCGTTCGCGCGCTTGAGCATGTAGGCTCGCGCAGCCTCGGCCATTTCGCCGGAGCCGCGTTCGGCGACCGGCTTCTGCTCGCGTTCGTAGCCGTCGAACAGCGTGTCGTCGGCCCAGCCGCGCAACACCCAGGCCATCCGCCAGATCAAGTTATTTGCGTCGAGAATTCCGGTGTTGAGGCCAAGGGCCCACATCGGTGTGATCAGATGGGCGGCATCGCCCAGCAGCATCACGCGGTCGTGCCGCCACTTGCCGGCGACGCGGTGATGGATCCGGTACAGGTTGGTGCCGACCACCTTCACGTTGGAGACGTCGCCGATGAAGTGCACCGCCTTCTCGCGCAGTTCGTCAATCGAGTATTCCGGCTGGCCGTCGTGGACAGGGTACAGGAAACGCCAGCAGTCCGGCTGTCGAACCAGGATCATCCATTCGCTGGCATCGCTGAAATAGGCCAGATACGGATAGTCGCGCGGGTTCTCGACGTCGAGATCGACCTGGATGTCGACCAGCGAATAGCGTTCCGGCAGCGAGCGGCCTTCAACGGTGACGCCGAGCCGGTCGCGCACCGTGCTGCGGCCGCCGTCGCACGCCAGCAGATAGCAGGCTTCGAATGTCGTAACGCCGTCCGGCGTATCGAGTTCGAGCGTCACCATGTCTTGGGTTTGCGTGAAGGATGTCAGCCGATGCCGGTAGCGAATTGCTCCGTGGTCCGAGGCGGCCAGGCAATCGCGCAGCGCCGGCTCCATCTCGTGCTGCGGCAGGTTCACGACGAACGGAAACCGCGTCTCGTCGCGCAGCAGGTGCAGCTTGACGGAGTCGCGGCTGCGGTTGGTGGCACGCTCGATGTCGCCGATCTCGTCGACCCGCATGGCCCTGGTGAGCACCGTGCTTGCGGCGCCGAAGCGCTGCCAGATTTCGAGCGTGCGCGTGAGCGTGGTGCCGGCCTTAGTTTCGGTCGAAAGGCCCGTATCGGCCTCGAACACCACAAACGGAATGCCGTAATACGACAGCGCCAGCGCCGCGGTGAGCCCGACCGGGCCGGCGCCGACGATCGCGACCGGGAGGCTTGTGGTCAACGGGAGCGTGACGTGCGTCATGTCCTCATGCGCCAGCGTCATGATCGGAGCTGCGACGAGCGCCCTCTTCCGATCAAGGAACCGCGATCGAAACCATCGCACCTGGAATTTCCAGATGTCAACAGATTTTCGAAAATGATGGAGATTTTCCATCATCTGCATGGTACAGAGGATGGTCAGGATGACGCCGGTTTGAGCACGCGGAAGACGGCATGTCGGGCGCAACGATTTCACTGCACACGCGGGACGGGCACCGCGCATCGGCTTACGAGGCGCGGCCGGACGGCACGCCGCGCGGCGGCCTCGTGCTGCTGCAGGAGATTTTCGGCGTCACCGCGCATATCCGGCGCGTCTGCGACGGATATGCGGCACGCGGTTATCATGTCGTGGCGCCGGCACTGTTCGACCGCATCCGTCCGGGTGTCGAACTCGGCTACGCGAAGGACGACGCGGCGACCGGCCGCGACTTGCGCAGCCGCATTCCCTGGGAGCAGGTGTTCGCCGATATCGCCGCGGCGCGTCAGCACGTAAGCGGCTCCGGCAAGGTCGCGACGCTCGGATACTGCTGGGGCGGCACGATGTCGTGGCGCGCTGCGACGCAACTTGAGGGAATCGCGGCGGCGGTCTGCTATTACGCAACGCAAATCGACGCTTACGTTGCCGAGAAGCCGCGCTGTCCAGTGCTGATGCATTTCGGCGAGAGCGATCCGATTGCGACGCTCGAACATGCCGGGCGGCTGCGCGCGGCCCAGGGCGCGCAGGTCGAGATCCAGGTCTATCCGGCCAGCCACGGTTTCAACTGCGACGAGATTCCCGGATTCCATCGCCCCAGCGCCGACCTCGCGCTGCGGCGCTCTCTGGACTTTCTTTCGGTTCACATCGGTTGAGCGAGCACCGTATGACACTCGTCCATCGACAAGACACCACGACCGAGCCGACGCTCAACGCGTCGGTGTTCCGGCAGATTCGCGCCGACATTGTTGCCTGCCGGCTGGCGCCAAACGAGCGCCTGCGGGTCGAGACCTTGCGGGAACGCTATGGCGTCGGCGGCAGCCCGATCCGCGAGGCGTTGATGCGGCTCCAGGTAGAAGGCCTTGTGACGCTCGAGCAGAACAAGGGCTTTCGCGTCTCGTCTGTGTCGCGCGAGCAGCTTGACGACCTGACGGCGACGCGTGTCGAGATCGAGACGATCGCGCTGCGCTGGTCGATCGAGAAGGGCGGGGTCGAGTGGGAGGCCAACCTGCTGGCGGCGTTTCATCGGCTTTCGCGGCTGAAGAAGATCGAGCAGGGCAGCGGCACCAACACGGCATGGTTCGCGGAGCACCAGAATTTCCACGCTGCGCTGGTGGCAGCGTGCGGTTCGCCGCTGCTGATGGGCATTCGTGAAGGGCTGTTCGATCAGGCCGAGCGTTACGTGGCGCTTTCGATCACGTCGCGGTTTCCGAGCCGGAACGACGTCGGCGAGCACGAGCAGATCATGCGGGCGGCGCTGTCCCGCAACGTCTCGCGGGCAACGCAGTTGAACAAGGCGCATATCGAACGGACGTCCGAGCGTGTCGCTAAGTCGCTGGCCGACGGATCGCGTGCGATCAGGCTGCAAACCGCCAACGGCAAGAACGTAACATGACGAAGCCCGATGCCTGCGCCGGCGGCTGGCCGATCAACCGCACCCTGGATCGTTCATGAGCCAGGCCAGTGGTGTCACCATGCCGGCCGTGCAATTGACCGCCCTGGTGGCGCGCCTGTTCGTCGCGGCGGGGATTCCGGAGCGATCCGCGCATTTGGTCGCCGAGGCGCTGGTCGATGCCGACCTTGAGGGCGTCTCCTCCCATGGCGTCATGCTGGTCGACATGTATCTCGACCGCATCCGCGCTGGCTCGGTCTCGGCGGAAGAGAAGGCGGCAGTCGTATCGGACCGCGGAGCCGCGGTCGTGCTCGACGCCGGCAATGCCCTCGGGCAATTGACCGCCGAGCAGGCGACCGGGATTGCGGTGGAGCGCGCGCGGCAATATGGCGCCGGCATCGTCGCAGTGCGGCACGGATTCCATTTCGGCACGGCGCGCCGCTACGCGATCCAGGCTGCGAAGGCCGATTGTGTCGGCATCGTCATGTGCAATACGCGGCCGCTGATGCCGGCGCCCGGCGGCGCCGAGCGCGTGGTCGGCAATAATCCCATCGCGATCGCGGTGCCGAGTGACGGGCCGATTCCCATCGTGCTCGATATGGCAACCAGCGAAGCCGCGATGGGCAAGATCAGGATGGCCGAGAAGGACGGCCAAGCCATTCCGCCAAGCTGGGCGGTCAGGTCGGACGGCATCGCAACCACGAATCCGAGCGAGGCCATCGCCGGCATGCTGCTTCCGGCCGGCGGCCCGAAGGGCTTCGGCCTAGCGTTCCTGATCGACCTTCTGTGCGGGCTTTTGTCCGGCGGGGCGAGCGGAAGTGCGGTTCAGCCGCTCTACGGCGACGCCGGTATCCCTTACGACTCTTCGCATCTTTTTATTGCCATCGACATCGCGCATTTCGGCGATCCGGCGGCCGTGAAATCAGCCGCAGGGGTGGCCGCGGAGCGCATCCGCTCCGGCAAGCGCGCACCGGGCGTCGCGCAGCTGTTCGCGCCGGGCGAACCCGAATGGCGCCGGCAAGCGAGCGCGGCCGGCCAGGTCACGCTGACGCCGGCGGTCGTCGACATGTTGACACGGATGGCGCAGGAGTTGCGCGTATCGGCGACGCCGCTCGCCCAAACCGACGACGAACCCATGGAAGGAACCGGACATGCCCAAGCGTGAAGTGACAAGCGACGCCATCCACCAGCCGGTCGGCGTATTTTCGCAGGCGACCATGATCGAGGCGCAAGGGCGTCTGGTCTTCATTTCCGGCATGACCGCCCGCCGGCCGGACGGTACCATCGCCGGGGTCGGCGACATCACCGCACAGACCAAGCAGGTCTGCGAGAACATCAAGGCCGCAGTCGAGGCAGCCGGCGGCACGCTCGATGACGTCTGCCGGGTCGATGTCTACGTGCGCAACATGGAGCACTTCAAGGCGATCCACGATGTGCGCAAGCAGTACTTCAAGCCGCCGCTGCCGGCGTCCACCATGGTCGAGGTGACCAAGATGGTGTCGCCCGATTACCTGATCGAGATCAATGCCATCGCGGTCATTCCGAACAAGTAGCGGTTTGCGCCGACAAGGAGCGAGAGCAATGTCCGACACCACCGGAATCAAGACGGCTGCCGAGAAGGGTATCACGCTCGGCGAGATCGGACAGCGCATCGTCCTGGAGAACGAGCACGTGCGGGTCTGGGAGATCAATCTCGATCCCGGCGAAACCATCGACTTCCACATCCACTTCCACCCCTATCTCGTCGTCTCGCTCGGCGGTGGCGAGAACGAGATCGAGACCATCTTCGGCGACAAGATCATGGTGGACGAGCCGCTTGGCTCCACGGTCTTCATGAACGAGATGCGGCCGGTTCACCGGCTGACCAATCGGTCCAACGTGCGTTACCTGTCGCGGCTGGTCGAGCTCAAATACGTCCGCTGGACCGCAGAGTGAGGAACAGATCATGACGAAACTGCCGGACAACATGCCGTCGCTGGCCGAGATCCTGATCAAGACCGACTCGGTGCCGTGGCGCGCGAAATCGCTCAAGGGCATCCACGAGAAGATGCTCTGGCGCAACGAGGAGACCGGCGCGTCGATCGCGCTGATCAAGTTCGACAAGGGCGCCGGCATTCCGCAGCCGCACTATCATTCATCCAACCAGTTCATGTTCTGCCTGAGCGGACGCTACGAATACACCGCAACGAACACCGTGCTGACCGCTGGATCGTTCTACTGCAACCCCAAGGGCAACGTGCACGGGCCGGCAATCGCGCACGAGGAAACCGTGGTGGTCGAGATTTACGACGGCCCGCACTATCCGGAAAAGCCGTCCTGGTACACCGACGAGCGCGACGCGCACTGATTTGGTCACTCGTGCCGCAGGGCCTCGATCGGATCGAGACGCGCTGCCCGGCGTGCCGGGAAGTAGCCGAAGATGACCCCAACAAAGGCCGAGAATCCGAACGCGATCAGAACGATTGCCGGATCGATCAGGAATGGCACCTGTAGACCGGCAGTCGCGAGCCAAGCGAGGCCGAGGCCCAGAAGCACGCCGACCAACCCGCCGAACAACGACAACACGACGGCCTCGACGAGGAACTGGAGCAGAACCTGACTTTCCAGGGCACCGATCGCCAGCCGGATACCGATTTCCCGCGTGCGCTCAGTCACCGACACCAGCATGATATTCATGATGCCGATACCGCCAACCAGCAGGCTCACCGCCGCAACCGCCCCCAGCAGGCCGGTCAACATCGCGGTCGTGCCGGCCGTCGTCTGCGCGAGTTGCTTCATGTCCCGCACCGAGAAATCGTCTTCCTGGCCGCGCTGAAGGTTCCGGCGCTCACGCAGAAGCCGCTCGGTGTCGGCCTGTACCTTGGCGGTATCGACGCCATCGCGTGCGGAAATGTTGATGGAGCCGATATCGGTATTGCCGGCGAGGCGGCGATGGTAGGCCCGCAATGGCAAGAGAACGAGATCGTCCTGGTCCGTGCCCGTGCTTGATTGCCCCTTGGGTTCGAGCAATCCAATGACTTCGCACGAGACATTTTTGACGCGGATCGTCTGTCCAACCGGGTCGCTGCGTCCGAACAGCTTTTCGCGCACGGTCTGCCCGAGGATGCAAGCCGCGCGTCCGCCGCGAATTTCTCCTTCAAGAAATTGCCGGCCGGACGCAAGCATCCAGTCCTGGGTGACGAAGTAGTCGAGGTCGGTGCCGGTGACGATCGTCACGCGGTTCTCGCCGCCGTAGATCACCGTAAAGGACTTCTGCGCGACGGGTGCGACGGCCCGTACACCGGCAAGCTGCGTCTTCAACGCGTCCACATCACGCACATTGAACGTCTTGGCATCGGTGCTGGCGCGGCCGGGGCCGAACTGGCCGGGCCGGACAAACAACAGGTTGCTGCCGAGCTTGGCGAGGTCGGCCGTCACCTTTGCGGTCGTGCCGTTGCCGATCGTCACCATGGCGATGACGGCTCCGACCCCGATGACGATGCCGAGAACGGTCAGGAACGACCGCATGGCGTTGCGGCGGATCGCCTGAAGTGCCAGCTTGACGGCTTCCAGCAGCATCAGGCGGCCTCCTGCCGGGGCGCGTCCGACTCGACCCGACCATCGAGGAAGCGAACGATCCGATCCGCATAGGCCGCGATGTCGTTCTCATGGGTCACCATGATGACGGTGATGCCCTGATCCCGATTGAGGCTGGTCACGAGGTCCATGATCTCGCGGCTGGTCTTGGTATCGAGATTACCCGTCGGCTCGTCAGCGAGCAGCACCACCGGATCGGTGACGATGGCACGTGCAATCGCCACCCGCTGCTGCTGGCCGCCCGAGAGCTCGGCGGAGGTGTGATGCTCGCGCCCTGCAAGCCCGACCCGCTGAAGCGCCTGCATGGCCCGTGCGCGACGTTCGGTCTGGGACACCCCGCGGTAAACGAGCGGCAACTCGACGTTTTCGACTGCGGTGGTGCGTGGCAGTAAATTGAATCCCTGGAACACGAAGCCGAAGAAATGCCGGCGTAGAAGCGTTCGTTGATTGCGATCGAGCTCCCCCACCGAGACGCCCCGGAAGCGGTAAGCGCCGTCGCTGGGAGTATCCAGGCAGCCGATGATGTTCATCGCTGTCGACTTCCCGGACCCCGAAGGGCCCATGATCGCGACGAATTCACCCGCAGCGAACGTCAAATCGATGCCATCGAGCGCGTGGACCGCCGCATCGCCGGCTCCGTAGAGGCGGCTGACCCCACGAAACTCAATGATTGCGTCAGTCGTCTTCTGGTTGCTGGACACGGCAACACGCCTCAGCGCGCCGGGGCGACGGAGTCGATGATGATTGCATCATCAGGTTCGATGGCACCGTTTCTGATTTCGGTCCGCCGGCCATCGGTTACACCAATGACAACCGGCACAGCGACCGGTGCGCCATTACGCAGCACGAAGACGCGACGATTGGGACCGGTAGGCTCCGGCTCGCTTGGCGGGCGGAAGGTCGCGGACGGCGGACGCGGCAAGAGCCGCTGCAGGAAACCCGGTGCCTTCTTTTCGCCCTGCGAAGCCGGCGAGAAGCGCAGCGCGGCGTTTGGCACCAGCAGCGCGTCTTCGACCTCTTGCACGACGATCTCCGCGGTCGCCGTCATGCCGGGCCGGATCATCAGCTCGGTATTGTCAATTGACAGCACGGCCTTGTAGGTGACGACGCCTTGCACGGTCTCGGAGCCGTAACGAACGTCGCGGATGGCGGCGGGGAACTTGCGGTCCGGATATGCATCCACGCTGAAGGTCGCGTTTTGACCCACCCTGATCTTGCCGACATCGGCTTCGTCGACATCGACCTGCAGTTCCATGTGCCGCAGATCCTGGGCAATCACGAATAACACCGGCGCCTGCAGCGACGAGGCAACGATCTGGCCCGGATCGACGCTGCGCTTGAGGACGACACCATCGATCGGCGAGCAGATGCAGGCCTTGGCCAGATTGATCTCGTTGAGCCGCAGATCGGCTTCGACGACCTTCACCTCCGCGAGCGCGCTGGTGTGCTGCGCGACGGCGCGGTCATAGAACGCCTTGGCAAACTCGAGGTCCCGTATGGTCGTGGCACCCTTCGTCAGCAATTCCTTCTTTCGCCCGTGCTCCGCTCGCTTTTCCTCAATGGTGGCAGCGGTATCGGAAACCTTTGCACGCGCCGCGTCGAGCCGCGCGCGTACGCTCTCGATTGTTGCCTTGAGCTTGTCGGTATCGAGCTCTGCCAGCGGCTGGCCCACCTTCACGGCGCTGTTGTAGTCGACATGGACCTTGCGAATGGTCCCGGAGAGTTCGCTCGACACATTGACTTGCGTGATCGGCTGTGCGGACCCGGTGGCGGTGACAACCACCGTCAGTTTGCCGCGCACGGCGTTCTGGGTGACGTAGTTCACCGTCGCGCGGCCTCCGCCCACTGACCAGGCGTAGGCGCCTGCGGCAATGACCGCGACGAAAGCCAGCCATCCCAAGCTTCGAAGTCGCAATACCCGCCAGCGCGACTTCCGCGCGCCCAGTATGTCTTGGACTTCACGCGTGGCGGGCACGGCCATGGTCTGCGGCAATGGCTTCGTCGTATCGAGCATGGCGAAACCCTCGAACAGGCATTCAAGTCTTTTTACTGCTTATTTTGCATACTCTCCAAAGGTGTCTCCGGCTCTGATCTAAATCAACGGCAGGTCGGGCTCCCGTCGGACCTTCCTCCTTCCCAGGACAAGCTTTGCTGCGACTCGCCTTACGCGCTGCGGCCGAACCACTCGAAATGCCGGGCCGGCGCCGGCTGGCGCGGCAGATAGCGGCCGTTGGCCTTGGCGACGATCTTGCCATCGCGCGCGATGATCTTGCCGCCCTTGACGGTCGCCACCGGCCAGCCGCGCAGCGTCTTGCCCTCGAACGGCGAGAAGTCCGACATGCCCTGGAGGTCCTCGGCGCGCACGACGCGTTCGAGGTCGAGGTCGACAACCACCAGATCGGCATCCGAACCGACCGCGATCGTGCCCTTCTGCGGATAGATGCCGTAGACGCGGGCGGGCGCGCGTGTTGCCCGGTCGACTAATACTTCCAGCGGGACGCCGCGCAGCCGGCCGTAGTGGAGCAAAGCCGGCAGATGGGTACCGAGCGCCGGCAGGCCCGGCCGCGCGCCGTGCAGGCCGGCTTCCGGCCGCTTGGAGGCGCGGCCGCGCGAGGTGTTGTCGGTGCCGACGGTGTTGATCGAGCCTTCCAGAAATCCTTCCCACAGCGCGGTCTGGTGCTCGGGCGTGCGGACCGGCGGGACCATCTTGACCAGGAAGCCGTTCGGATCGTGGCTGTTGATGCCGAGATAGGGCGTGGTCGTTTCGACCGTGAAATGATTGCCGGCCCGGCGCGCGGCGCGGACCATCTCAAGTCCCTGATGGCTGGAGAGGTGCACGACGTAGAGGTGCGCACCGGCGAGCTTGGCGAGGTAGAGGGCGGTCTGGATCGCCAGTGCCTCGGCGGCCGCGGGATGCGCGTCCTCCCAGTCGGCAAGCGTGCCGGTCGGCTTCTTCGCCAGTTCCTTGCGGGCGGCGTCGATCAGCGCTCCGGTTTCGCAGTGGACACAGACCACCGCGTCGGGGCCGAGCGAGGCCACCGTCCTGAAGCCATGGAGCAGCACATCGTCGGTCACCGACTTCACGATGCCCGGCATGCCGGACATGTAGAACTTGAACGAGCGGATGCCGAACTGCTCGGCGTAGCCCGGGATCTCCTCGATCTGCTGCTCGGTGAAGATCTGCGGGTGGAACACGGAGTCGACGTAGCTGCGCTCATCCATCGCCTTGCGGAACGCCGGCAGGTGATCGAAATACGAGTCTTCGAGGCTGCGCAGGAAAATCCCAATCGTCGTCACGCCGCCCAGGATCGCCGCGCGCGTCTCGGTCTCCGCCTCGCTCTCATAGGAGAGCTCGTTGCCGATATGGGTGTGGGGATCGAAGATGCCCGGCAGCACAGTCCGCCCGGTCGCATCGTAGGTCTCGGCCGCGGGTTGCGTGAGGTTCTCGCCGAGCGCGACGATCTTGCCGCCGGCGATGCCGACATCGGCCTTCATCTGGCCGACCCCGGGGATGACCAGCGTGCCGTTGCGCACCAACAGCTCCAGGGGGCGGGAACGATCGTTGCCTGTGCTCATGGCTGCTTCCTCGCCTCAACAGGTGAGCGCCCGGGCGGGCGCCGCAGGCCTCAAGGCAGCAATTCCCGCTTCATCACCGACCGTGCCACTTCGCGGCCATCCTTGAACACGTGGCGGCGTACCGGCTGTTCGCGGATCGCCTCATGGACGGAGGGCGCATCGACGACGACCAGATCGGCGGCGCAGCCCGCCGCAATTCCGTAGTCCGGGATGCGCGCGGCTTTGGCGCTGTTGATGGTGATCATGTCGGCAACCTGCTCGATCTCATGCGGCAAGGTGAGCTGCGCGACGTGCGCCATCATCGATGCGCATTCGAGCGGATCGGGCTTGCCGAACGGATAATATGGGTCGTTGACGTCATCCTGGGACGTCACGACGTTGGCGCCGCGCGCCAGCAGCTCCTTCACGCGAGCGATACCGCGGCGCTTTGGCTCACGGTCGATGCGCGCCGAGCAGACGAGGTTGATGTGGGCGTTCACCGAAATGGTGACGCCGGCAGTCGCCACCATGTCGACGATCTTGGCGGCGTACACGTCGTTGTATGCGGCCATAGCGCCACAATGGCTGGCAGCGACGCGACCCTGGTAGCCCTCGCGCATGGTCTTGAGCGCCAGGTACTCGAGACTTCGCGAATTTTCGTCGTCGGTGTCGTCCACCAGCATGTGGACGTCGAGGTCGTGGCGCTTGGCGATCTCGAAGCAGATGTCGATGTGCTGGCGCGCCTCATCGTCGGTGTACTCGTACCAAGGCAGCCCACCGACGATGTCGCAGCCTTCCCGGACGGCCTCCTCCATGAGCTCGGCGGCACCTGGATCGCGGACGATGCCTTCCTGCGGGAACGCGACGACCTGGATGCGGCAGTAGTCCCTCATCTTTTCGCGGGCAAGGAGAAGGCCCCTCGCGGCGCGCAAGCCCCCGATCGTGCCGACATCGGCGAACAGGCGAAAGAAGGTCGTGCCGTTCATCACTCCGACTTCGATCGCCCGCACCGCGCGCGCCGCGACCTCGGCAGGATCGTAGTTGCGCTTGAAGTCATTGGTGATCTCGATCGCCTCCGGCAGGGTGCCCGACTGGTTCGGGCGCATGATTTCGCCGAGCAGGCACTTGTCGGCGTGAAAGTGCAGGTTGAAAAATCCGGGCAGCACCAGGCTGCCCGCCGCGTCGACGACCTTCGCCCCGTCGGCCGCAAGCGCGGGCCCAACGGCGGCAATCCGCGGGCCATCGATGAGGATGTCGACCAGTTGCTCCTGGTTGCGCACACGCGCGTTGCGGATGATCAGGCTATTCACGGTTCATTCCCTGCTGTGACTTTCGACCGCCGTCAGGTGCGTTCGAGAATGTGCAGTCCGCGCGTGCGGTCGATCAGATAGATCAGGCCGCGATCATCGTAGCAGACGTCGTTACTTTGCACCCGTTTGGCGCCCTGCGGCACATCGGGCATGAACGACGCGACTTCGCGTGGTGCGTGCGGGTTGGCGATGTCGACGATCCGCAACCCGTGGGCGAACCACGCGATCGGAATTTCGGTGCTGCGGATGTCCTCGCAGGGCTGGTGCAGCCCGGTGTAGTCGGGCTTCAAGCTGCCGTCCTCGGCGGTGACCTGAAAGCTCGCGAAGGGGATCGGCCGCGTCTCGTCGGTTATATCCACGATCCACAGGAACGAGGGCGAGCCGGGACCAAGGCGCACCACGTCCTCATCCGCCACCAGCATGATCCGGCGGCCGTGCACCTCGAAAGGAACCGGAAGCGCGGTGTGCGTGGGCCAGGGGAATGGCGGGCTCCAGTCGAGGCCGGAGATGAACTTCGGCTTGGTGATGTCGTCGATGTCGAGAATGACGAAGCCGCCGTGCCAGTAGCTGGTGTAGAGGCGGTTGCCGAGGCGGATCGGATGATGGCAGCGATGGTCGGTGCCTTCCCAGGTCGGCGTCTCACCGCCTGCGGTCCATTGGCCCGGCATCCACCACTTGCCCACCAGTTCAGGCCGGGTCGGATTCTGAAAATCGATGATGCCGACCACGTTGCCGAGATAGCCGTCGATCTCCGGCGAACCGTAGACATAGCGGCCGTCGAACGTGAACCGGTGCATGCCGCGCCCCGACCAGGTCGCGATATGCTTGGGGTTGGACGGCGTACTGACGTCGAACACTTCAAGACCGCCGCGAAAGTCGGGGTCCTTGCGCCCGATCGGGAAAATCTCCCGGTTGACGAGCATGATGCCGTTTTCGACGCGCACCTTGTGCGAAAGCGTGCCGTTCGGCACCTGGATATGGGCGAGCCAGCGCGGCTTGGCCGGGTCGGCCACATCAATGATGGTGGTGCCGTCAGGTGGCAGGACGTGGCCGATATAGGCGACGTTGTTGCGGACCACCACCTGCCCGCCGCCCGGGCAGTCGAAATAGCCGACGACCTTGAGCCCCTTGGCTTCGGCCATTGTTTTCCTCCGCGATGGCGCATCCGAGCGCATCGCAAGAGCACGGCGCCGGAAACTCTCAATTCAACAAGCTATTATGCAATCCAACGGAACGTCAATCAAACCGCCCGTTGCACTGAGACGGATGTTCGACTTGGCGCCGGATGCACAATGCCCATGACCGCTGGCATAAAATGTTGCGACCGGCGCATTCGGTTGCGCTAATCTGGCATTGCAATGCGTCGCCCGCTCGTCCGCGGGCACATCAGAAGATGGAACCACCGATGAATGCGCGGGCGCTTGTGGTCCTGACATTGCTGACCTTTCCCCTGGCCGGATGCGTGATCGCCGGGGGCGTCAACTATCATTTCCCCAACACGCCTTCCCCGACCGGAGAAAAGAAGTGCGACCCGGCGGATAAATCCGCCGATTGTGCGCGTCCGAGCGATCGGAAACGCCCTTAATGCACGGCGTGAGCCACGCCGAAATACCCTGGTGGTCGGCCAATCACACGCGCCAAGCGTAGAAGATCAGATTGTTGTCCTGGGTCCGGTCGAGACAGTCGGTACGAAAGCCCATCGCCTGCAGCAAGGTCTCGATCTCAGCCGGCTTGATACCGGTCTCCGGCAGGAAGTCGCATTCCATGGCGATGTTCCTGATCCTGCCGACATCGGCCGGTGCGATGCCCTTCAGCACTTCCAGGAAATAGCCCTCGACGTCGATCTTGAGCATGTCGACGGTTGCGATCCCGTGAGCGGCGATCTGTTCGGACACCGTCGTGCTGATCACCTCGTGGGTCTCCAATTCCCGATTGGCGGCGGCATCCGCGAGCCAGGGCACTTGCCTCTCGTTGAGTAGCGTACTGAGCCCGGATACTTGCGTGGGCTGGCTGAGCAGGAGGGTCTCCCCGCCCCGGCTTGCCACCGCCTGATCGAAGGCCGCAACCCTGGTCACGGCAGGATCGATCAGCCGCCGGATGTTGTCCTCCAGGTAGCCGAACGTGCGGGGGCTGGCCTCGTAGCAATAGATCGTCTCCGCCTTATAGCGGCGATGCGCCCAGATCGAATAGATACCGACGTTCGCTCCCACGTCCATGATCGTGGGACGATCGGGAATCCTCATGTCCTTGTGCTGGTAGATTTGCGAGACGAAGGTCTCGTCATAGAGAAATTGGGTGTCCGCATCGTGTTCGTCGATCACGGACAGATCCAGAGTGCCGATCTTCGCTCGCCGCATCGCGCGCTTGTTCTCCCAAATCGCGCTACTTGCGCGTGCCGAACAGATAATAATTGCCTTGGATGTGCGGAATCGCGACGTGAACCCAATGATAGTCGTCGTCCCCCTCCCAGCGCCTGAAATACTCGACATTGTCGAGCCCGAAGAATTCCTGCTGATAGCCGATCAGGAAATACTTCGGCGCCAGCGCCTTGATGCGGTCGCGCAGCTCAAACGGCATCTCGCTGATCGACCACAGCCCGACGATCGTACTGTCGCGCTCAATTTCAGCGCGTTCCGGCAACGTGGTCGCGAACGTCACCTGCTTGCGTTCGCCGGCCGCGAGCGTCCGGCCGAGATACCATTCCTGCAACTGCAAGAACTCCGGCAGATCGTAGATCAGGTATCGGCCGGTGAAGCCGCGCCTCACCAGCAGCCGGCAGAAATTACCGTAGCCGCCGCCAATCTCCAGAATCGTGCCGCCGCCCGCGAGTTCGTGTCCGGTGGCGATTTCGAACCGGAAGATCGAGTAGGCATGGTGGATGATGTTGCCGTTGGTGTGTAACGACGGGTCGAGCTCGGCGCCGCCGACGCCGGGGTCCTTGATCAGCTCGCGGATGAAGGGCCAGTTCGGCAGGCTTTGCAGATATTGCAATTCGTCCGGCGGCGGCAAATAGAACATCGTGCCGATGATCAGCGGCCAATGCAGAAAGCGCTCGCGGTCGCCAGCGAGCAAATCGCGCAGCGTCGCTCGCTGGTCCGTCCAGAACTGCATTTCCATCGGCGATGACCTTACGCCTTCAACGAAATGATATCAGCCGTCAAAAATGCAGCGGCCTCGCGCCCTGCACTTGCGGCAGCGCCCGGACCTGCGCCAGCACGGCGGGCGGCAGTTCGCCATCGATCTCGATCAGCGCGATGGCGTTGCCGCCCGGCGTCTCGCGCCCGACATGGAAGGTCGCGATGTTGATGCCGGCCTCGCCCAGCGTCGAGGAGAAGCGGCCGATGAAGCCTGGCTTGTCGAGATTGGTGATGTAGATCATCGACGGGCCGAATTCAGCGTCCATGCGGATGCCCTTGATGTTGACGATGCGCGGGCGGCCGTCGGCGAACACCGTGCCGGACACGTGGCGTGACTGGCGCTCGGTGGTGACCGTGATGGTGATCAGGCTCTCGTAATCGCCCTGGCTCTCCCGCGTCGTCTCCTCGATGACGATGCCGCGCTCCTTGGCGATGATCGGCGCCGACACGACATTGATGTCCTGCAGCATCGGCCGCAGCAGCCCGGCGATCGCCGCTGAGGTCAGCGCCTTGGTGTTCATGCCGGCGACCACGCCTTCGTAGGAAATCTGCACCTTGGTGATGCCGGTCTCCGTCAACTGGCCGGCGAACGACCCGAGCTTCTCGGCAAGGTCGACGAACGGCTTGAGCCGCGGCGCCTCCTCGGCGGTAATCGACGGAAAGTTGACCGCGTTGGAGATTGCACCGCGCAGCAGGTACTCCGACATTTGTTCGGCGACCTGCAACGCGACGTTCTCCTGCGCCTCGGTGGTGGCGGCACCAAGATGCGGCGTGCACACCACATTGGGGTGGCCGAACAGCGGATTCTTGTTGGCCGGCTCCTCGGTGAACACATCGAACGCTGCGCCTGCAACATGTCCGCTGTCGAGTGCGGCACGCAACGCCGCCTCGTCGACCAGCCCGCCTCGCGCACAATTGACGATGCGCACGCCCTTCTTCATCGCGGCAAGCGCCTTGGCGTCGATGATGTTCTTGGTCTTCTCGGTGAGCGGGGTGTGCAGCGTGATGAAATCGGCGCGCCGGATCAGCTCGTCGAGTTCGACCTTCTCGACGCCGAGCGCCATCGCGCGCTCCGGTGACAGGAACGGGTCATAGGCGATGACCCGCATGCGCAGACCTATTGCACGATCGGCGACGATTGAGCCGATATTGCCGCAACCGATCACACCCAGCGTCTTGCTGGTAATCTCGACACCCATGAAGCGGTTCTTCTCCCATTTGCCGGCCTGGGTCGAGGCGTCGGCCTGGGGGATCTGCCGCGCCAGCGCCAGCATCAACGTGATGGCATGCTCGGCGGTGGTGATCGAATTGCCGAACGGCGTGTTCATGACGATCACGCCCTTGGCGGTGGCGGCCGGGATGTCGACGTTGTCGACGCCGATGCCGGCGCGGCCGATCACCTTGAGGTGCTTGGCCTGCTCCAGGAGCTTGGCGGTGACTTTGGTGGCCGAACGAATCGCGAGGCCGTCGAAGCCGCCGATCACCGCGGCGAGCTTTTCCTTGTCGGCGCCGAGCTTCGGCTGGAAATCGACCTCGACGCCGCGATCCTTGAAGATCTGTACGGCGGCGTCGGACAGGGCATCGGAGATGAGGACTTTGGGAGCCATGGCCTTGCTTCCTTTACCCTCCCCTGGAGGGGGAGGGTCGGCGCGTAGCGCCGGGGTGGGGTGAAAATTGTTGGATACCAAGGGCCGGTGACTGTTGAGCGAGTGCGTCACCCCACCCCGCCGCCCCTTCGGGGCGTGACCTCCCCCTCCAGGGGAGGTGAAGACAGTGCTACGCCGCCTTGGCGAGCGCGTCCTTGCTGTTGGCGAAGGCCCAATCGAGCCACTGCGTCAGCGCCTCAACATCGGCGCGTTCAATCGTGGCGCCGCACCAAATGCGCAAGCCGGGGGGGGCATCACGATAGGCGTCGATGTCGTAGGCGACGCCTTCCTTTTCGAGCGCCGCCGCGAGGCCCTTGACGAAGGCGGCCTGGGCATCGGCCGGCAGCTTCAGGATGTCCGGGTCGACCACCTTGAGGCAGACCGAGGTGTTGGAGCGCTGCGTCGGCTCCTTGGCGAGGAAATCGATCCAGGGCGTATGTGCGACCCAGTCGGCGATCGCCTTGGCGTTGGCGTCGCAGCGCGCGATCGTCGCCTTGAGGCCGCCGAGCGACTTCGCCCAGGTGAGCGTGTCGAGATAATCCTCGAGGCACAGCATCGACGGCGTGTTGATGGTTTCGCCGACGAAGATGCCCTCGTTGATCTTGCCGCCCTTGGTCATGCGGAAGATCTTCGGCAGCGGCCAGGGCGGATTGTAGCTTTCCAGCCGCGCCACGGCGCGCGGCGACAGCACGATCATGCCGTGCGCAGCCTCGCCGCCGAGCACCTTCTGCCAGGAGAAGGTGACGACATCGAGCTTGCCCCAGTCGAGCGACTGCGCGAAACAGGCCGACGTGGCATCGCAGATGGTCAATCCCTGACGGTCGGCCTTGATCCAGTCGGCGTTCGGTACGCGCACGCCGGACGTGGTGCCGTTCCAGGTGAACACCACATCGGAATTCGGATCGACCTTGGTGAGGTCGGGCAGTTCGCCGTAGCCGGCCTTGAGCGTGGTGACGTCCTTGAGCTTGAGCTCCTTGGCGACGTCGCTCACCCAGCCTTCGCCGAACGATTCCCACGCCAGCATGGTCACGGGCCGGGCGCCGAGCAACGACCACAGCGCCATCTCGACCGCTCCGGTGTCGGAGGCCGGCACGATACCGATTCGGTAGTCGGCGGGGACTTCGAGAACTTCGCGGGTCAGGTCGATGGCACGCTTGAGCTTCGCCTTGCCGATCTTCGATCGGTGGGAGCGTCCAAGCAGTGCATCGGTGAGGGCTTGAAGGCTCCAGCCCGGGCGCTTGGCACAGGGGCCGGAGGAAAAATGCGGAACGGCCGGCCGCATTCCGGGCGTCGAGGTGGCCATATCTCTATCCTTCCAGATAGCTGCCCCTCGGTGGGGAGGGGTGTCCCGCCGCCGGACATACGGAAGGAGTAACGCACAGTCAAGCGCCCAAAAGCCCCGGCAGCCGCGGTTGCGGCCGCCTGAGGCTTGCGGGCATCAATGGAGCGGGCGTTCTGCCAGCTCAGAATTTGTAGCCGACACCGACGCGGCCGGTGCTGATGCTCGAATTGATATTCCAGAGCGGCTGGAAATTCACGAACTCGAATTCGGCGCGCATGAACAGGCACGGCATCAGCATGATGTCGAGACCGCCGCTCAGCGACCAGCCGTAGATCACTGCGTTGGACTTGGTCTCATTCTCGGTGAAGAAGAACGGCGTTTCGATCGGATTAGGGGGGTCGAGTGGATTGGGCGCATACTCAATTCCCGAAGCAGTCGCGGAGCGATAGACACCGGCTCGCCCAACGGCGAAGCCGATGCCCGCATACGGCAGGACATTGCCGAGGTCTACGCCGGCCCGCACCCGCAACACGCCAAAATCAGTGATTTGCATGTTGGCGGCGCCCGTCAAAGTCATCGCATAAGCGAGGTCGTTCGACGTCGTCGTCAAGCGCGAGATTGGCGACACTGGAGCGTTCAAGAAATAATTCACTTTGCTCCAGGTGAAGTCCACGCCGATAATCATGCCCTCCCAGGCATTATTGTAACCGATAAAAAAGCCGCCACTGGCCGAACGCGTATCGCCCTGGCCGAGGATTTGCCATGCGGAGACCTGGTTTTCGTACTCGACCCGCAATTCACGCAGCATATGCGCGACCAAAGGCTGAGTCGTACCGTCAAAGTTCATGTTGCCGACACCCCAGCCAACCTGGCCGCCGACGTAGAATCCGGCCCACATCGGGAGAACCGGGACCGGAGGCGGCGCGATCGGCACCACGGTATCGCTGCCACGCAAGGTCGGCAGTTCGAACTCGCCGGCCAGCGCATCGGGCATCCAGGCGATGAGGGCTAAGGCAACGAGCAAGCGACGCATGACGGCCCCTTGAGGTTTCGCGGAGATTCGATCCGCAACGTCATCATCATGAATGATTAACCTTAATGAGCGGTTAGCTTGCGCCCTCGCCGACCGCCGACTGCAGACTTTTTGCGATCGGGAGACTTGTTGCGATCGGGCGACTTGTTGCGATCGGGCGACTTGTTGCGATCGATAACGCGGCTGCGGGGTGGCCACGCGGCGACAAAGCGAAAACGGCGCGGAAACATCCCGCGCCGCTCTCATGGTCCGTGGAGACGGAGAGGTAGAGTTAGCTCAACCCTTGCGGATCAGCGGCGGCGGAACGTAGACCGGCTCCGGCTGCAACATCCAGCGCATGCCGATCTTGATGTCCTGCGAGGTGTAGTTGGTGAAGGAGTAGTAGGCGCGCGGTCCGTTACCCGCACAGCCCGTCGACGCGCAGTCGATGACCGGCGTATCGATGGTGCCCATGTTGACGTAGCGGTAGCCGAGCTCGACCTTGAAGTTGTTGGTGACGTTGTAGGCGACGCCGGCATGCAGCGCCCAAGCCATGCTCCACTTCGAGGAGTCGCTGGCCGCGTAACCGAAACCGGTGGTGCCGTCCGAGATCAGGCCGATGTCCTGCACGCCGGTGAACTTGTGATAGGCGGTGCCAATACCGGCGCCGACGAACGGCGTCAGACACCACCACGTGCCGAGATCGATGTAGGCGTTGGCGAGCACCAGCCAGTTCGAGTGATGGCCCTCGTAGACGTCGAAGCAGCGGCCGCCTGGGCAGAACTCGGTATAGCTGCCGGTCACCCGGAACGCCTCTTTCATCCGGTACTCGCCGGTGACGTCGAAGCGCAGCCAGTTGTTCCAGGCATAGCCGACGCCGAAGCCGACGAACGCAGTGTCGGCCATGTCCTTCTGGTCGATGCGCCAGCTCGCCGGCCAGACGAAGGCCGGGTTGGTCTGGTTGTGCTGGAAGTCGCTGAAGGACTTCTGGCCGACGCCGACGTCGCCACGCAGATACCAGCCGCCAACGACAACCTGGACCGGCTGAACCATCGGCAACGGTGGGGGCAGATCGGCAGCATTCGCTGCCGGGCTGAGCAGAGCAGTCGCGCCAATGAGCGCTAAGATTGTCGTACGAACCATGACTTCGTCCTCTCGTCCGGCAAGGGGCCTTGAACCCCTCAGGGATGAACCGATGGGACGAAGATGCCAGCAAACCCTTAAGCGATACTTAACCTTACTTCTTAACCGCGAATTTTAATCTTTGTTAATTACTGTGGCGGGTGGAACTGGCAAGAAACGGCATCGCGAGTACACGCGGATGCAAGAAGTGCCCACCGCAAAGAGCGGTCGTCGCATAACAAAAAGCACGGCGTTTGCCGCGCCGCGCTTTGAGCAAATCCACCAACGTCAGACCGGCATCAATCGCTGCTGTCGTCGAGTTTGCCGATGTGGTGTTGCGAGTAGAGTTCGACTCCCAGGTTGGCAACCAGGCTCAACTGAGTTTCGAGGAAGTCGATGTGCTCTTCCTCGTCATGCATGAGCTTCTCGAACAGATCGCGAGAGACGTAATCCTTGACCGCGTGACAGTGGGTCGCGGCTTCTTGATAGAGCGAACGCGCCGAGATCTCGGCCGCCAAGTCGCAGTCGAGCACTTCCTTGACGCTCTGCCCGATACGTAGCGGATCGAGCACCTGCAGGTTCGGGAAGCCGTCAAGAAAGATGATTCGCTCGATGAGCTTGTCGGCGTGCTCCATCTCCTCGATGGATTCCTTGCGCCAGTATTTCGCCAGGGACTTGAAGCCCCAGTTGTCCAGCAGCCGGTAATGCAGCCAGTACTGGTTGATCGCGGTGAGTTCATGCCGCAGCCCGCGGTTCAGGTACTCGATGACCTTTGGGTCGCCTTTCATAATGTGCCGGTCCCTCGACGATTATTGGCGGACGCCGGCGGGGCTGCCAGCTCCTGGAATTATTCTAAATCTGGCGCAGACGGCACGCCACGGCAAGGCCGAGAGAGGGTCAAAGCTGCTGATCTCAGGAAAATATCGTTGGAAGTGCGATAAAACGGATCAATCGCAGGACGAAATGCCGCCGCAGCACCCGCCGGAAGCGGCAGTCAGGGCCTCGTCCATGATTCCACGGATCGTTCGGGCGCACCGCCCGCACTGCGGGCTGCAGCCGAGACAGCCATATACCTGGCCGGCCGTCCGCGGGGTCTGAGCGGCCAGGGCGCTGCGGACATCGCTATCGCTCAGCACGTTACAGGAGCACACGATCATGGCGGACGACGTTCCAACCCGGATTAGTTCTTTCTGTAACTGTCGATACATTAAGTGGCAGACGCCTGCCTAGAGGTAAACTCCGCTTTTGTACGTATTCTAATTTTCTTCGCGTATTGCGCTGCAACGCAAAGGCTCGGTGGGAGCGTCTGGTCGCAACGGCCCACCGCCAGGACGTTCCGCCACGGGGCAACGGCCAAAACAGCCCGGATCAAGCGGCTGCGTCGGTCAAAGCCTCGACGATGCCGTCGACCACTTCCTCGATCAGGACCTTGTCGTCGCCTTCGCCCATCACGCGAATCACCGGCTCCGTGCCGGACGGCCGGATGATCAGGCGGCCATGGCCGTTGAGGCGGGCTTCGGCATCCTTGATGGCGCTGCGGACTTTGGCGTTCTCGAGCGGCTTGCCGCTCTTGTAGCGGACGTTCTTCATCACCTGCGGCAGCGCATCGAAGCGGTGACAGACCTTCGACACCGGCTGCTCCTGCTTCTTCACCACGGCGAGCACCTGAAGCGCCGCGAGCAGGCCATCGCCGGTCGTGGTGTAGTCGGACAGGATAATGTGGCCCGACGCCTCGCCGCCGACATTGTAGCCGTGCTCCCGCATGTGCTCGAGCACGTAGCGGTCGCCGACCGGGGTGCGGACCAGGGACAGGCCGAGGCCATCGAGATAGCGCTCGAAGCCGAGATTGGACATCACGGTGCCGACGATGCCGGGCTTTGCGAGCCGGCCGTCCGCCAGCCAGCTCTCGGCGATCACCGCCAGGATCTGGTCCCCGTCGACGATCCGTCCGCGTTCGTCGACGATCAGCACCCGGTCGGCATCGCCGTCGAGCGCGATGCCGATGTCGGCGCGCATTTCCTTGACCTTCTGGCAGAGCGCGGTGGGCTCGGTCGAACCGCATTCGTGATTGATGTTGAAGCCATCGGGCTCGATCCCGATCGCCAACACCTCGGCGTCCAGCTCCTTGAGCGCCTCAGGCGCCACCCGGTAACCGGCGCCGTTGGCACAGTCGATCACGATGCGCAGGCCCTCGAGCGAGAGATTCTTCGGCAACGTCCGCTTGGCGAACTCGATATAGCGGTCCTGGACACCGTCGATGCGCCTGGCGCGCCCGAGATCGGCGCTCTTGGCAAGCTTCTTGGTCACGTCGGCATCGATCAGCGCCTCGATCTCACGCTCGACCTCATCGCTGAGCTTGAATCCGTCCGGCCCGAACAGCTTGATGCCGTTGTCATCATACGGGTTGTGCGAGGCCGAGATCATCACGCCGAGATCGGCGCGCATCGACCGTGTCAGCATGCCGACCGCCGGCGTCGGGATCGGACCGGTCTGCAACACGTCCATGCCGACCGACGTGAAGCCCGCGACCAATGCGGTCTCGATCATGTAGCCCGAGAGCCGGGTATCCTTGCCGATCAGCGCACGGTGGCGATGGTCGCCGCGGCGAAAGACCAGCCCCGCCGCCTGCCCCACCCGCAGGGCAAGCTCCGGCGTGATCACGCCGTTGGCTCGGCCACGAATTCCGTCTGTCCCAAAATACTTGCGCACGATCTGCCGTTGTTCCGATGAAGGCAGACGTTTTCGATCAATCCCCCCGGCAATTCAAGGGGGCACACGCCGAGTCCAAGTGCGCGCGGGAATCATTGAAGAAACCGCCGCGCGCCCAGCTCTGCCGGGGATCCGGCTGGTCTCTCAGATGAACGAAAGGCGTTCGAACCTAGCGTTTCGGCCGCTTATCGAGGTTGCTCGGCGGGGGCTGGGTTACGTTGATCGGATCGGACGCCGGAAAGGTATCCTCCAGTCCCTCCTCCAGCGACTGTTCGAGCTTGCGCCGTTGCCGCTCCTTGGCTTCCTCCCGCTGCTCCTGACGCCGCTTTTCCTCAATCTCGTTCTGGGTGACGGTCTCGTTCGGGATGCCCATGGAGTTCTCCTGGTTGGCTTGTCCGGCTGCCCCCGGCTACGTGTCTAAGACAACGTAAATGGGCGGGTGGGCGTTCCGGTGCCAGCGGAACTTCTTTGGATCCTCCAAAACGCATTGGCACCGTTAAGGAATTCGGTATGCTGCAAAAGTTCCGCCGGGCTTGAACATGCGTACCGTGACCTGCATCGAAGACTTGCGTCAGATCGCCCGAGGCAAGGTTCCTCGCGCCTTTTTCGACTATGCCGAGGCCGGTTCGTATGCGCAGGATACATTGCGGACTAACCGGGCCGATTTCGAGCGGTTGAAGCTGCGTCAGCGCGTCCTGGTCGATGTCGACAAACGCGACCTCTCGACCACCATCCTGGGCGAGAAGGTTTCGCTGCCGCTCGCGCTCGCGCCAATCGGGCTCTGCGGCATGCAGCATGGCGACGGCGAGATCCTCGCCTGTCGCGCCGCGCAGGCGGCGGGGATTCCGTTTACGCTCTCGACCATGTCGATCTGCTCGATCGAGGATGTGGCGGAGGCGGTGAAAAAGCCGTTCTGGTTCCAGGTCTACGTGATCCGCGACCGCGGCTTCATCCGTGAACTGATCGCGCGCGCCGCGGCCGCAAAGTGCAGCGCGCTGGTGCTGACGCTCGACCTGCAGATTCTCGGCCAGCGCCATTGCGACATCAAGAACGGCATGACGGTGCCGCCCGAGATCAAGCTCGGCAATCTCATCGACATCGCCACCAAGCCGGCCTGGGCGCTCTCGATCCTCAAGGGCAAGCGCAAGACCTTCGGCAACCTCGCCGGCCACGTGAAGGGCATGGAGAACGTCAATTCGCTCGCGCAGTGGACCGCAAGCCAGTTCGATCCGACGCTGAACTGGAATGATGTCGAGTGGATCAAGAGCCTGTGGCCGGGCAAGCTGATCCTCAAGGGCATCATGGATATTGAAGACGCGCGGCTTGCGGCGAAGTCCGGCGCGGACGCACTGATCGTGTCCAATCACGGCGGCCGCCAGCTCGACGGCGCGCCGTCGTCGATCTCGGCATTGCCGCGCATCGCCGAAGCAGTTGGAAACGAGATCGAGGTGATGGTCGACGGCGGCATCCGCTCCGGACAGGACGTGCTGCGTGCACTTGCGCTCGGCGCACGGTCTTGCATGATCGGCCGGTCGTACATCTACGGGCTCGGCGCCGGCGGCGAAGCCGGGGTCACGAAGGCGATCGAGATCATCGGCAAGGAGCTCGATGTCAGCATGGCGCTGACCGGCACGCGCAATGTGCGCGACGTCGACCGCCGGGTTCTGGCCGACGGCCAGCGGAACGCCTGGGAGTTCTGAGGCCGCCCCGGCTTTGCGCGCAAAAGATCAGCGTTTTCAATGACCTGGATTCTTTGCTTGACGGCCTGAGGAGTCTCGGGAATCAATAGAACAAATCATGAACTGAACTGGCGGCCGCCGGCCGCCCTGCGCCGGATGAGCCCATGGCTGCAACCGAACGATCTGCTTTGCGCGTAACGGATCGGCCTCTCATCGGCCGGCTGCGCGAACAACTGCATGCCGTCGAATCCGCGCTGGGACTGGATGGCCCGGCGCCGCCGCTTGCGCTCGGTATTCCGGCAATCGACGACGCGCTCGGCGGCGGTTTCAGCCGCGGCGCGTTGCATGAGATCGCCGCCGCACGCGAAGCAGACACCGCCGCAGCCACCGGCTTTGCGCTGGGGCTGGCGGCGGGCGGCGGAGTCCATCAGGTGCGGCGACAGCTACATCCACTGTCTCACGATGCCCGAACCTTGCCGCAGCCACGCTCGTTGTTATTGCGCCCTCTCCCCTTGCGGGAGAGGGCAGCGCCGACGCTTCAACGTGTTCGAATGGGAGAGGGGTCCTGTGCCGCTCCCCCTCTCCCATCCGAATGCGTTGATGGTTTGGTGCGGCCCTCTCCCGCAAGGGGAGAGGGCACAGCAACGACCGTCCCGACCCGCGGCCACAATCCTTCCGGCGCAAGAACAACCGTCGTCTGGGTCGCGGACGATCTTACGCTCGCCGAGCACGGAACGCCCTATGGGCCCGGGCTTGACGCCGCCGGCCTGGCACCCGAACGGCTGATCACGGTTACGGCCGCACGGCCGCGCGACGTGCTGTGGGCGATGGAGGAAGCGCTACGCTGCCGCGCCATCGGCCTGGTGATCGGCGAAATCCGCAGCCGCGAGATCGACACGGTCACAACGCGGCGGCTGTCGCTCGCCGCCGCGGCCGGAAACACGCTCGGCCTGCTGCTGCGCCCTTCGCCGGGCGAGGAAACCTCCGCCGCCGTGACCCGCTGGATCGTCGCAACAACGCCCGCGGCACCGTCGCCGTACGGCGTCGGGCCGCCGCGGCTCGCCGCGCGGCTGATACGCAACCGCCGGGGACATCTCGGCACCTGGATCGTGGAATGGAATCGGACGGAGCAGCGTTATGGTCTCGCGTCGGCGAATCCTCAGTCTCTGGCTCTCGCGTCTCTCGACCGACCGCATCCGGCGGCAATGGCGTGACACCGAAGGCGCTCGCACATTTGCACGCTCCCCAGAACACAGTGTCGATGTTGTGAACGGTACCTCCACAACGTCCCCTCCCCCCTTGAGGGGGAGGGACAGGGAGGGGGGTAACCACAAGCACTGGACGCGCGAATACCCCCCCCCCCCCCCCCCCCCCACAAGGGGGGAGGGAGCAGACCGCATTTGCGGCAACAAAAATATCTCTCATCCTGAGTTGGATATCCCTTCCAAGAACCCGCTCGCCGTCTACGGCAAGCGCGGCAATCTCGACTTGCTGACGGCGGTCGACGCGACGGCGGAGCGGCTTGGCCTCCACACCGGTCTGGCCCTGGCGCAGGCGCGCGCCATGCATCCGGCGCTCATGGCCGTACCGGAAGACACAACCGCCGACGCCAGCCTGCTCGACGCCGTTGCCGACTGGTGCCTGCGCTATACGCCGCTGGTTGCGCTTGATCCGCCCGACGGCATCCTGCTCGACATCGGTGGCTGCGCGCATCTGTTCGGCGGCGAAGCCGCGTTGCGCGCCGATCTGCTGATGCGCGTCGCGCGCTCTGGCCTGACCGCCCATGCGGCCATCGCCGGCACCATTGGCGCCGCCTGGGCAGCGGCGCGCTTCAGCAGTACCGAGATCGTCCCCACCGGTCATGAACGCGAGGCAATCGCGCCCCTGCCGCTCGCAGCGCTGCGGCTGCCGACCGAGACCGTCGCGGCGCTGGCGCGCGTCGGCCTCAAGCGCATCGGCGACATCGCCGACCTGCCGCGCGCGCCGCTTGCCGCCCGCTTTGGCGATAACCTTCTCACCCGACTCGATCATGCGCTCGGCCGTGCCGACGAGCCGCTCTGCCCACGCCTGCCGGTCGCGCCCTATCTCGCGGAGAAAAGCTTCCCCGAGCCGATCGCGCGCGAGGAGGACGTACTCACCACCGTCGAGCGGCTGGCCGCCCGCCTCAAGACGCTGCTCACCACCCGCGGCGAGGGTGCGCGCCGCATCGAGCTGCTGCTGTTCCGCACCGACGGCGCGGTGAAACGCCTTGCCGCCGGCACCTCGCGGCCGGTGCGCGATCCGCAGGCGATCCGCGCGCTGTTCGTCGAGCGGCTCGCCGCGTTGGGCGACGCGTTCGATCCCGGCTTCGGCTTCGACCTCGCGCGGCTGTCGGTGCTCACCGCCGAGCCGTGCCCGGACGAGCAGATCGGCCTTGGCGGCGGCGAGGATCCGGCCGAAGTCGATCGCCTGGTCGACCGGCTGAGTGCACGCCTTGGCCGCCGGCGCGTCTCGCGGCTCGTCGCCCACGACAGCCATATTCCCGAGCTTGCCGCCGCGGCCGTTGCCGCACAGGCCGCCGCGCGGGCCGAGCTTGGCTGGGACGCCGTGCGTCGCTTTCGCGCCGAGACCGGACAGGCGGCGCGGCCCTGCCGGCTCCTCGCAAGACCCGAGCCGATCGAGGACGTGGTCGCGCTGGTGCCGGACGGACCGCCGGTGCGCTTCCGCTGGCGGCGCGCGCTGCACGAAGTCGTCGCCGCCGAAGGTCCCGAACGCATCGAGGGCGCCTGGTGGAGCGAGCAAGGCGGTCCGGCCCGCGACTATTTCCGCGTCGAGGACCGTGCGGGACTGCGCTTCTGGCTGTTCCGCGCGGGCCTCTATCGCGACACGGCGCTTGTCCGCGAGCAGGCACGCTGCGAGGGAGCGTTGGCGCACGCGATGACACCCGGCCTTGCACGGCCGCGCTGGTTCCTGCACGGCATGTGCGCGTGATGATCCTTAAGCTGAAAGGGGCAGACAGCGCCGGGATCGCGTCATGACCCGCTACGTCGAGTTCGCCGCCGCCTCGAACTTCTCATTCCTGCGCGGCGCCTCGCATCCCGAGGAACTGATGCTGCAGGCCGCGGCGCTCGGGCTTCCGGGGCTGGGGCTCTGCGACCGCAATTCGGTCGCCGGCGTCGTGCGCGCGCACCTGATCAAGCGCGAGCAGAAGCTGCCGCTCGCTTACCATCCCGGCGCGCGGCTGATCTTCGCCGACGGCACGCCCGACATCCTCGCTTATCCGCGCGACCGCGCCGGCTGGGGACGGCTCTGCCGCCTGCTCACGCGCGGCAACCGGCGCGCCCGGAAGGGCGAGTGCATCCTCACGCTCGACGATCTCATTGACCACATCGACGGCCTCGAACTGATCGTGATGGAGCGCTCGACGTGGGAACTGGCTGAACTGCCGGTGTTGCGGAAGAAGCCTTTGAGTGAGCAGCGCAACAGCGCTCTCGATGACACTGCAGCCGCGCCGCAGCGTCCCCTCCCCCCTTGTGGGGGAGGGTTAGGGAGGCGGGTAGTAGTAAGATCGGGACTCGTAACCACCCCCCTCCCCACCCCTCCCCCTCAAGGGGGGAGGGAGCAGACCGAGCAAGCGGCAAGAGAAAGGTCCTCAAGAGCAAAGCTGCGGCTGGTTGCCAGCAACGAGAAAAAGCGAAGCGGAGCAAAGCCCGAACGATGCGACGCAAAGGCTGATTTCCTCCACCGGCTGCGCGAAGCCGCACCGGGGCGCGTGCGGCTTGCCGCATGCATGCTCTACCGCGGCAACGACCGCGCGCGGCTCGGCGAACGCGCGGCACTGGCGCAAAAGACGGGCGTGCCGCTGATCGCCGTCAACGACGTGCTCTATCACCACCCCGACCGCCGCGAGCTGCAGGACGTTCTCACCTGCATCCGTGAACACCTGACGATCGACACCGCCGGACGCCGGCTTGCCGTCAACGCCGAACGCTTCCTCAAATCGCCGGACGAAATGGCGCGCATCTTCGCGCAGGCGCCGGAGGCGGTCGCCGAAACGCTCGCGCTCGACCGCGCGCTCACCTTCTCGCTCGACGAACTGAAATACGAATACCCGGACGAGACCGTCGCGGGCTTCGCCAGCCCGCAGAAGGCGCTGGAGCATCTCACCTGGCAGGGCGCGCGCGAGCGTTATCCGGAGGGCATCGACGATGAAGTCCGCCAGAGTCTCGCCAACGAATTCGCACTGATCGCGACGTGCAATTACGCGCCCTACTTCCTCACCGTCTACGACATCGTGCGCTATGCGCGCTCGCAGGATATCCTCTGTCAGGGCCGCGGCTCGGCGGCCAACTCAACAGTGTGCTACTGCCTCGGCATCACCTCGGTCGATCCGGTGCGCGGCGGGCTCCTGTTCGAGCGCTTCATCTCGGCCGAGCGCCACGAGCCGCCCGACATCGACGTCGATTTCGAGCACGAGCGGCGCGAGGAGGTCATCCAGTATATCTACAGCAAATACGGCCGCGACCGCGCCGGCATCGCCGGCACGGTGATCTCCTATCGCGGCCGCTCCGCCATCCGCGAGGTCGGCAAGGCCTTCGGCCTATCGGAGGACACCATCGGCGCGCTCGCCTCCTCGATCTGGGGCATGGGCGGCGGCGCGGTGCGCGAAAGCGAGTTCGCCCGCGCCGGCATCGACATCGCGAGCCCGCGCATATTGAAGATGCGGGCGCTGGTCGAGGAAATTCAGTCATTCCCCCGCCATCTTTCCCAGCATGTCGGCGGCTTCGTCATGACCCGCAGCCGGCTCGACGAGGTCGTGCCGGTGATGAACGGCGCGATGGACGACCGCACCCATGTCGAGTGGGACAAGGACGATCTCGACGCGCTCGGCATTCTTAAGGTCGACGTGCTCGGGCTCGGTATGCTGACCTGCATCCGCAAGGCGTTCGATCTAGTGGCGCAGCATTATGGGGACGTGCTGGCGGCGCGCGAGCAGCACAATAATTGGAGCGGAAACGACGAAACCGCGCGTCTTGAGTCCCTTCCCCCGCTCTCTCCGTCTTCACCTCCCCCCTTGAGGGGGAGGTCGGATCGCGAAGCGATCCGGGAGGGGGATAACGATGCGCTCCGAATTTGCGAACACCCCCCTCCCCACCCCTCCCCCTCAAGGGGGGAGGAGGCAGACCGAGCATGCGAGAAGAGCGTTGAACATATTGCGCAGATCAAAAGGCTCACGCTCGCCACCGTACCGGCCGAAGAAGCGGCGGTGTACCGCATGCTGTGCCGCGCGGATTCGCTCGGCGTGTTCCAGGTCGAGAGCCGCGCGCAGATGTCGATGCTGCCGCGGCTGCGGCCGGATACATTCTACGACCTCGTCATCGAGGTCGCGATCGTGCGGCCGGGCCCGATCCAGGGCGACATGGTGCATCCCTATCTGCGCCGCCGGCAGGGCCTTGAAAAGGTCTCCTATCCGTCGAAGGCACTAGAAGCCGTGCTCGGCAAGACGCTCGGCGTGCCGCTGTTCCAGGAGCAGGCGATGAAGATCGCCATCGTGGCCGGCGGTTTCACGCCTGGCGAAGCCGACCAGTTGCGCCGCGCCATGGCGACCTTCAAGCGCACCGGCACCATCGGCACCTTCAAGACCAAGATGATCGAGGGCATGGTCGGCAACGGCTATCCGCGCGATTTCGCCGAACGCTGCTTCAAGCAGATCGAGGGCTTCGGCGAATACGGCTTCCCGGAGAGCCATGCGGCGAGCTTTGCGCTGCTGGTCTATGCCTCGGCCTGGCTCAAATGCCGCTATCCGGATGCGTTCGCGGCGGCGCTGCTCAACGCCCAGCCGATGGGCTTCTACGCGCCCGCGCAGATCGTTCGCGACGTGCGCGAGCACGGCGTCGAGGTGCGGCCGGTCGACATCAATCATTCGGAGTGGGACGCGACGCTGGAGGAGGGCCCGCGCGCGGCCACCCGCCTGCACGACTTGCACCGCGAAATGGCGGACGACATCCGCACGACACATGCGCTGCGGCTCGGCTTGCGCCAGATCAAGGGACTGCGAGAGGACGACGCGATGCTGATCCATCAATCTGTGCCCTACAGTTCGGTGCGCGATCTGTGGCTGCGCACCGGCCTGTCGCCGCGCGTCATCGCGCGGCTGGCCGACGCCGATGCCTTCGGCTCGCTCGGGCTGACCCGCCGGCAAGCGCTGTGGGCCGCCAAGGCGCTCGGCCGCGTCGGCGACAAGGACGACGACCTGCCGCTGTTTCGCGCGAGCGAGGACAGCGCTACGAAGCTTTTCGATGATGCTCGGACAGTGCCACAGCGTTCCCTCCCCCCTTGTGGGGAAGGGACAGGGAGGGGGGTAGCAACAAACACCGGACTCGCGAACACCCCCCTCCCCACCCCTCCCCCACAAGGGGGGAGGGAGCAGAGCGGAGCACGCGGCAACACAAGTGTCTCAAATCAGGAGCCGCACATCACGCTGCCGGCGATGGCGCCGGGCGAGGAAGTGGTCAATGACTACCGGTTTCTGCAGCTGACGCTGCGCGCCCATCCGGCGTCGTTCCTGCGCGCCGATCTTGACCGGCGCGGCATCGTCCGCAATGCGACATTGCGCGAAAGGCGTACCGGCGAACGCGTCGCCGTGTCGGGCCTCGTCACCATCCGGCAGCGGCCCGGCACCGCGCAGGGCGTCATCTTCATGACCATTGAGGACGAGACCGGCATCGCCAACATCATCGTCTGGCCGAAGACGTTCGAGCGGTTCCGCCCGCTCGTGCTCGGCGCACGCTACATCGCAGTCACGGGCGAGATGCAAAAGGAGTCGAACGTGATCCACGTGGTCGCGCATCGGCTCGACGACCTGACGCCGCTCTTGGCACGCCTCACCCAGGACCTGCCACCGATTGAATCGCTTGCCCGCGCCGACGCGGTCAAGCGGCCGCACGACGAGAACGTCGACCGACGCGCCCGCGGCCGGCGCAATCCGGCGCAGATCGCGGCGCCCTTGCTCGATACACTCGCGAGCGATCTCGACGTGCCGGCGCGCGGCACCGCCCACGCGCCCTCGCGCCGCGGTGGCAGCAAGCCGCCGCGCGACAACCAGACTTAGCCCGAGTGTCGTCCCAGAACTTGCTGCAAACCTCGCCGCCGCAAGGTGGGCCTCACGGGCGTTTCCCTGATTACTGCACCCGCATATTCGCGGCCTTCACGACGCGGGCCATCATGTCCGCCTCCGACTTGAGAAGCGCCGAAGCTTCCGCACTCGTGGTCGCGATTGCGTCGATGTCCATGGTGCGAAGCTTTGCTTTCACATCGGCAATCTGCAACGCTTCGCGCGCCTCGCGTTCGATCGTTGCCGCAATCGCATCCGGAGTCGCGGCGGGAACCGCCAGAACGAAATAGCCGCCAAACTTGACATCCGGGTAGCCGGATTCCCCGATGGTCGGAACGTCGGCAAGAAGCGGCGACCGTTCCGGTGTCGAAATGGCAAGCGCGCGCACCTTGCCGTCGCGCACATGCTGGAACAATCCACCTGAGCCGACGAAGCCCGCCTTGATCTGGCCGGCAAGCAGATCGGTCACCAACAGCGAGTTGCCGCGATAAGGTACCGGGATCGCCTTGAATCCGGCCTGCAGCCGGAACAGCTCCATCATGAGATGGCCCGGGCTGCCCGGACCGGCATGGGCGTAGGCGATCGGCTCCTGCCGTGCATGTTCGACGAATTCCTTCACCGTGCGTACCGGCAACGACGGGTGCACCACAAGGAGCTGACTCGATTTGGTCGCAAGCGAGAGAACCCGCAAATCCTTAGCCGGGTCGAACGGCAGCTTCGGATAAAGCACGGGATTAAGCGTCAACGTCGTGCTCAACACCAACAGCAACGTGTGACCGTCGGGCGCCGCCTTGGCCGCGGCATCGGTTCCGAGATTGCCACCGGCACCGGGCTTGTTTTCCACGATGAACGGTTGCTTCAGTTTCGCAGCCAGCTTGTCCGCGAGCGCCCGCGCGACCACATCAAGCGGCCCGCCGGCCGGAAACGGCACGATGATTCTTACAGAATGCTCCGGATAAGATCGCGCGGCGACCGGCGCCAGGGCGAAAGCCCCTATGCCGACAGCGATGAACGCTGCGCGGGTCAGTCTCACCATGATTTCCTCCCTGAAAATCTTAGCCAGAGCCATTTTGTGGTTATTCGACCGCGGTCGTGCGGCCGATCCGGCTGATCTACAATAATCTGACAAAATTGCTTGGGGCGGTCACCATCGGTGCGTCATGTCGTCCGGGTGCGCCGCTCCGCGGCGCCTGGCAAACGACTGAGCCCGATCGAATAAGCTGGCTAAGGCGCGACGCCGTCGCGCCCGACATTGATGCGGTTGGCCGCGAAGGTGCCGTCGGGCTGCTTCACCGCAGCAATGATCGAGACGTTGGCGCCCGGCTTGAGTTCGTCGCGGCTGCCAACCACATAGGCGCGGATCACCGCGTCGGGTCCCACGACGATCTTCTTGTCACCGTCCTTGTACTTCACCATCACGACCTGGCCGTCGACGCTGCCGACAGTGGTCGCGACCGTGGCGTTGGTCATGGTGCTGTTCGGCCGGTCCCACGGCCGGTGCCCCTCACCGGTGCCGCGCTGCTGCTCGGAGAAGATCATGACCTGGATCGCCCGCTGGCTACCGTCGGCCTGCGGCATCGCTCCGACGCCGATGAAGGCGCCGGGCTTGATGTCGGCAAGCGTGGCCTTGACCACGCCATAGACCGAGGCGTTGTCGGCGAGCTTCACCGTCACGTTCGTCTCGCCGGACTTTACGGTGAGGACCGAGCCGTCAACCGCCTGGATCTGCCCGCGAATCCGGCTGGTCTGCGCCTGCTGCGCGGAGGCGGCCGATGCTGCGAAGATCGCGACCATCGCCGCGACCGCAAGCGCGAGTATCGACCGCATTGCTTCCTCCCGTTCGCGGCGCCAGATCGGCGCCGTGCGCTGACCGAACGCCCACCTTAGACGCGGCCGCTTCACATCGGCGGCACGACGCCGTCGCGGCCGACGTTCATCCCCGGCGCCGTCAGGCTGCCATCCGGCTGCTTGGTCGCCGCTACGATGAAGATGTGCGCGCCGGGCTTGAGCTCGTCCTTCTTGCCGGGTGAATAGGCGACGATCGGCGTGTTGGGCGGGACGATCACCTTCTTCTCCCCGTCCTTGTACTTGACCGTGATGGTCTGGCCGTCGACTCCCGCCACGGTCGAAGCGACCGCCGCGTTGGTCATCGTGCTGCCCGGTTGGCGGTCCCACGGCCGGTGCCCCTCAGCGGCGCCGCGCATGGATTCGAGGAAGATGTGGATCGCGATCGCCTTCTGGCTGCCGTCGGCCTGCGGCATCGCGGTGACGCCGATGTAGGAGCCGGGCTTGATGTCGGTGAGCGACGCCTTGACCAGCCCCAGCACGCGCTGTGGATCGACGAGTTTTACCTTCACGGTCTCGCCGCCGCGCGTCTTGATTTCGAACACATCGCCGTCGGCCTTGACGATATCGCCGCGGATGCGAACCGGTGGCTGCTGGGCGAAGCTCGCCGAGGTCGCCAGTATCAATGCAAATCCGGCCACGCTCAGGGCGCGCCGCGTCATCTTGTTCATGGTCATCCTCCCGAACTGTGCCGCCGGCGGGTGCACGGCCGGCGCTCACATGAAAACCCCTTCGCGGCGCCGGTATTCCGGTCAACTCGCGGCCCCCCATGTGATCAGTCGGGCCCGGCCCCTGCAAGCATCGGGCCCGGAGATGTCGGGAAAGTGAAGCCTCAATAGAGGCCTGGGGTGGCGCCGCCGTCGACCGCGGTGGCGGTTCCCTGGATTTGCCGGGCACGCTCGGAACACAGGAATAACGTCAGTTCGGCAACGTCTTCCGGGGTCGCCATGCGGCGCGCCCCGCTCTTGGACAGGGTTTCGGTGCGCAGCGCCTCGACGCTCTTGCCCTGCGCGGCAGCGCGCTGCTGAAGCAGCTGCTCGGTCCGCTCGGTCGCCGTCACGCCGGGATGGATGGCGTTGACGTTAACGCCGTCGCGCATCCCGAGCCGCGACAGGCCCTTGGTGAAGTTCGAGAAGGCGGAATTGACCGAGCCGCCGATCAGGAATTCGGGCTCCACGGTGCGCGCGGCCCCGCCGATGATGTTGACGACGTGGCCTTGTGCGGCCTTGAGCTGGGGCCAGAACAACCGGCTGAGCCGCATCGCGCCGAAGAACTTCAGCGCGTAGCCGTCGAGCCAGGCCTCGTCCGGCAGTTCGAGGAAATTGCCTGCCCGCGTCGCGCCCGCATTGTTCACCAGGATGTCGCAGCGATTGAAGCGCTCGTTGACGCGCTTGAACACCTCCTGGCAGGCGGCGAGCTGGCGCAGGTCGCCCGCCACCGTCAACGGCTCGGCGCCGCCAGCCTGCACGATCGCCTTCTGCGCCGCAGCGAGGTGTTCGGGCGACGACGATGCCAGCACCGTCTGTGCGCCCTCGCGCGCAAAGGCCATCGCGATCGCACGGCCAATTCCTCGGCTTCCCCCCGAGATGACGACGACCTTGTCCTTGAACTCACCCGGCATTCCCATTCTCCGTTCGTGTGCAATTTGGCAGTGTCGCGAACTCAGGGGGCTTCCCTCTCCCTAGTCGTTCTCGAGTTCGCGTTTCCCCGAGGTGGACGTTGAGAGCTGGTGGTTCATAGAGCATTGATTTCGCGTGTACCAGCGCAGACGCGGCTCCCTTAAGCCTGCAGGGGGTACCCCGTCCAGCGGCGACTTCGTGCGAATTCGCGCAATGGAATCTATTGCAGAGACACCTGCACCCCCGAGGGCATGATCCGCTTGCAGTCGGCAACTCCCTGGCTGGCGACCGTTGCGGGTGACGATCGGAAGAAAGCCGGGGTGGAAAGGATGGCGACGAGAGCGAAGGCCGTGATTAGCAATCTCATCATGGCGCACCTCTGTGCTGCTGACCACCGATAACACGCTCCCTAGGCGACAGCGGGAGCTTTGAAAATTGGCCGCTCAAAACGACTCTCTGTTGTCGCGACTTGCTCTGCTCCAGGATCGGGTGGTCTCTGAATGAAATCCCCCCTGGCACTCCTTGAGTTTTCAATGTCCGCTTTTTCCCTGATCCGCCTCGATCGAACGAAGGGCAAGATGGTTCACCGTGCGGATTCGGGCTTGGGCGCGTCCGGCGGAAGAAGCGTCACGCCAGCTCGCCACAGTCACAGCACAGTTCGGCACAGGACCGGCCGACCAGCTGTGATCGCCATCACAGAATTTTCGAATCTCGGCGTGAAAATCGCTTCGGCGATATCCGTAGGTCAAAAGGTCAAATTCCCGCCGCCGAAACCAATCGTCAAATTCCGTTTGTCGTGCCGTTCGGCGACTTTCTGCCGGGACATCGCTGCCTGCGCTGTCATATCCGCAGCGAAAAGGCGGGCGATGGCCAGGGAGCGCCAATCGTGTTCGACATTTGTGTGATCGCTATCACATCGTCAGGATGGCCTCGGTGCGAACCTTTTCATACCGTCGCTCGACCAATCGGTTGATCGCTCCAGCGGCCTCCGCAAACAGCGCGCCGACAAGTCCATACAATCCGGAGAGGAAAAATGTCCGCAAGCCCCAACAAATTCGGCCTGAATTTGATACGTGTCGTCTTCGCCGCTGCCCTGATCCTGCCCGCCAGCGTCGAGTTCGCGCTCGCCGCAGAACAGCCTTCTGCGGAGCAGATCATCAAGGCACTGAAGCCTACGAGAGTCACGCGCGGCCTCGACGTCAAGCGCGCCGAGGAAGCGCGTTTCATCGATACCCTACGCAACCGGCCGACCAGGTCGCTCACGACCGTCGAACGCAACCAGATCGCATCGATCAGCAACAGCAAACCGAATATCGACCTCGAGATCAATTTCGAGTTCGATTCGGCCACAATCGGGCCGAAAGCGGCGCGAGCACTGACCGACCTTGGTCAAGCACTCACCAGCGCTGACCTGAAGAATGGCAGCTTTTTCATCAACGGGTACACGGACGCCAAAGGCCAGGATCCCTACAATCAAGACCTGTCGGAGCGTCGCGCGGATGCAGTGAAGCGCTTCCTGTCGGAAAAGTTCGGGATCGAAGCGGCCAAACTGATTACGGTCGGGTACGGCAAGGCTCGGCTGAAGAACTCATCCGATCCCTATGCACCTGAGAACCGCAGGGTGCAGGTCGTGAATCTAACCGATTAACGACGGCCCAAACAACGGGTCGGTGAGCGGCGGTTGGATATCGCCAAGAGCACGACATCAGAGATATCCGACGATGCATTCATGTCCGGAGGATTTTGCCTCCGGACGGCGCAGCGTTTACCGGCGGAGGAGATTTTGGCATCGGCCCGGTCATGCGGCGCTCAGTCCCGGAGAGTCGCGACAATTCCTTGATGCGGAATAAGAATCGTCCGACGCTTAAACTCTTGGTCTCGGCGACCATCTCCGTGATAAACATTGTGATGAACTTTTCGCAATTCGGGAGTTTGCGTGCAGACGACACTGCTCGGCATTGCGATCGCATTCATCCTGGCGCTGGTCGCGGCGCTGGTGGGACCCGCATTGATCGATTGGTCGCGGTATCGTGCCGAATTTGAAGCACGTTCCGCCCAGATCATCGGGTTGGATTTTCGCATCAACGGCCGCATCGATGCCCGCCTGCTGCCGACCCCGACCGTGATCGTGCACGACGTCGAGTTCGGTCACAACGGCAGCACGGTGCGGGCCCGCGCCTTGCGCGTCGAATACGCCCTCGGTTCCTTGATGCGTGGGGAGTGGCGAATCGACGACGCCTGGCTCGAGGGGCCCGAGTTCGAGATCGGATTGGACGCGGCCGGCCGTCTCCTCTGGCCGTTTCCGTCCGACGGCGGCTTCGCTCCGAGAGACCTTTCGATTCGGCGGCTCAGCATCAGCGACGGCCGCGCGACCTTCGTCAGCGCCGCCAGCGGCTCGCGACTTACGCTCGACAAGCTCGAATTTACGGGCGCGCTTCGCTCAATGTTCGGGCCCGTCCAGGGTGATGGTTCCTTCGTCGCTGCCGGCGATCGCTACCCTTTTCGGATCAGCATGGGCCGCCTCACCAACAGCGCCCAGTTCAACTTGAACATCGGTCAAGCCGACGGACCATCAAGGGCTGACATCAATCTTTCGATCTGGCTCGAGGGTCGGGAACCTCGCTTCGAAGGCAACATCGCATTCGCCCGCTCCGTCAGCAATGTTCCCGCAGGGAGCCTCGTCAACGCACCCTGGCACCTGACATCGCGCATCAAGGGCGACAACTCGGCGGTGGTGTTCGAACAGATCGAACTTCAGCATGGGTCGGACGACAGTGCGATCAAGTTGCGCGGTGGCGCTAAACTCACCTTCGGCAGCCAATCACGGCTCGACGCGGTGCTTTCCGCGCCGCAGCTCGATCTCGATCGCATGCTTTCGTTACCGCAGGAGGTTCGAACCAAACCGCTCGCCGCCATCAACAAACTGGCCGGCCTTTTCTCCGGCGCGCCGCCGCTGCCGATTCCCGTTACGCTGGGGCTCAGCGTCGAGGGGCTCACCCTTGCCGGCGGTACGATCCAGCGCGTGCGCGCGGAATTGAGGACCGACGGGGACGTCTGGCATATCGATATGCTCGACTTGCGCGCTCCCGGCCTTACCCAGGTGCGACTCAGCGGCCGTTTCGATCTCAAGTCCGGGGCCGCGACGTTCAAGGGGCCTGCCAAGATCGAAAGTGGAGATCCGCGGGCGCTTACTGCCTGGCTGACCAACCAAGTCAATCTGCAGGGGATTGTTCCCGGTTCATTTCGCGTGAGCGGCGATCTCTCACTCAGCAGCGAGACCATCGCGATCGATCAGCTCAACGCGGAGATTGATCGGATGACGGTCCTCGGAAGCCTCGCCTATTCCTGGACCCGCAACGACCGGCCGGCGCGGTTGGACGCAACCTTGACGGCGGCCGAGATCGATCTGGATCGTGTTCATGCGGTCGCCAAGGCGATCGCGGGCGACGTTGGATTCGATTGGCCGCAGGCGGGATCCTTGTCACTGAAGATCGGCCGGACTTTGTTAGGCGGAATGGAGGTGAAGCAGTCCGACGTGAAGATGCAGATCGGCGGTAACGGACTCGACATTGAACAGCTGACCATCGCGGATTTCAGAGGCATCGCATTGGCTGCCAGGGGACGAATCGATACCGGAGCGCAGTCGCCACGCGGCGCCATAACGTTCAATCTCGACGCGAACTCACTTGAAGGCGTGACGGCACTGACCGAGAAGTTCGCCCCGCAAGTAGCGGACGGTCTTCGTCATCTGGCCGTCCATGCGACCCCAGTCGCGCTGCGCGGATCACTCACGCTCGAGCCCAGTTCGACCGGAAGCACAAAAATCCATACGATGGCCAATTTCAAGTTGGACGGCCATGCAGGCGCAGTCCTCGTCGCGCTGCAAGGAAATACCGGCATCGCGAACGATGCGTTCAAGGCCGACGATCTCGCGACGTTGAGCGTCGCCGAGGTGGACATCTCAGGGCGGCTGGACGCGGACGACGGCGAGACCCTGACCAAACTGATCGGTCTTGAGCGCCTCATCGTCGCGGATCGACAACCCGGACGACTAAGCATCATGGCAAAGGGTCCGCTCGACGGCGAGCTTGCGATCGACGGTCGACTTGCGGTAGGTGCCCTCGACATTTCGGCAACGGGCACGATCCGCGCCTCGCAACAGACGAGTCCAAGTGCCGCGCTGGAATTCAAGATCGTCAACGCCAAACTCCGGTCGCCGCGACCTTCAGCACCGGGCCGTCCTGCTGGGACGGTGCCGGCGTCAATGAATTTCGGGTTCGCGTTGGCGGATGGCACGGTACGCTTGCACGACGCGAGTGGGACGGTCGCGGATACGACCATCGGCGGCTGGCTCACCATCGACACTCAGCACCAGCCAATCCGCTTCGATGGCAACTTGGAACTGGGCTCGGTGAATCTGGCGGCACTGATCGGCGCGGCGATCGGCATACCGCAGACCGCACCGAGCGAATCCCCTGACCAGCTTTGGCCGTCCGCCCCCTTCGAGCAGGGAATGCACGCCGCTACCGGCCAAGTCACCGTGACGGCAACGCACGTGGCGTTGACCCCGAAGTTGAGCGTCCGCGACTTCCAGGGGAGGCTGTATGTCGGTGAGACGCAACTCGCATTGCAGGTGATCGATGCAAGCGCTGCCGGCGGGCGCATCGCCGGCGAACTGGTTCTCCTGCGCGAGGACGCCGGCTTGGTTGCGCGCAGCCGCATCAAGTTGACCGATGCCGACGCCGCCGAACTGCTCCCCGGGGAGGGGAAGATCTTTGGACGGCTCGCGCTCGACATTGCGGCCGAAGGGACCGGGATGAGCCCACTCGCGCTGATCGGCGCTCTGCAAGGCAGAGGCAGGATCACCCTCATGAACGGCCGGTTGTCGCGGTTTAACCCGGCGGCATTCGATATCGTGATCGGCGCCGCGGACCGAGGCATGCCAATCGATGCAGCCAGAGTAAGAGACAGGGTGGATTCCGCGCTGGCGAGCGGCGACCTCGCCATCCGGCGAGCCGAAGCCGGTATCAGCATTGAGGGCGGTCAAGCACGGATGCTGAGCAATCCGGTGTTGGGAACGCCGGACGTCGACCTTGCCGTGAATGGTCTCGTCAACTTGGCCGACGGAAGCATCGATGCGCGGCTGACGTTATCGGCATTGCGCGCCAGCGTTCCGATGACCATTTCGCCGGAAATCGTCGTTGCGCTAAAGGGACCAATCGACACCCCGGTACGTACAATCGACGTCAGCACGTTCGCAAATTGGCTGGCGCTGCGCGCGATCGAGCAACAGTCCAAGAACCTGGACAAATTGCAAGGTCGCGAGCCTGCACCGGGCGCTTCCTCAACCAAAGCGCCTCTGCCCGCCGTGCAGCAGCCGTGACGATCTCAAGGTCGGTCCGAGACCAAGCACCTGACCTATCGCGACGCGGCCGGAGCTGCGATCGCTCGAACGCGATCTCCATCTCTGACGAATGCCCCAGCACGCGGAACGACCATTTCGCCCTCGGCGATCCCTTTGCGGATCTCCACTTGTCCTGCCGCGAGCAGACCAACGGTGACCGGTCGGGTTTCGATGCGTCCATCGCGAACCGTCTGCACGATGGTGCCGCTGGGACCGTACAGAACCGCCGAAAATGGAATGGCCGCACCGCACCGTCTGGCAATCTCGACCGTCGCTCGGCCAAATGCGCCAACGCGCAGGCGCTTGTCGCGACCGATGAAGAGACGAACTTCACCAAGTTGCGTTGTTGGATTGACCGTTGACGAGATATGCCGCACCTTGCCTTTCAACGCGCCGCTCACACCGACAATCTCGACCTTTGCAGATTGGCCGGGCTCGAGCTTGGCAAGAGTCTTGAGCGGAGCCTCGGCCGATAACTCCATCTCTCCGCTCGTTGCAATCCGAAACAACGGTTCCGCACTGGCGGACGCCGTCGCTCCGACTGCTGCGGCCTTGGAACTGATAGTCCCGGCCGCAGGAGCCTGCACGGTCACACCGCTGCCCTGTTGCCCCTCGGGTGGGTTTAGACGAGCCAGTACCTGCCCGGAAACCACGGTGTCTCCGGGCTCGACGAGGACCTGCGAGATCCGCAAGCCCTCCCGGTCCGGCCGGACCAGTATCTCCTCTCTTGGGGTAATCACTCCGGTGACTTGGACCGTGTCGTCGAAGCACATGTTCTTCGCCTCGACGACCGTCACCACCATGTCGACGGGGGCGCCCGCCGTACCTCGCTCGGCGGCCATCAGCGGCGGCGGAGTTGCGCAAAAGACTATGGCGGTAACAGCCATGGCCGCGGCCAGCCTCACCGACAGGTTCCACCGAAGCACATCGCTTACCGGGTGCGACACGGCTCGACGACCGGAGAGCGGCGCGGCCCAACCAGGCTGAACCAGCAGCGAAATCGTTGGGGAACCAGCCCTGCGATCGACGAAGCCGCCGTCGCTAGATTTGCAAGATTTGAACGTCGCCATCGAGTAACCCAATTTCAGCGCTGTCCCAACTGAGCCCCTTCGATGGGCCTGACCTTGTCACCCTGGCGCAATGAGCTGCCTGCATCGGCCACGACCAACTCACCTTCACGGAGTCCTTCGCGAATTTCAGTGTGAGTATCGGAATGAAGTCCGACCTGAACCAGCCGCTTCTCGATCGTGTTGTCGCGCACGATCTGAACACTCGTTCCGTCGGTCCGGTGGTACACCGCCGTGCGCGGAACCGACACGCCGCAGCTTCGTGTGGCGTCGATCGTGGCGCTTGCAAACGTTCCAATCCGAAGCGAGGGGTCACGCTCCAACGAAAGCCTGGCTCGGCCGAGTTGCCTCCTTCGATCGATGGCGGCTGGGACCAGTCGAACCCGCCCCAACAGTTCGGCGCTATCGCCCATCCTGATACGCGCCGGTTGTCCCACGGCGAGTAAAGGTACATGGATGGCCGGCACCTCAGCCTCAAGCTCGATTTCGTTGTCGACGGCGATGCGAAACAGCGGCTCGGCCATTGGGGACGCCGTTGCTCCGACCACCGCCGTGCTTCGCGTGATGATCCCATCCGCCGGCGCGCGCAAGTTGGTAGGGCTGGTCGTTCCGCCGCCCGCGGCCGGGCCTTGTGTGGACTGCCGAGTCAATCGGACGAGCGTCTGATCGGATTTCACCCGATCGCCCTCGCCAACCAGCACTTCGGCGACTTTCATTCCCGGCGCATCGAGTGTCACAACAGCCTCGTTACTCGCGACGAAGAAGCCGGTGACACGGATGGACGCAGTGAAACAGCCTTTCGTTGAGCGAACCACAACCACGGCTACGGACGCCTGCGGGTCGTCGGGCGGGGATTTGGTTTCGGCAAGCCCAGGGGACATCGCGGCCCGACTGACCGTAGCGATGAGGATCGCGCCCACCGTCACCGAGATGAAAGCCCTCATAACAACCACCCGGTTCCTTCTTCACTCGGAGGGGCCCGCCGAGCTTTTTCAGAGCACTATCGATACGATACTTGTCATCCCAGCAATGTTCAACCGCTCGGACATGCTTCAAGTGCACCACGCCTGTGGCGTCGCCTTGTGAGCGGCAAAAACGGTGTCGAGCGCCAAACGCTTAACGATTGCGGGTTTGCTGCTCCAAACTTCGCGGGCTTCTCCCTTGGTAAACGCTAGTGCGGGTGATCTGCCCTACCGCCGTCAGGGGCCAGATGGCCACCGGCCACAATCGGAGCTGTCGCTGCGTCATCCGGCATTGGTTCGTCGGCCTTTCCGATGAAGCGCCCAAAGATTCGCCATAGGAGCCGCCCGAAATCATCCATAATGGTGAAAAGGGCCGGCACGAAAAACAGCGAAAGCAAGGTCGAGACAATGAGCCCCCCGATGACGGCGATCGCCATCGGTGACCGGAACTCTCCACCGGCGCCCCATGCCAGGGCGCTCGGAAGCATTCCGGCGACCATCGCGAGGGTCGTCATGATGATGGGGCGAGCACGCTTCCGACCCGCATCCAGGATTGCTGCGGTACGCTCGACGCCGGCGTGCATACCTTCGAGCGCGAAATCGAGCAGCATGATAGCGTTCTTGGTGACAATGCCCATGAGCATCAAGAAACCGATGACCACTGGCAGGGTGATGGGCAGGGACATGATGAGTAGTCCCGCAATCGCGCCCGTGATCGACAATGGCAGCGAAAGCAGAATGGTGAACGGATGCAGCAGGCTGGCAAACAGGATTGCAAGCACGACATAGACCGACATCAGGCCATTGCGCATCGCCCCGCCGAATTCCTCGAACAGCTCGCCTTGCAGTTCCACATCGCCGCCGCCGCTGACGGCGATTCCGGGCGGAAGGCTCTTCATCACCTGCAATGAATCAATGGCCGCCAGAGCTTCGCTGAGTGCGATGCCGTTGGCGAGGTCCGCCTCGACGCTGGCCTGCCGCTGGCGGTCGTATCGGACGATACTGGTGGGGCCCTCCCCGAAGTTTATATCTGCAAGCGCGACGAGCGGGACGCCGACGCCGCGCTGAGACGGGACGCGCAGTTGTTCGAGCACTTGCAGGTCGGCGCGCGCATTTTCCTCAAGCAGGACCCGGATCGGGACGGTCCGATCTCCGGCATCGAACTTTGCAAGCGCGGGCCCGACATCTCCGATGGTTGCTACCCGTATCGTCTCCGACAGACTCTCGGTCGATACTCCCAGTCGCACGGCCAATTCTCGGCGGGGGTAGATCCTCAGCTCCGGCCGATTGAGCGCAGCGCTGGAGACGACATTCTCAACCACGGAAAGCCGCCGCATTTGGCCGGCGAGTTCAGCTGCCACGTTCGCGACCGTGGTACTATCCTGGCCGGTGACGATCAACTTCACGTTCCGTTGTCCATTATCGTCCAGGAACCAGTACCGAACATCCGGAATGTCCGACAAATCCCGCGTGATTGCCTGCTCGACTTGCTTCTGGGACAGCGCTCGTTTCGATGGCGGCACGTAATTGATCGTCAGTGCGGCCTTGCCGACCCCGACGGTACCCGGTGGAATTCGGCCGCCGTCGACAAAGACGCTCTCGACCTCCGGTCGACCGCGCACGCGCTTAGTAATCGCGTCAGTCACCGCTTCGGTATCCCCGAGCTGGGAACCCGGCGGCAGATCGAGAGCAAGCACGGATCGCGAGCTGTCCGTAGGCGGCATGAAGCCCGACGGCAGGAAACGCGTGCTTGCCAAGGCTCCAGCGAACAGCATCAACCCAAGCGCAACCGTAATGAACCGGTACCGCACCGACCAGTTCAGCAGGCTGGTGTAGAAGCGAGCGATGCGTCCATCGGGCTTCTCTTCGTGTCGAATCGGCTTCAAGAAGTAGGCGGCGAGCATCGGCGTTATCAATCGCGCCACCAGCAGGGAAAACAGCACCTGCACCGACACGGTGATCCCAAATTGCTTGAAAAATTGGCCAGGCACGGACGTTAAGAAGCTTGCCGGCAGGAACACGGCGACAATGGCCAAGCTGATGGCGACCACCGCCAAGCCTATTTCATCGGACGCCTCGAGCGCCGCCCGATACGGCGACTTGCCCATGTGAATGTGACGGACGATATTTTCAATCTCAACAATGGCGTCGTCGACGAGAATTCCGACGCTGAGCGTGATCGCCAGCAAACTCACGATATTCAGCGAGAAGCCAAGGAGGTTCATCACCCAGAAAGCCGGGAGAATTGACAACGGCAGCGTAATTGCCGCTATGACGGTCGCCCTCCAGTCGCGCAAGAACAGGAATACCACGACCACTGCCAGAATAGCGCCTTCATACAGCGTGTGCATCGCCGCATCGTAATTGCCGAGCGTGTAATTGACGGAGCTGTCGATCAGCTTGAGCTCCACGTCCGGATGTTCCGCCCTGATGGCTGCGACGCGGTCAGCGACGGCTTCCGCGACAACCACGTCGCTTGCGCCTTTCGCCCGCACAATGCTTACGCCCACGACGGGGGTGGAGTTCAATCGCGCAAAGGTGCTTGGCTCGGCGATCGAGTCGGTGACCAATCCCAAATCGTCCAACCTCACCTCGCCGCCGGCCGGCAATCCAATTCGTGTTCCGGCGAGTTCGGCGAGCGTCTTGGCTCCGGCAAGGGTGCGAATCGCTTGATCGCGTCCGCCGACCTCGGAGCGTCCCCCGTCGAGGTCGACGTTGCTGCCGCGAAGCTGCCGGCTGACATCAAGCGGGGTCAGCCCCACCCCCTGCAGCCGGACCGGATCCAGCCCCACGCGAATCTCACGCTCGACGCTACCAATGCGCTCGACGCTGCCGACACCGCGGATTCCCTGCAGGGCGCGAATTACCACGTCTTCCACGAACCACGAGAGTTGTTCGGGTGTCTTACCTGGCGCTATCGCGGCATAGGTGAGAATCGGCAAGCCGACGATGTCGACGCGCTGTATCATCGGCTCATCGATCCCGCGCGGGAGGTCCGCCCGGATACGCGTCACGGCATCCTTCACATCGTTGAGCGCTCGATCGGTATCGGTTCCGAACCGGAATGTGATCAGTGTGCTCGCCTGGCCGGGGACGATCGAGGAGTTGATGTGATGAGCGCCTGCTACGCCCGCAACGGCGTCCTCCACTTTCTTCGTGACCTGAGTTTCCAGCTCGGCCGGCGCCGCCCCGAACTGCGTGGTCAGGACCAAGATGACCGGAACGTCCACATTGGGCATCCGCGTGATCGGCATCTTGATGAAGTTGATGTAACCCAGCGCGACGATCGCCATGGCCAAAACAATGGGGGGGATCGGATGCCGTATCGACCATGCCGAGATGTTGAGAGCCATAAGCGTTCTTCTCCCGCTTCCATTCATCGGCCTGTGAGGAAACAACTCGATCCGAAAGCCGCCGCACAGTCCATTGCCGCAATCCGCAAGCGGCCAGAGGCTAGTGAATGCGGCTCAACCTTCGCACCGTCGAATTCCGTCGCGAAAGTCGGCGCCTGACTTCAACCGACCTCGACTCGGCAGCACCTTCCGGCGAAGTTGTCAGTATGCCCGCGGCCCCTGAGATTTGCTCCCCGGCATCCGGGCAACCGTACGCATCCTGCACCTGCATTCCTAGCGGAAAACCGCCTTCGATATTTGATTTTCCGACGTGTAGCTCCCCGAGGCAATACCCATCATTGCCGCATGAGCCGGCGCCGAAGCCGTGTTTGAATTCGCCTTCAAATCATGGATAGATGTCGATCCAGCAGGAGGGCGAGGCCAATGGTAGGGTATGTCGACACATCGCGGTGCGCGGCACCCGTCCAGGCGGCCATTTGCAAGAGTTCCCGATGAATTTTCGTCACGCACTGCGAAGTTGGCGCGGAGAACCGAGCGCTGCCATGCCGACGATGAGCGACCAATCGCACGTCGTTCAATCCATGCCGCGTCGAAAGGTTTCGCATTCGATTGGCGGTGCACATGTGACCCTGCCCCGAGCGCGGCGGGTTCATTTCAAGCCTGGGATTTTCCGGCCCATCGGCAGGCTGCTCATCTGGCTGAAATTGATCCTCCGCTTCTACTTCGGCAACCTTGTCGATCTGGTGCTACGTCGTAGCAGCGATGAACGTCGCGCCGTACGGCTGCGATTGGCGTTCGAAGCGGCCGGTCCGACTTTCGCAAAGTTGGGACAGCAACTGTCAATGCGTGCCGACATGCTGCCCTATGCCTACTGTTCCGAACTCGCCAAGATGCTCGATCAGGGCCCCTCCTTTCCGACCGACGAAGCAATTGCGATCATCGAACGCAATATCAAAAAGCCGCTCGCCGACGTATTCGAAATCTTCGATCCGGAGCCGATCGGCTCCGCATCGCTTGCTTGCGTTTACCAGGCAAAATTGAGGACCGGTCAACGTGTTGCTGTGAAGGTGCGACGACCCGGAATCGGTCCACTGATTGCGGCCGACCTGAAGGCGATGGACTGGATTTTGATGATCGCGGAAACGCTCACCCTCATAGCGCCAGGCGTTACGCGACGATTCCGCGACGATTTCGAGACCATTTTGTTCGACGAGCTGAACTTCCGGGCCGAGGCGCGCTACACCGATTTGTTCCGTCGCCGCGCAGCGAAGCGCAAGAAGGGGGTCACCGCGCCACGCGTCCATTTCGCTTACTGCTCCGAAGAGGTGATGGTCAGCGAGTTTGTCTCGGGCGTATGGATGTGGGAGTTGATAGCCGCCGTCGACAGCAACGACCGGGAATTCTTGGCGCGAGTGCGCAAAATGGGCATCGAGCCCAAGTCGCTGGCACGCAAGCTCGTGTTGATCTCGCAGCGCGAGGTGCAGGAAGAGCTGTTCTTCCACGCCGATCCCCACCCGGCAAATCTCGTGGTCATGCCGAATAACGGGATCTGCTATATCGACTTCGGAGCTATCGGACGCTTTTCGACGCAAACTCGAAAATTGCTTCGCGAATTCCAACATCACATGATCAAGGGGGACATTGGGCGGATGGTCAACACCGCTCTGAATCTGATCGGGCCGCTGCCCCCGATGGATGTGGAAAGAATTCGCCTGGACATGGAGAGGCTATACGCCGAAGGCGTGTACGCGATGCACAGCCGGGACGCGGAGTGGTGGGAACGGAGCACGGCGCAGGGATGGCTCCGCTTTATGGAAATTGCACGCCAATTCAACATGCCCGTAAGCTTCGAGACGATACAATTGTTCAGAACGACTTTTGCGTATGACGCCGTCATCGTCCGATTGAACAAGGACATCGATGTTACCAAAGAATGGGAGACCTATTTCAGAGAGCGAGCCAGAGAAGCGAAACAGCGCGTGAAAGACAGCCTGAAACAAAGGCTACGCGGCCCCACCGATATGGACTATCTGCAAATCGAGGAATTCGCCGACACGATAACGCAGCTCGGCTTCCAGTTGCAGCGAAGCATCGAAAATCCGATCGTTCATTTCAGGAACATCGTGGGTAAGATGGCATACATCGCATCCCTGTTCCTGAAGCTCGGCTATCTGGTGGTCGCAGCGGTCGGTATCGGCCTGATTGCGGACTCGGTTTCGCGGAGGTGGTTCGGTCGCGCCATCGACTGGCCCACCTTCCTGGAGCACGCGACCACGTTCGGCTGGGTTCAGTTGGGCCTGATCGCGGTCCTTTTGGTCATCATCCGGAGGATCGTGATCCGCCTGGGCCTCCCTGATACAAGGCTCGGACCTGACCGATAACCTCCGCCGGCGAGAACCGTCCCGCTCTCAGCCGGCCATTCGACCGAAGCTTTGGGCATCCGCACGTCGCGCGCTACGTTCGGCCTAGCCGAGAGAAAGCAAAGACACCCGCACAATGCGGCACCGCGTAAATTCGAGCGCACGAGGCCCCGGCCGGCGTTCGGCGCTTTTCTCGCGTCAAAGTGAGCTCCACGGGCGTACCGACTACCGGCGCCCGCAACGACTGCGGCGAGCCCCGCAACCCCGTTTTCGTAAGAATGCTCCGTTGCCGAACATGCCGCAATGATATATGGTGTTGGCGTTTATGAGCTAAGCCTGAATGTGGACAATCGCTACTGGAATCTGCGGCAAGCAATCTCAATGTATTGAGGGATATCCACGCCGTGTTGGACCTGCTCGTCTCGCATGGGTTGCTGGACGTACGGAAATGGTAGCAGACGGCGATCGGGCTGCTAAATCTTCATCCCACGCGAGGGACATACATCATGGACAAACTTGTCAAGCGTGTCACGGTCGTTCAAGGCGCGGGCGAAAACCGTCAAGCAAAGGTCGTCTACAAGAGCGACGAAGACGACGATGATTATGATGGCATGCCGCGCTCCAGTCGACTGGAACGGGCGATGCGACATATGCTCAAGGCGCAAGTGATAGCGGCACAGGAGGCGTATCAACGCCATCTCGATTCCGTCGACAAGGGCGGCAGTTCTTGGATGTACGAGGCTCCCGGCAATTTCATGAAGGCGCGTCGAAAAGCCATGAAGGAATTGTCCAAGGCGTCACCTTTCAAGATGATGAAGTTCGAGGACGACGACGACGACGAGAAAGATGGAGATTGATGATGGCAACGGGACCCTCGAGCGCCACCGAGCAACGGGAGCAGAAGGAAGCCAACAAGCTTCCGACTGTCGTCGTCGATTTCGACGAGCCTCAATCCTCAGTGCTGGTCAAGCGCCTTCGCAAAGGCAAAGGAAAGCTGATGACGCGTGTTGAGCGGATTGTCAGCGAACTCGTTGCCAACGGCACCGTCAAGTCGACGGCACAGCCGGTCGTAATCGTACTACGTGAAATTCCGTCTCCATTCTGGCTCGCCGATGAAGATGACGATGATGACGAAGACTGAGCGGGCGAACGCGCCCGTTGAACTTGAGCGCATGTGTTCGCTTGCGCTCTATGAAGAGCAACTGCGGTAGCGATTCAAGAACCGCAGTTTAGGCCTGCATGTCTTTCAACCCGCGTACAAGCTGTTCTAAGGTCAAGAGGTAGCAGATCGAGAGGGAGATGGGCTTTAGCGATCGGCTTCAGCCCTCCCAACTCCGAGTTGATGCGGCCGCAGTTGGTTGCTCTGGGAGGTTACGCATGATCAAGCCTGGACGGGCCCTGCGGCTTGCAAGGCTGACCAAATGCGAGAAAAAGCCTCTTTTTATTGTTCCCCTGGATCACACCGTAACTGATGGCCCCTTTATCGACGCGCGCGGATACGACGAATTATTAGTCAATCTCGCCGAGAATGGCGTTGATGCGATTGTGATTCATAAAGGTCGGCTCGGGCTAATGCCCGCAGACGTATACGCCAGACTCTCCGTCATTGTTCATATAAGTGCTTCGACCAAGTACGCCGCGGATCCGACGTTCAAGTATCAGGTCGGCGATGTCGAAGACTGTTTGCGAAGAGGCGCGGACGCTGTCAGCGTTCATGTCAATGTTGGTTCGCTCACCGAAGACCGCCAATTGGCCCAGATGGGCCAGGTAGCCGATGCGTGTGATCGCGTGGGACTTCCCCTATTGGCAATGCTTTATCCGCGCGGGCCCGGCATCAAGGACCAACCTCCCCTGGAGACCCTTCTTCACGCGGCTTCGTTGGCGGTCGATCTTGGAGCAGACATCGTGAAGTTGCCGCTCAGCGGCCCTGTCAGCACGATGAAGCGCGTCATCGATTCATGTCCGATTCCGGTGGTTGCGGCCGGAGGAAACCAGGTCTCCGATAGCGAATTTGTTACTTTCGTTGCTGATGTGATGAAGAGCGGCGCGCGAGGGCTCGCTGCCGGTCGCAATATTTTCAAGGCGGAAGATCCCGCGGCCAAGGTCTGCCAGGTCAGAAGCATCCTTCACGCGAATTATTCGGGCGCCTCTCAACAGTCGACAGGGCCGATCGCCGCCTGGACGGCTCCAGAACGGAACCCGCAAGTAAACGGTGGCGATATTCCCGGTCTTCAACCGGGACAGCAGGAGAATGTGTCGTGACGACTGCGTGGTTGGATCTGCGTAACTGCAACACTGATGCGATCTCCGACATCCTGCATGCAGCCACCGAGCATCGAATCGAGGCCGTCATTTTTGATCGCGGCATCGACAATCGCCAAGATGGGATTCAGTGGGTTGCCTTTGACGAGGGCGATGGTTTCGGGCCCGAAGCAATGGGCGCTGACATATGTGTGCATTCCTTCAATGGCAAAAGCGCCGGCTTGCTGACGTCGCACGTGAGCCACGGCAAGAAGGCGGGCATGCTGATCGATGTCGACGGCAAACATCGATTGGATGCAGCCTGCGCGGCCGTCCGCGCCGGAATGCTGACCGTAATTCGATTCAAGGACCCCACGAAAATTCCCCTCGAGATCGTAATTGCAGCCGGGACGCGGCGCGGCGCAAAGATAATGACGTTCGTATCGGACCTGGACGAAGCGAAGGTCGTGGCGAGCGTCTTGGAATCGGGGCCCGACGGGGTGATCATGACACCGCGATCGACGGACGACGTGGAAGCGCTCGGGCGGCTCTGCAATCCCGCGCGTGAACGTCTGGAACTGAAGCAGTTCTCGGTGACCGAAATCGCAAACGCGGGGACGGGCGATCGCGTGTGTGTGGATACCTGTTCTAATTTTTATCTCGACGAGGGCCTCTTGACGGGCTCCTTCGGAGGCGGATTTCTGCTGAGCTGCAGCGAGACTCATCCGCTTCCGTATATGCCGACCAGACCATTTCGCGTGAACGCTGGCGCGGTGAGTTCGTATATTCTGTCGTCCCTCGACCGAACCAACTATTTGAGCGAACTGCGGCAGGGCGATACGGTCACGGCGGTCAGGGTAACGGGTGAGACTCGGCCTCTGGTGGTCGGTCGCGCAAAAATCGAGACCCGTCCGCTCCTTCTGGTGAAGGCACAAAGCGCCGACGGGGAGACGGCATCGATCATGCTTCAAAATGACTGGCACGTCCGAGTGCTCGGCCCGGCCGGCGTCGTTCACAACATCACGGAATTGAAACCCGGTTCGACGATTCTAGGATACACGGCTCCGCGCGCCCGGCACGTTGGCATGGCGGTGGAAGAGTACTGCTTGGAACAATGAGATTGTTCCGCCAAAACATCGCGAAGAAAAGTCAGCCCTCAGCCGGTGCCTGACAACCAGCCGCCGGCGTCGAACTGACAATAAGTCCGGCCTGAATTTACGCCCCTAATCAGCTTCCGGCCGAAAAGCCCAGCCGACCCGCCACCCTGCCGATTTCGGCAATAGTCGTGGGCTCCAGCCGCCCACAAAGATTCTCGCCGCGAAATCCGGACAGGGCGAGGATGATCGTTTCGGCCGCGCAGGCCACGAGCATATTCGGCCGGTTTGGCTCCTCCAGAAGCCCCAAAACGAGATCGGAAGAGCGTCGTGT